>NZ_CP028414.1:1530606-1868883 GCF_000148585.2 Streptococcus mitis NCTC 12261
AACTCATTTCTTACACACTGCAAAGCTGTTGTCATGAGAATATTATATCTATTATTTTCGTGGGGAGTTCATTAACGACCAGGATTCAAATTAGTTAATATCACTTTTTACTTCTTGTTTATAAAATTCTTTCAAGGCATCTTGCCAAGTTGGAATAACAAATCCAGTAGCTTTAGCTTTAGCCAGACTCATTGTTGAGTTTAACGGACGTTTAGCTTTTGCTGGAAATTGACTTGAATCTACTGGCTTGATTTCCACATCTGTATCTTTCAAAATTTCAACTGCAAAATCATACCAAGTTGTGTCTTCTGTTGCGTCATTCGATAAATGATAGTAACCAAATTCCTTGCAATTTTCAGCTAGATAAGTCATAAATTCAGCCAAGGTACGAGTCCAAGTTGGGCGACCATGCTGGTCATTTACAACCGTTAATGTCTTATGAGTTTTCGCAAGGTTTTGCATCGTAAAAACAAAGTTTTTACCGTAATTTCCAAATACCCAGGCAGTACGGATAATATAGAAATTAGACACATACTTCTCAACTAACTCTTCTCCCATGCGCTTTGTACGTCCATATTCTGTCTGTGGATCTGGTCGATCATCAACTTCCCACTCTTCTCCAACTGGTTTCTTACCGTCAAAGACATAGTCGGTGGAAATATAAACTAGGGTTGCACCATGCTTTTCAGATGCTTTTGCGACATTTTCTGTCCCCGTAACATTGATAGCAAAGTCTAATTCTTTCCCTTCATCCTCTGCTGCATCAACAGCGGTGTAGGCAGCACAGTGGTATACTAAAGTCGGTTTAACTTCTTCGAAAACTTTCTCAACCATTTCTTCATTTGTAATATCCATCTCAGCCACATCTACTGCTACGTATTCTTCATTACGCTCATCTAATAAATAACGAAGTTCAGTTCCTAATTGGCCTTTTGCTCCTGTAATTAAAATCATCTCTACACCTTCCTAATCTGTAACTCTTCCCACTATAGCAATAAAAAGCAACTATTTCCTGCTTTTTATAATTTGATAATCTCCTGAGTTTTAGCATAATTGGCTTCAACAGCTTCTTTCTCTGCTTTCCACCATTCTTGGTTATCTGTATACCACTTGATTGTTTCCTTGAGACCAGATTCAAAATTAGTGAATTCTGGTTTCCAGCCTAATTCATCACGGAGCTTACTAGCGTCAATTGCATAGCGGAGGTCATGTCCTGCACGGTCAGTTACATGATCATAGGCATCTGCATCTTGGCCCATTTCCTTAAGGATAAGTTCCAAAACTTCCTTGTTGTTCTTCTCACCATCAGCCCCGATTAAGTAAGTTTCACCGATTTGACCTTTTGTCAAGATTGTCCAAACTCCCGAAGAATGATCATTGGTATGAATCCAGTCACGAACATTCTTACCTTCACCATAAAGTTTTGGCTTAATTCCACTTAGGATGTTGGTAATCTGACGTGGGATGAATTTTTCAATGTGTTGATAAGGACCGTAGTTATTTGAACAGTTAGAAATCGTTGCCTTGACACCAAATGATCGTACCCAGGCTTTTACAATCAAGTCTGAAGCGGCCTTGGTTGATGAGTATGGAGAGCTAGGATTGTATTTGGTATCAGCAGTAAATTTCTCACCTGGACCTTCACCATTTCCTGGCAAATCCTCACGAAGAGGAAGATCACCATAAACTTCATCTGTCGATACATGGTGGAAGCGAATATCATATTTGCGAGCTGCTTCCAAAAGAGTATAGGTTCCGATGAAGTTAGTATGTATAAACGGTGATGGGTCATTCAGTGAATTATCATTGTGACTTTCCGCTGCATAATGAACGATAGCGTCTGCTTGAGCAGCCAACTTGTCTACCAACTCCGCATCAGCAATATCACCAACAACTAACTCAACACGATCTCCCAAAATTTCCTCAATATTAGCGCGATTTCCAGCATAAGTCAACTTGTCTAATACTGTCACGTGAACATCTGGAAAGTTCTTGTAAACATAATGAACAAAGTTAGAACCGATAAAACCTGCTCCACCTGTCACGATAATTTTTTTGTATTCAGTCATAGTCTTTCCTTTTTTACAAATCTTCTTTTTTCAAAGGTTTTACATCCTTAAGTAGTGGATGATTTTTATCTGCTTCTGAAACCTCTGCTTCAGCAAGATTGGCCCACTCAATTCCTAATTCTGGATCTGCATAATTGACAAAGGCATATTTAGGTTTCAAATCTAATGCCCAATAATCGTTGACCAGATAGCTATAAGAGACTGTATCTGATAGAACCTGAAATCCATTAGCCACACCACGGGGAACAAAGATTCCCTTACTTGCATCAATTACTGTTTGATAAGTATTTCCGAAAGTTTCGCCCTCGCGTAGATCAACCCAAGAACCCAGAACCTTCCCACCATCTGCTACAGAGATGTACTTATCCCAAGGTTCTGCGTGTAGACCACGGAGAACATTTTTACGTGAGAAGGATACATTGTTTTGTAATTTTCCTTCTGTAAAGAAATACTCTGGGAAACCAAGGGGGAGCATTTTTTCCTTTTGGAAATTTTCTTTGAACCAACCACGATTATCTCCATGAACGGGAATATCGAACTCCAGCATACCTGGAATAGCTTCGACCTTACGAACCGCAAGCGTCTTACCGAAAAAATTATCTGTCATCTATGCTTCTCCAATCAAACGGAGCAAATATTGTCCGTATTCATTTTTCTTAAGAGGTTGCGCCAACTTTAATACATCCTCACGGCTGATATAACCCATACGATAAGCAATCTCTTCTAAGTTTGCCACTTGAACATTTTGCATCCGTTGCACTGTCTCAATGTACTGTGACGCCTCTAATAAACTTTCATGAGTTCCAGTATCTAACCACGCAAAACCACGCCCCATTAGCTCAACTGATAAGTCTCCACGTTCTAGATATGCTTTGTTTACGTCTGTAATTTCCAATTCACCACGAGGGCTTGGTTTAATATTTTTTGAAATTTCTACAACATCATTATCATAGAAATAAAGGCCGGTCACTGCATAATTGGAACGAGGATGTTCTGGTTTTTCCTCAATAGAAACAGCATTCATCTCTTCATCAAATTCCACAACACCAAATCTTTCAGGATCCTTAACTTGATATCCAAAAACAGTTGCACCTTTCTCCTTATTAGCAGCCTTCTGAAGCATTTTAGATAGACCAGGACCATAGTAAATATTATCTCCTAAAATTAGGGCGACACTGTCATTTCCAATAAATTTTTCACCGATAATGAAGGCCTGGGCCAAACCATCTGGACTAGGTTGTTCCGCATAAGAAAGATTAATTCCCAACTCCGAACCATCTTGAAGCAGCTCTTTAAAACGAGGTAAATCATGAGGAGTAGAGATAATTAAAATATCTTTGATACCAGCTAACATGAGTGTCGATAGAGGATAATAAATCATGGGTTTATCATAAACCGGCATCAGTTGTTTGGATATAGCACGAGTCAAAGGATACAAGCGAGTTCCTGAACCTCCTGCAAGGATAATACCTTTCATAATCGAACTACCTTTCTATATTAAATTAGAATTTTTCTAATTAGTAATCAGAGACAAATGATACATTACTTAGTGAATTTAAACTAAGTATTTAGTTAGTTTCTCTAAAGCTATTTTCAAATAATATCCTGATCTTATATTATTTCCTACCTTTTGTGCATTTTCTACTAACTCTTGATATTCTTCTTCCGAAATATTATTGATTGTTTCTTGTATGTCAAACAAAGAATCAACTGTGATACCACAATTATTCTTTAAGACAAAATGAGACAAAGCAGATTCCTTCCAAACAATGATAGGGAAACCAGAAGCCAAATAAAGTGACGCTTTATGAGAATTGTTATAGCGTAGATACTCTCCAAAAAATCCACTACAAGTCTCAGAACTGTCACCATCCCAAACTAAACCAAAACTTCCTTCCAATACTGATGGAAGTTCATCTGGAAGAAATGAACCAAAGTAGGTTTCATTAGATAACTTCCTAGACTCATCAAATCCAACACCATATAAATTAAATTGTGGTTCTATAGGTAATGAGTATAGATATGCTGCTTTATCTTGTGATAAATTTCCTGCAACAATTATTGGTTGTTCTTTTCTTAAACTAGTTTTTTCTATAAAATCTGGAATTAAATAATCAAAGATTTCTAAATTAGTAATTTTTTCTCCAAGAACTCCTTTATTGACTAATACTCCTTTCATTACTTTATTATGAGCAATAATACCATTTACATAATGTAAAGAAGATCCCTCCGTAATTTTCATACGTAATTTCATTCTAAAAGGTAATGTTTCATCATTTACAAAACGTAATGTTTCTAAATCATGAATCAGGAAATAGATTTTAATACCTTTTTTTCTAAGGGATTTTAGTAAATTACTAAATAGTAAGGAATGGTGTAATAATGGAAATTGGATAACAATCTCATCGCCTCTTTTTAAAAGTTTGAATGCTTTTGATAGTGCTTGAAATTTATGTATCTGTGCCTTGAGTACATTCATTTTATACCAATCATCAACCAATACTCTTAAAGGGATATATCCCAACTCATTTAACACAGTTTCAACATCATTACGTGCCTTATTGCCAGCATTTTTTTGGTTAACATCATTTAAAAATTCTTCTTTTAAGTAGTATTTCATATTTTACCTTTCATTTTTCAAAAGATGACTTTTCTGGATAGCGTTCTTCTAATAATTTTTTGAAAAGTATAATATTTCTTTCATCAATATTAATACTATCATTCACACATAGTAGTTTTCGCTTCTTATTTCCAAAAATCTTCTTCAGCTTATCAATTTGATTTAGCTCAATTGATTCACCCATATTTTTTGAAATTGGATAAAACTCATTACTTTCAATTTGCCAGTGCTGACAAATATACTGATTCACATCCACCCCATAATTTCTGAATTGATTCCGTGACGTTCTATCCAATACCTCCGACTCGATTTTCCAAAGATGAGCTAAAGTACTCTTTTTCATTGGAACTGGAAGATGTTGATTTACATACCCCGTAGGGCCCCATGGAAGTAATAAGATATTCTTCAATATTAAAGCACCATATCTATAATTAAAAAATTTCCAAGGCGAAGACTTTAAGGCTTGCTTTTTGGGGAAATGACGATAAATCAATTCAACGTTATTATGATAAGTGTTTGTATACGAGGACCATGGAACTAAAGCATCGTAAACTGCTAAAAGCCTCGGTTTATTATTTTTAAAGAAATCTGAAGGCTTTACATCTTTTATCAAATACATGTCATCGTTAAAATAAATAAAATTTTCAGACAAGCCTTCAATTCTATGAAGATTTAACTCAATAGTCGCTGAATTAAAAGTTGGAAGATAGGATTCTGGAATAAATTCCTTATGTGATATAAATCTCAACTTTGGATGACTAAGGTTCAGCCAGCTCGGCTTTTGACCATTCGTAATTAAATAAATATTATTGACCCACGGTGCATGTCTCTCAATCATACGAAACCAATACTGAAAAATTCCATATTCTCGATAACGCTGTTCACCATCAGCGTCTGCATTTAACGATTCCTTTTGACTAGTTACTCTTTGTTTTTCCTTAATAAAGTTAGGATCATTCCCATCTACCCATAAAACAACAATATCAATTTTATCCTTCATTATCTTTGTTAAACTCTTCCTCTACAACATGTAGGGCACGTTCAATGACCACATGCATGTCGTAGTATTTGTAGTCTGCTAAACGTCCGCAGAAAATCACCTTATCATTCTGTGTTGCTTCTTCTTGATACTTAGCAAACATAGCATTGTTTCTCTCATCATTGATTGGATAATAAGGTTCATCTCCTCGTTTCCAATCTGCTGGGTACTCACGAGTAATGACCGTTTTATCTTGTGTGCCGTACTCAAAATGTTTATGCTCAATAATACGAGTATAAGGAATTTCTCGTTCTGTATAGTTTACAACTGCGTTTCCTTGATAGTTTTCTTCATCTAGAACTTCATGCTCAAAACGAAGACTACGGTATTCTAACTCACCATGTTTATAATCAAAGTATTGGTCAATCATCCCTGTAAAGACAACTTTTTCAGCAGAAGCTTCTAATTCTTGACGATTGGCAAAAAAGTCAACTCCAAGTTCTACTTCCACATCCTTCAGCATATTTTCGATAATAACGTTGTACCCTCCAATTGGAATCCCTTGATAACGGTCGTTAAAATAATTATTATCAAAGGTTAAACGAACTGGTAAACGTTTAATGATAAACGGTGGAAGGTCAGTCGCAGAACGTCCCCATTGCTTTTCAGTATATCCTTTAATCAATTTTTCATAAATATCTAGACCGATCAACTTAATAGCTTGCTCTTCCAAGTTTTTAGGTTCAACGTCCTTCATATGAGCCGTTTGCTCAGCAATCTTATTTTTCACTTCTTGAGGAGTTTTTGTCCCCCACATAGCATAGAAAGTATTCATATTGAAAGGTAGATTATAAAGGCTACCCTTATAATTAGCTACAGGCGAGTTGATATAGTTGTTAAATTCAGCAAATTGATTAACATAATCCCAGACTTTCTTATTAGAAGTATGGAAGATATGTGCACCATATTTATGAACATTAACCCCTTCTACATTCTCACAGTAGATATTCCCACCAATGTGGTCACGTTTATCAATAACTTTTACTTTTTTTCCACGCTTGGTTGCTTCATAAGAAAAAATTGCTCCAGACAAACCAGCACCAACGATTAAGTAGTCGTACATAATACACCCCTTTATTTTTTTAGTAATTGTTGTTTTAACTCATTTGGATTTATGACCTTTAAGATTAAGATCAAGCTGGCATAAATTATTGCCCCTAGAACAGCATATAGTCCCACATTAATCATTGGTGATACATTGAGGAATTGTTTTATAAATAACAAAATACCATACATAACTCCAGATGAGATTATAATTTTAATCAATGCACCTAGAATAGGCACCTCTCTCAAATAAGAACGAGTATAGAATAACTGTATCAGCCATACTAGTACCTCTGTTAAGACAGACACAATTGCAGCACCTATATAGCCCAACTTGGGAAGCAAGAGAAGATTTAATCCCACACTAACAATTGCAGGAATTGTTGTTGACAGCATAAACTCTTTATTCTTATTATGAGGTATTAAGATTTGAATACCCATAATATTGGTCCAACCAATAAAGAACATTCTAAAAATCATAATTGCTATCGCATAACGTGCTTCTTGGAAATCTTGCCCCAGGAAAAAATTTACAAAATCATCATTTACGATTAACATCCCTGCTATAATAGGGAAAATTACCAAATTATAAATCAGAAATGACATCTCATGCATCTTGTTAACTGCTTTATGATCTCCTGATGATAATAGATTTGAAACTCGCGGTAACATAACACTACCCAATGAAGTTACTAGAGTTAATAAAATATTAATAAGTTTCAAAGCTTGGTCATAAATACCTACATCTCTTGTTGAAGCAAGAGCTCCAAGCATAGTGCTATCTAATGTTACATAAAGCGATATAGCAATCTGAGGTAAGAACAATAAGATGACTGGCTTCAAGTGCCTTTTAGCATACATCAAATCAAAGTATGGTTTACCAATAAACTCTCTTGCTGGTATCCACATACTTAATTGTCCCAACAATTCAAAAGTTGTCAGAAAAAAAACATATAAATATAGGTCGTTTGCTGATCTTATGAATAGAAAGATAGAAATAACACCGGCTAATTTCACCGTAATATTTCTTACTGTAATCTTTCGAAAATCCTCTAAACCTTGAAATAACCAAGAAATATCTAGAGCTTTAGAAAGCAAACTAAAACCTAGAATATAGGCCACAGGATTTTTCATAGCAGGTAAAATCAGACATAACAAAACATACAGTACAAAAGAACAAATAGCTGCTCCTAGCTGTAAAGTATAAATTCCCCAAAAATTCTTACGAATGATTTTTCGATCACCAGAAATCTCCTTTGTACCATAATTGGCTACTCCTAAAGTAGCTAACAAAAGAAAATAAGTAACTATGGAGTTAAAAAAACTATAGGTTCCTAAATCATTTGAAGAAAATACTCTCGTAACGTATGGAGTTGTGATGATAGGTAGTATTATGAGTAATAACTGATAAGAAAGATTATAAGCATAATTTTTTAAAACTTTCATAATTGACTAGATTTTCTCAACCCTTCTATATTCCGTTTTTATTTACTCAATATTTCTCTCATCGTTCATGATAAATAGTCGACTAATCAATAGAATAAGAGGTGAGTAACGAAGTACTAACATCTGAGGATCAAACATACCATGTATTGTCATAATTCCTATACAAGCTAGTACAGTATCTCTTCTTTTTAATTTGAAATAGGATACTACTCCTGTCAAAGCTGGTAACATAAATAGAGTAACTAATAAACCATCAATAACAAGGAGCTGGACAAATGAACTATCAATAAAATTATAATTACTAGAAAAGTTCCCAAAAATATCAAATGTTGTAAATGTTATCGGTCTCCCAAAAATTGAAACCCCAAAATTATGAAATCCTTCTACACTTAATCTAAGACGATTATGGGTGAATTTGTCGGTCAAATGGTACAACATACCTGATGAATAGAAGCAAAAATATAGTATTATCGTTAACGCAAAAGAAAAACAATGATTTACTATCTTAGTCAACCAGCCATTATCAATGATAAAATCTTTCTTAAAAATCTTATTACTAAAACAGGTATAAAGTATTATGAGAAGACTCAAATAAAAAGGACTGGTTGTCCCTGTCTGTTGGAACATATAAATAGTGAGTATCAAAAAAGAAAATAGCTCAAGATATGATATTTTTCTTCCTTTATACATCAGATAACTACATATTGCAAAAAACGTACGCTGAGAAGCAAAAGATACATAATTAAAACCTAAACTATAGCGATATCCTCCATTAGCATTCATATACATATTAGAAATAATCCCAGAATTACTAGAAAAAATCGTTATCGCTAATACTGAAAAAGATGCATATGAGAAAGTTTTTAATAACTTCTTAAAATCAATATCTCTAGCTGAAGCAACCAGTAAAATAACTGTAATATCCAGTAAACCATCTCTATTTTTAGATACGATTAGCATAGATAATATGAATAATATGAATAGAATCATTTGTTTTAAATGAAATCTAAAATAATTCATCGTATTCGAAAGATTAAATAATTCTTTTATAAGAATTATAGCAATAGTAGCGTATAGAGATAAGCGATAAATCAACAATGCTCCATCTAATCTAACAAAATATGTAGTAGTAATTAATGAAGAAACTATAATCCATACAAATAAAGTTAATAGATAAATCTTCTCTGATATAAAGCGAGTACTATTCACTTATACTTTCCAAACCTTTCCATGTTTTTAATAAATTGAATACTCTAACAAACATTTCTATACGTATCATCTTTTCTTATCGACAAAATTCTGTATTCTTTTCAAAAAAATTACAATGATATATAGTTTACTTTTCAAAAAAATACGTATAAGAATGTGTAATTTAGAAGGAGAACTATTTATTAGAGAATTTATATCGTCAATTCTACATAACTTGCCAATCTTTTTTTTCTGAGTCTCTATAGACATATTTTGTAGCACTATGTTCTGTATGTTACTCATTAAAATTCTTGATTTTAATGTATCGATAAATGACTTATCAAAAATATTCCATTTGTTTAATAAGTATTCAATCTGTGATAACTCCTCTAACTGGTATGTAACTCGATTTGAATTGTAACTCCCCATTGCAGAATTCATTCTACCTGATATGTACACATAGTAACACTCTGTGGACAGTAAAATATTTTCAACAAAATCGTATACCCTCAGGTTAAATCGTACATCCTCACCTAGTTCATACTTTAAAAAATACAAATTATTGTCTATTAGAAAATCTCTTCGGTAAATCTTATTCCATACTGTATACATCATATCTGTTAAAACTAATTCTTTAAAAGAAGTTATAAAATTAGTTTTATCTAACAAGACATTATTCGGTAAAATTTTGGGATTTCTCTTCAATTCAATAAGATCTTTTTCTATTGAATTATAATAACTAAACACCAGCAAATCAACCTTATCATGAAGCTTCTCTTCAAAATCAGAGAATAGATTACCAATTAAATAATCATCCGCATCAACAAAATATATGAATTCTCCTCTTGCTTTTGATAATCCAAAATTACGGGCAAAACCAACACCGTGGTTTTCAATGTGATAGACTGAGATATTAGGATACTTGTTAGCATAAGTATCACAAATATGAGGACTATTATCTGTAGATCCATTCTCGATCACTATAATCTCCAAGTCCTCATAATTCTGAAAAATAACACTTTGTAAACAACGATCTATATATTTCTCAACATTATAAACTGGAATAACAACTGAGTATTTCAAACTAAACTCCTACATCATATCAGAAAATGTTTTGAATACTGAATGCAAATTTTAACACTTTAAGTCTAAACAGTATATATTTTAACTTATTTGGTTGATCTTTCATTTGAGAAATAAAGACTCTATTTTTTAGTAATTCAAGTTTCACTTCATTAGTGAGTTCTAAATATTTCTTATCCAATTTAGATTTATACAAACTAGCTAAAATATGGGTTAATCCATTTACATAATAAAGTTTTGAAATTTGAAATTCTTCTTGATTTATTTGCGAACGAACTAAATCCGAATAAAAAACTTCTTTATAAAATTCAAACATATCTCTAAACTTTTTCTCATTCCATGATTGTGTAATGGAATCAGGGTTATCAATTAGGTAGTGGTAATATTTTTGATTTGTCGCATAAACTCTATTAGCTAAGAGAAAAAGCTTATAATTTGTTCCCAAATCTTCATAATATTTCCCTTTGGGAAATAGGATATTATTCTCAATAAAAAGAGATTTCTTATATATTTTGTCGTTGGCAAAACCAGTGATGTGACTATGCGTCAACATTTTCACAAAAGCCTCTTTACCTTTATACACTTGATCTGTTTTGGGCTCAGATAAAATAATTTCTTCTTCACTTTTTACAAACTCACGGTTGAAAGAAATGATATCAAATTCTCGAGACTCCAACTCTTCTGCTAATTCTACAAAGGTTTGTGGTTCAATCCAGTCATCTGAATCAGGAAAATAAACATACTCCCCTTTAGCATGTAAAATACCAGTATTACGAGCTTCAGAAAGCCCACTATTTTCTTTGTGGATAACTGAGATAAAGTCATATTCCTTAACATAATTATCACAAATTTGAGGAGAATTGTCAGTGCTTCCGTCATCAATAAGTAGAATGTCATAACATTTCCACTCTTGAGACAGTATACTTTCAAGACAACGTTTCAAATATTTTTCGACATTATAAACTGGAATAACGACAGTTAAAAGTGGTTTCATAATTATATTACCTAATGTATAGTCTATGTTAAATCTTCTCCTCCTTTATTCAACCAAGTTACAACATTAAAATAGCGATGATACGTTTTCAAGTCGATGCCAACGTGTCCTTGCTTTTCAGCTGATTTGAAATGAACTAGAGAAGGTAAATCACTGTAATTCTTTGAAGAGAAGATAATCTTACTCTTGTAAGGAAGTTTTTCAAACTCCTTTATCAATTTATAATTACAAGCATCATTATCATTGAACTTGAAATACAAATTATACCAATGAATTCTTTCTAAACGACGGTTCCATTTTTGAGTTAATTTTTCCTGGTCTACATAATGCAAGAAATGAAGTTCAATATCATCAAGAAGCGCTAAAGGATAAGCTTTATCAAAGTCCTTGATATATTTTGATTTCTTAACAAATTTCAAGGAGATATTTCCACTCAAATAGTATTTTAAATTCTCGAGCATCTTGATGTTATCAGGAGAAAAGACAAACATCCCTACAAATGGTGTTTGATAAGGCAAGCCCAATTCTTGATAAACTTTTCCAGCCCAACAATTATCACAAATGACTGTAAAATTTTTATTCTTGAGTCTTCGTCTAGGAATAAAATTAATAATTGGATATACGATTGGTTTTAATTTATTCTTATTTTATTCTTATTTTATTCTTAATTTATTCAGTATTCATCTTAGTATTGTATTTCTTATATATCTCTGAGAAATTCTGAATATAACTCTGTAATGAGAAGAGTTCTTTTTGACGTTGGACAGAGGACTCACCAAATTGCTCTCTCTTCTCGGTATTGTTAGCCAATTCTTGAATAGCATTAGACAATTCTACAGGTTGATTTGGTGTGGTGAGAAAGCCGTTTTTACCTTCCTTCACCATTTCACAGACACCGCCATGACGGTAACCCACTACAGGTTTACCACAAGCCATTGATTCGAGAACTACAGTTGGTAGAGGATCTGGATTGGTGCTTGGCAAGACAAAGATATCAAACATATTATAGAGCTCTGTTGTCTGATTATAATAATCGATACGCTTGATTTGTCCGGCCACTGGTGAGTCTGATATTGCCTTTTCCAACTCATCAACACGCCACTCTTCACCTTCAAAAGCACTCCCTGCCAGAAAAGCTACTGCTTTTAGATTAGCCTTCAAAATTGGAGTCACAGCTTCTAAAAAGTCGCCTTGCCCTTTCCATGCATTCACTCGACCAACCATTCCGATAACCAAGGCATCCTGTGCGATACCAAACTGGTCACGAACTGCGCTGGCATCCATTTCATGATAGGCGCCATTGTCAACACCATTATAGATGACCTGAACTTGGTCATTTTTTACAAAACGAGACTGCTTCACGTGGTTGGCCACAGCATTTGAAACTGTCACTATCGTATCAGCATAACGTCCCATCAAAAAGTTGATGAAATCTGAGATTGCTTTTGGTTTGACGATAATCTCGTGCACATGCCAAATCAAAGGAAGTTTCAACTTACGTTTGAGATAAATCCCTTCAAGTACCGCAGTCGTATTGTTGTGAATGAGAGTAATGCCATTTTCCTTAGCATATTTAGCAATTTGCTTTGAATAACGATTATAAGAGCCAAAATACTCAAGGATTCCCTTAGGATTAAAATACTTACGGCGCAAGATTGGATAATCAATTACTTTTACCTTAGCACCAACCTTTTCCAATGCACCCACTAAGACGCCATCGTTGGGCAAGATGACATGAGCCTCAAAGGCTTCTTTATCCAAACCTTTAATAAGCTCCAACAAAACCTTGTCAGCACCATACATTTCGGCACCAGCGTGAAGATATAAAATTTTCTGCATTTCTATCCTTTAAATACTTTCTCGTAGTCTGTGACAATTTTACCCCATGTAAAGGCTTGAGCAATACGCTTGCTTGATTTCTTATTAAAGGCTTCAATAGATTGTTTATCTAAACGTTCAGCCTGATCAATGACACTTGCCAACTGGTCTTTCTTCCAATAAAGAGCACCATCTTCACCGACTTCACGGTTAAAACCAACATCTAGCAACAAATTTAGTTTTGTGGCTGCTAGAGCTTCCAGTAGAGAAGGATTGGTCCCTCCAACCTCATGCCCATGGAAATAAGCAAAGGCATTTTCACGAATGTACTTGAGCAACTCTTGGTCATAAACAGTTCCGACAAATTTGACCCTAGGATCTTTGTCAAAACCCGTATCCTGTAACAACTGATCGTAAAATTTATTCTGCTCCACATTTGTGATGAGGACAAAGTCTTTCTGAGACTTAGATTTGATAAATTCACGAATCATAGCTTCGTAGTTGTTTTCAGGAACAAATCTCCCCACCACTAAATAATAGCCATTTTCGCAAACTCCTTTTTCCTGATACCAGTCTCGAACTTTGGCATCTTCTGCTTTCAGGCTTGAAGGAGCTGTATCTGTCCCATAGGCAATATAGGTGGTCTTTGGTTGATACTGCTTATAATCCTCTTGGATATATTTTTCAATATTTTTACTGTCACAGACCAATAAATCGGCATGTTTAACCATAAGTTTCTCAGAATATTTCCAATATTTACGAACTGGCAAGCTCCATTTTGCTCGCAGCCATTCATGACCATCCGGATTCACAAGTAAAGTGCCTCCAATGTCCTGAATTTTTTTCTTAATTTTTGAAATAAAAGGACCAATACGACAAGCTAAAATGTAAAAAATTGGAGCTTCATCCCTGTTTTCTTTGGCTAGTTCTATAGCCTTATTAACTGCAGCAATATCATAGGCAATCGCTCGGGCCGGGCCGATATTCGGAACATCTATATTAAAACAGACTGCTCCGTTATATTCAAACCGATCATCTGTAATACCAGATTTAGCTGAATTTTCACGCATACAAGCAACATAATATTTTATGTTGCTATCTTTTTGAGATTCTGTTAATTTTTCAACAAAAGTTTCAAAACCTCCATATTTGGCAGGAATCCCTTTTGAACCAATGATATAAACTGATTTTCTCATATCACTCCTACTTCATTTTATGATAAAACAAAAATTACTTTGCTCCATCTTTCATTACTACAACTTTTATAGTCTTCAATAAAATTTCAATATCTTTCCAAATTGTCCAGCCATCTAAATAAGTAACATCTAACTTCACCACATCATCAAAGTTTTTAATATTACTTCTACCACTAATCTGCCAAAGGCCTGTGATTCCAGGTTTAAAACTTAGACGACGTTTTTGTTCAGGTGTATACTTCATATACTCATCCAAGGTTGGTGGTCTAGTACCAACTAAACTCATATCCCCTTTTAGAACATTCCAAAATTGTGGCAATTCATCTAGACTCGTTTTTCTAATAAAGTGTCCAATCTTTGTCACGCGTGGATCATTTTCAATCTTAAACATTCCACCCTGCATCTGATTCTGACTCATCAAGTCCTTCTTAATTTCCTCAGCATCCACTCTCATAGAACGAAATTTGTAGAATTTAAATATACGTCCATTCCTACCAATCCTATCCTGAGCAAAAATAGCAGGCCCTCCGTCTCTTTTTATCAGAGGAACAAG
This sequence comes from Streptococcus mitis NCTC 12261, assembly GCF_000148585.2. NCBI lineage: Bacteria > Bacillati > Bacillota > Bacilli > Lactobacillales > Streptococcaceae > Streptococcus > Streptococcus mitis. The sequence goes on from NZ_CP028414.1 coordinate 1,545,657, forward strand.
AAAAATAGACGCTATGCCACAAAGAACTAGACCAAATAAGGATCCGATTATATCCATCATTCGTTTTAAAGCAACATCACTCGAACGATAAAAGGTTGTTGAAAAATTGACAACACTAGAATTTCCAAAGCGTTGAATCGCTTTTTCACCATTGGTCACAAAATCTAAAGCTGCTATATTGACAGCTACTGGTAAACCCATCGTTTCAAATTTAGAAACAAAATCTGCAATTAAAAAGCTCTCGCTTGGGAGATTAATCACCACTTGGTCTACGACTGATCTCGTAGCATAGGTTACTAAGTTATCCAACGTAACGATTGTCAAATTAGAAGACTCAAAATGCTCATCATCCACAATACAAACAGCTGAAACATAGCCATACTCATAAGTAGACAGTTGCTTTAGTACTCTCTCAACTCGTGCACGTGTGGTCACTAGCAAGATACGCTGAGTATATTTTTTTTGAAGTGATAGATATTTCCAAATCTTACGAATCCAAATATTGACAATCATTAGCATAATTGAATTTACAGTCACAATGCATAATAGATTAGCTAATGATAAATATGGTATATTTGGTTCTAAAATAGGAAAAACTAGACAGGATAAGAAAATATAAACCAGTATATATTTTAACGTTTGTATACATTCCTCTGCAAGGGTCCGGTATTTGAAATTTTTACTATATGCACTAATGTAGTAAGAAATAGTGTGAACCACCATCAGAAATACCAGAAGTTCATGACTAGCTAATACAAACGATAACAGATAAATTGGAAACAGTTGTATTATGAGAATCTCTAGTTTTCGAATATTTGATACTTCTCTCAAAACTACCTCCTAGGTAACTCTACCTACTTCTTTTTCCCATAATTTCCATAGGAACCATAGGCTCCATAACCACCATAAGCTCCATATTTTTCAACTTCGGTGTTGAATTTATTTAGAACCACACCTAAAAAAGGAGTTCCTGTTTGTTCTAACTGTTCCTTTGCCTTTAAGATATCACGTCGTTTTGTCTCTCCAGCTGCCGTAACCAAGATAGAAGCGTCACATTTTTGTGTAATGATAGCGGCGTCAATAACCATCCCAATCGGTGCAGTATCCACAATGACATAGTCAAAATACTTACGCAAGGTATCAATCATGGTATGGAAATTTTCACTCTGCAGGAGGGCCGTTGGGTTAGGTGATATCGGTCCTGCCTGAATAACAAATAGGTTATCAATATTGGTATCACAGAGACCATTTGAAAGATCAGTAGTTCCAGCTAAGAAGTCAGTTAACCCAGTAATTTTTTCCCTTGACTTGAAGACACCAGACATAACTGAATTACGGATATCCGCGTCAACTAGCAATGTTTTATAGCCTGCACGCGCGAAAGCCCAGGCGATATTAGTTAACGTTGTCGATTTTCCTTCACCAGGTTTGACAGATGAAATAGCAAGAACTTTCAAATTATCACCACTCAATTGAATATTGGTACGCAAAGCATTATAGTGTTCTTCAGCTTTTTTAGCAAAATCTAAACGCTTTTTTGAGATTTCTAATGTTGGCATGTTTTCTCCCTTACTTTAACTTATCCAAATCTGGAACAATTCCTAAAAGTGCAACCTGCATGACTTCTTCGACATCTTCTGGTCGTTTGACACGATCGTCCAATAATTCAAGCAATACGACTGCAACAACCATCACTGCTCCACCTACTAGGAAAGCAAGTGCAGTATTTCGACGAATATTAGGTGAGGATGGTGTTATTGCTGGTCTAGCTTCCTCTAATGTTGTTACATCAGATACACGAGTTACCTTAATGATTTTTTCAGCTGCCACTTCACGAAGAGCATTTGCGATACGACTTGCTTCTTCTGGTTGATCATCCTTAACAACGATCGATACGATACGAGTATCTACCGGTACTGTCACCTGAATTTTCTTAGTTAGTTCTTTAACTGTTTTCTCTAATTTAAGATTTGAAATGACTTTTTCCAGTACATCTTGCGAAAGGATAATTTCCTTATAGTCTTTTACAAGATAGGTACCTGCCTGCAAATCCTGATTCGTCAACCCTGTATTTTCAGATTGATTGCGACTAACAACATAGATTCGTGTTGTACTAGCATATTCCGGTTTCAACACAAAACTACTCAAGCCAAATGCAAGTAACGCTGTCACAACCGCAGTTAGTATGATAGCGAGTTTCTTCTTCCAAAGGATTTTAAATAATTGAACAACATCAATTCCGATTTCTTTATTTTCTTTCATGTCAACTCCTAAATAATTTGATCTGCCAAGATAAAGCGAGGATTTTCGATAAATAATTCTCTCGCCTTTCTTTCACCGTATTGTTTTGAGACGATCTCATAAGCTTCTTTCATGTAAGGCGGTCTTTGGTCTAAATTGTGCATATCGCTCGCCACAAAATGTACCAAATCACGCTCTAGGAAATAGCGAGCTCGTTTCTTCATAAATTTATATTTATCCCCAAATAACTTTGGTTTTAAAATACTTGAGCTATTGATTTGAGTGTAGCAGCCCATGTCAATCAACTCTTTTACACGTTTTTCGTTATTTTCTAATTCATGGTAACGTTCAATGTGGGCAACTACAGGCGTTATCCCAAGCATGAGAACATTGCTCAAGGCAGTATGGATTTCCCTGTAAGGGGTAGCCATACTAAACTCAATGAGAGCATAGCGTGTCCCATTGAGACTTGGAATCACCTGTTTTTCTAACTTCTCAAGCACATCATGGGTATAATAAATTTCTGCTCCATAGAGAATGTTCAAATCTGGAGCCACTTCCTTGGCTAGCTCCTTCACTTCTTGAAAGTTTGCCTCTATCGTCTCCTCAGGAGTTTCAAACATTCCTTTTCGTCTATGCGATGTCGATACAATAGTCCTTACCCCTTGCCGATAGGCTTCTGTCAAAAGCGCCTTGCTTTCTTGCTTAGATTTCGGACCATCATCCACACCAAATACAATATGCGAATGAATATCAATCATTTTGTCTTATTTCCCTTCCATCACATCATTGATTGCAGCCTTGACTGACTCTAAACTGCTATCACTTATCTCCATCATGTAGAGGTTACTATCAGGCATGGCATAGGATGGTAAATCCATCCGCCCTGTCCCTTTAAGATCTTGTGAATTGATCTTATAAGTTCCACCACTTTCAAGTTGGGCATTGACCAAGTTCATCATGGTTTCAAGTGGCATATTGGTTTGAATCGAATCTTGCAGCCCTTTTATAATACTGTCATAATTTTTCAAAGCTTCTGTAGAGGTTAATTTTTGCAGAATTGCAATAATGACCTTTTGCTGGTTACGGCCGCGATCCCGATCTCCATCTGCCAAAGAATAGCGCTCACGCACAAAACCAAGAGCTTGCTCCGAATCAAGATGTACATTCCCTATAGGAAAATGAAACTTACCATGTAATGATGTAAAATCCTGATCATTATAAACATCAACTCCACCAAGGAGATCAATCAATTTCAAGAAAGAAGTGAAATTCAAACGAGCATAATAGTTCAAATCAATACCGTAGAGATTTTCCAGTGTATGTATTGAAGCATCTACTCCATAAATCCCCGCATGGGTCAACTTATCTTTTTGATTGTTGCCTCCATCTGCAATTGGAACATAGGAATCACGAGGTGTTGTTGTCAAGAGAATCTTTTTAGTTTCGCGATTCACTGTCATAATGATATTGACGTCCGAACGAGAAACTGAACTGATTGGACCGTAAGTATCAATTCCACTGATATAAACGTTGAAACTGTTACCTTTGATATCTTTTGGAGTTTCAACCGTCTTGGTTAATTCTTTGGTATAGATTTTCTTAATTTTTGAAGCATAGTCAGGATATTCTGATTCGATAATATTTTCAAAGACACTGTTTAGAATGATTGCCTTTGTATCACCAGCTAGCAAACTCTTATAGGCCGCAAGATAGGAGCTACTTTCTTCGACAGTCAATTCCCTATTTTGACTATCCTTAAGATCATTCATCAACTGTTGGATATTATCCTTATCCGTCCCAGTCGGTCCCATCACACTGCTTACCTGACTGATATTATCAATTGGACTATCTGCTAACACTGCAATACTCATCGAATAATTTGAGTAATTCGATGTTGCATTCAAACGACTGGTAAATCCAATGAACTGCCCTACGGCAAAGAGAGAAGTACCAGTGATTAACACACCAAGTAGTAATAAAATCAGCGTTAGATTTTGAACTTTCTTGGACCGAATTAAAAAGAAGCACAAGATAGCTAAGGCTACAATTAAGACAGTGACCACTATATTGAGATATCGGAAGGCTAGCATATTGTACTTGAAAATCAAAAACAATAAAAAGACTGCTAGTAATGCATAGATAGCTAGCAACCCCCAACTAATCAATATTTTTGTTTTACCCTGACGAGCTCGCTTCGAAGATCTACTCACGATATACCTCTATTATCAATTTTTATTTCATTTTATTATATCATAAAAAAATACACTTGTGAGATAAATCCGCTTAGGTAAGGCGTTTTCATCTTCTTTCCGAAACATTCTTTTTGATTTGCAAACAATTACATCAATAAATTTACTATATAAACATCAAAAAGGTCCCTTACGGAACCTCATTCATCTTTATTTAACATGATTTTCTGCTTCTTTTTGAGCTTTTTCGATTGCTTTTTTACTTTCTTGCTCCCATTTAGTCTTAGCTTCTTCATACTGTTTGGTTGTCACAGTATCTTTTTGCAGTTTCATGTACTTGTAGTTATTGCCATCACCCTTGATGCCGACCAGTGAATAGCCTCTTGTAAATGGCGTTACTTTGGTTACAGATGCTGTACCACCACTTGACATTGCTGACATAATCAGAGAATTGTCAATCATCCAAGCCTGTGCTTCAGCATATTTTTCATAGCGTTTGGCTACATCTTTATTTTCGCTATCTGCATCTTTGAGCATCTTGGTGTAAGTATCAAGTCCCAAGCTAGCAATCTTAGCTTTATCTTCTTGAGCATCTAGACCAAAAATCTTGAGGTAGAATCCATCCTCTGCATTGAAAGGATTAAGATAAGTTGACGGATCTTGGTAGTCACCTACCCAACCATCAAAGTTCAAATCATAGTCACGATCAGCTGGTGTTGGCGCTAAAAAGGCTACATTATTAAAATCATCCGTTGAAAGTTGTTGAACATCAATGACAATGTTATCAGCACCTAAAACCGACTCAAGGGTTTGCTTAACTGAGTTCATGCCTGTCACAGCATTTTTACTAGTCTGATCAACTGCAACATCCAAGTGAATTGGGAAAGTCACACCTTGACTTGCCAATTCTTTTTTAGCTTCCGCAAATTTTGCTTGGGCTTTTTCTTTGTTGAAATAGGCATCCTGAGCATCTGCCAAGTTAATATCTGACCATTCTGTGCCATAGTTGACCAATTTAGAAGCAACTACTTCTCCAAAGGTCTTGTCTCCAACTTGGACAAATGTAGGAGGCACTAGGGTGTTACGAAGAGTCTTGCTAGCTGCTTCTTCCCCGTTTGACTGAGCAGAATAGGCTGTGCGGTCCAGGGCAAAGTTCACCGCTTGGCGGAAGTTTTTGTTCAAGACAGCTGTCTCAGTTGACTTCTTCTGCTCATCTGTCGTTTTAGACGTATGGTTGTAAGCCTTACGGTTGACGTTGAAATTGAAATACCAAGAAGTCTTGTCCTGCAAGCTATAGACGATATTATCCTTATATTTCTCCTTGGTCTTAGCAAAGTTAGAACTATTTGGATAAACCCCAGCGATAGAATAAGCTCCACTTTCAAAGTTACGGATGGTCAATTCTTGGTCTGAACCATCAAAGTAAGCCAATTTTACGTGTTCAATTGATACTTTGTCATGATCATAGTAATGTGGGTTCTTCACATACTCGATCGATGATTTTGATGTGAAATCTTTTAACAAATAAGGTCCGCTGTAGAGAATACTATCTGGAGATAAGGTACCAAAATCTTTGCCTTTTGAATTTAGAAATTCTTCATTCACTGGGAAAAGGATACTATTGGTTGTTTTTGAGTTCCAGTAAGGTTCTGGGCGCGCCAAAGTATACTCAACAGTCTGGTCGTCAATTGCTTTCACTCCAACCTTAGAAAAGTCAGAATCCGCTCCTGTAATATAATCATTCAAGCCCTTGATCGAGTTTTGAATCAAGTCAATGGCCTGGGATTTATTATCCACTGCGTACTTGATACCTGTCACAAAATCCTGGGCCTTGACTGGGGCGTACTCTTCACCGTCAGCCGTGAACCATTTAGCATCTTTTCTTAATTTGTAGGTATAAGTCAGACCGTCGCTTGAAACAGACCAGTCCTCTGCCAAAGATGGAACTAGGTTTCCGTGGTTGTCATTTTCAAGCAAACCATCAACTAGGTTAGTAATGATAGCTGTATTATCAGCGTAGTAGTCTAACAAGTAGTTAAATGTAGTTGGATTTCCACTAAAGGTTGATGAGTAAGTTTTTGTATCTGAACCTGATTGTCCGCAAGCAGCTAAAAGCAAAGCAGCCGCAAAGGTCAGGCCTGCGCTAAGAACACGCTTTTTTGTATTCATCTTCTTTCTCCTTTATGTTAGTTTTTATAACATAAGTTTATTTTACCAAAATAGTGGGAATTTGTAAAGTTAATTGAATTTTGAGAATGAAAGTTTATAAACTTTAGTCATAAAAAAACAAAGGATTTCTGTCTTTCATACAGTCCTCCCTTGTTTTTATACGATTTCAATTTTAAATTTTTCTGTAAAAAATGTTTATAGTAATTCCACACAGAAAGCATCCCATGGAGCTAAGCTTTGTTTTTCAAAAACTTCCTGAGCCACGGTGTTTTCAATCAAAACCGATTTGACGTTTCCTTCTACGGTCAAGTCTTGCTCTTCATTGGACAAGTTAGCCAAAACTAGGAAGCGACGGTCACCGTCCTTACGGATATAGGCAAAGACCTTATCAACCGTATCAAGCAATTCAAAGTCAGCTCGAATCAACCAGCTATTCTCCTTACGGATTTGAACCAGTTTCTGATAGGTATAGAAAATAGAATCTGGATTTGTCAGCGCTTCTTGAACGTTGATTGCTTGATAGTTTGGATTCACTGCCAACCAAGGTTGACCTGTTGAGAAACCAGCGTTTTTGCTCTCGTCCCATTGCATAGGGGTACGGGCATTGTCACGTCCAATGACACGGATACTGTCCATGATTTCTTCCATCGGAACACTTTTTTCAAGAGCCTCACGCGCATAGTTGAGGGATTCAATATCTTCTACTTGGTCCAGTGTTTCAAACGGATAGTTGGTCATCCCAATCTCCTCACCTTGGTAGATATAAGGAGTCCCTCTCATGAGATGAAGCAAGATGGCAAAGGCTTTGGCAGATTTTTCGCGGTATTCTTGGTCATTTCCCCAGATTGAGACGATACGAGGGAGGTCATGATTGTTCCAGAAAAGCGAATTCCAGCCATCTTCAACTCCTAATTCTGTCTGCCATTTGTTGAAAATCTCTTTCAACTTAGCGATATTCAGCTCTTTTTGATAGTGCCATTTAGGCTGACCTTCCTGATACTGAAGACAGATATGCTCAAACTGGAAGACCATAGACAATTCTTGGCCCTTTGGATCAGAGTAAAGCTTAGCAATCTCTGGAGTTGCTCCCCAGGTTTCCCCTACTGTCAAGAGATCCTGATCTCCAAAGGTCGCTTGATTCATCTCCTTGAGATAAGGATGGAGCATAGGACCATTATTAACCACCTTCTCGTCAGGAATTTTCCCAATCATGTCAATGACATCCATACGGAAACCACCAATGCCTTTATCAATCCAAAAGTTCATCATCTCATAAATTTTCTGACGAAGTTTTTCATTTTCCCAGTTGAGATCCGGCTGTTTCTTACTGAAAAAGTGGAGATAGTACTGACCCGACTTTTCATCATATTCCCAAGCAGAACCACTAAAGATAGAATCTAAATCGTTAGGTTCATCCCGCCAGATATAGTAGTCTCGCTCAGGGCTATCAGGATTTTCACAGGCCTCGACAAACCAAGCATGTTCATCTGAGGTATGATTGACCACCAAGTCCATGATGATACGAATATCACGCTTCTTAGCTTCCGCAATCAGTTGGTCCATATCCTCCATGGTTCCGAAAATAGCTGCAATCGCTTGATAATCAGCAATATCATAGCCATTATCATCCATGGGACTGTCATAAACAGGAGAAAGCCAAATCGCTGTGATTCCTAACTTAGCTAGATAGTCTAACTTACTGGTAATACCTGGCAAATCGCCAATTCCATCTCCGTTGCTATCCATAAAGCTCTTAGGATAAACTTGATAGACTACGGCATTGTGCCACCATTTTTCTTGCATCTTCTTACCTCATTATTTTAATAATCTACAGTCTATGATAGCGCTTTTCAGATTTTTATGCAAGCGTTTGCCTAATCTTTTTGATTCCTTTTTTAACTCCATAGTTTCCTAACTTCCATTTTTTTATTATAATAGAGGTCAGAGGTAAAAAAATGAAAAAACAAGCTTTTAGTTCTGAACAATATTTGAATCTACAGCGCGACCACATTTTGGAGCGCATTAACCAATTTGACGGCAAGCTCTACTTGGAGTTTGGTGGCAAAATGTTAGAAGATTTTCACGCTGCTCGTGTTCTTCCTGGTTATGAGCCTGACAACAAAATCAAGCTCTTGCAAGAATTGAAAGAGCAAGTCGAGGTTGTAATTGCCATTAATGCTAACAACATCGAACATTCCAAAGCACGTGGTGACTTGGGCATTTCTTATGACCAAGAAGTTCTTCGTTTGATTGACAAATTCAATGAACTGGGAATTTTTGTTGGCTCCGTTGTCATCACACAGTACGCTGGCCAACCAGCTGCAGATGCCTTCCGCAACCAACTTGAGAAAAACGGAATTGATTCTTATCTTCACTATCCAATCAAAGGATATCCAACGGATATGGATCACATCATTTCTCCAGAAGGCATGGGAAAAAATGACTACATCAAAACCAGTCGCAACTTGATCGTCGTAACTGCTCCTGGACCTGGTTCTGGAAAATTGGCAACCTGTATGTCCAATATGTACCACGACCAAATCAATGGTATCAAGTCTGGTTACGCTAAATTTGAAACCTTTCCAGTTTGGAATCTTCCCCTTCATCACCCAGTCAATTTGGCCTACGAGGCTGCCACAGCTGACCTTGATGATGTCAACATGATTGACCCCTTCCATCTCCAAACCTACGGAGAAACCACTGTCAACTACAACCGTGATATCGAGATTTTCCCAGTGCTCAAGCGCATGTTAGAACGTATCCTTGGTAAATCTCCATACGCTTCTCCGACAGATATGGGTGTCAACATGGTTGGTTTCGCTATTACAGATGATGAAGCTGCTGTCGAAGCTTCTAAACAAGAAATCATCCGCCGCTACTATCAAACTGTTCTTGATTTTAAAGCCGAAAAAGTTGGTGAAGCAGCTGTCAAGAAAATCGAGTTGCTTATGAATGACCTCGGTATCACACCAGCAGACCGTAAGGTTGCTGTTGCTGCACGTCAAAAAGCAGAAGAAACTGGTGGACCAGCCCTAGCCCTTGAATTGCCAAGCGGAGAAATTGTCACAGGTAAGAACTCAGAGCTCTTTGGCCCTACAGCCGCTGCTCTTATCAACGCTATCAAGAAATCAGCTGACATCGCTAAAGAAGTAAAACTAATCGAACCTGAAGTTGTTAAGCCAATCCAAGGTCTTAAAATCGATCATCTCGGTAGCCGCAATCCACGCCTTCATTCAAATGAAATCCTGATTGCACTTGCTATCACAGCTACAGAAAATCCTGATGCTGCTCGTGCTATGGAAGAACTTGGCAACCTCAAAGGAAGCGAAGCCCACTCAACCATCATCTTAACCGATGAAGACAAGAATGTCCTTCGCAAATTGGGTATCAATGTAACCTTTGACCCTTACTACCAATACGACCGCTTGTATCGTAAATAAAGATTTCAACCTCTCCAGCCTCGGAGAGGTTTTCTCTCTGTCTCAAGAGCTGGCTTTATGTTATAATGAAATTAGAAAACTGAAAGGATTTACCATGTCAAAAGAAGTTATTGTTGAAAGTTTTGAACTTGACCACACCATTGTTAAAGCACCCTATGTTCGCTTGATCGGGGAAGAAACAGGGCCAAAGGGAGATGTCATCTCCAATTATGATATTCGTTTAGTGCAACCAAACGAAGACTCTATCCCTACCGCTGGCCTTCACACTATTGAGCACCTCTTAGCCAAGCTCATCCGTACCCGCATCGACGGCATGATTGACTGTTCACCATTTGGTTGCCGCACAGGCTTCCATATGATTATGTGGGGGCGCCACACCAGTGCTGAAATCGCGGCCGTCATCAAGGATTCGCTCAAGGAAATCGCTGAGACTACTACTTGGGAAGACGTCCCTGGAACAACCATCGAATCTTGCGGTAACTACAAGGATCACAGCCTCTTTTCAGCTAAAGAATGGGCAAAATTGATTCTCCAACAAGGAATCTCTGACGATGCCTTTGAACGTCATGTCATCTAATAATAAAAAAGAAACCAGCTTTTGAACTGGTTCCTTTTTTTATTTTCAAAATCTTGATTTAGGCTTTTTCACGAATGACCAAAACACCATCTTCCATGTCAGCTTCTAGGTGCTTAGCATCAAGGTTATCCAAGTGGAAGTCTGTGACTTTGTCACGGATTTGTTGTTCAACCACACGACGGAGTGGACGAACACCCATGATTTCATCGTAGCCTTCCTCAGTCATGTATTCTTTAGCAGCTTCGCTCACTGCCAAGTCAATGTCTTTCTTAGAAAGCGTCTTGTTAACTTCAACCAACATAAGGTCTACAATCTTAGAAAGATCTTCTTTGCTCAAGTGTGAGAATTCGATGACAGCATTGAAACGGTTAAGGAATTCTGGACGGAAGTAAGGTTTCAAACGATCCATCAATTCTGGTTTGTCCGCATCTTCTGTCAAGTTGGCTTCATAGCCAAATCCAGCATTTGAGGTCGCAATAATGACAGTGTTCTTGAAGTTTACTGTATTTCCTTGACCATCTGTCAAACGACCATCATCCAAAACTTGAAGGAGAAGGGTGATGACTTGAGGGTCAGCCTTTTCAATTTCGTCGAGAAGGACGATTGAGTATGGATTGCGACGGACGCGTTCTGTCAAGGTATTGTTGTTGTCATCGTAACCAACATAACCTGCAGTTGTACCAATCAATTTAGATACGGCTGTGCGGTCGCTGTATTCTGACATGTCCAAACGGATGATAGCATCTTTCGTTCCGAACATATCTAGAGCCAATTGTTTAGCCAACTCAGTCTTACCAACACCAGTAGGACCTACAAAGAGGAAGCTACCGATTGGACGGTTACCTTCATCAAAACCAGCACGGTTACGACGGATAGCTTTTGCTACTGCTTCAACGGCCTTATCTTGACCAATAACTTTCGTCTGCAAACGATGACCCATATCTTTCAAACGTTCGATGTCCGTAGCCCCCATTTGAGATACTGGAATACCGGTCATTCGTTCTACAGATTCAGCCACATCGTTGACACTTGCAGTCACTTTCATATCTTCTGTATGGTTTTCGATTTTCTTTTCCAATTCTGCAATGCGTGTTTTATAGTTTAGAGCTGCTTCAAAATCTTCTGCCTCAACTGCTTTTTCTTGCTTGTCTTTTTCTGCCTCAATTTCACGTTCAACAGCATGAACATCTGTTACTGGATGCTGAGCTGCCAAGTGAGCTGCCGTTACATCGACAAGGTCGATAGCCTTATCTGGCAAGCTACGTTGAGGAATATACTGAACAGAATAATCAACGGCAGCTTTTAAGACTTCATCTGGCAAAATAACATTGTGGTGTTGTTGATAGAGATCACGAATTCCTTGAAGGATTTTAAAAGTATCCTCTGCTGAAGGAGCATTAACCTTCACTTCGTTGAAACGACGAGCAAGGGCTGCATTTTTCAAGATAGTATTACGGTATTCATCTTGAGTAGTTGCGCCAATCACTGTCAATTCTCCACGTGAAAGAGCTGGTTTCAAGATATCAGCAAGACCTTTAGACCCTTGACCATCACCTGTGCTACCAGCCCCAAGAATTTGGTGAATTTCGTCGAAGAAAAGGATAATATTTCCAGCTTCTTTGACTTCGTTTACCAAGTTTTGAATGTTTTCTTCAAAGCTACCACGGTATTGAGTACCAGCTTCAAGTCCAGAAATATCAATAGAAATGATCTCTTTGTTCTTGATTGCTGCAGGAACGTCACCGTTCACGATAGCTTGGGCCAATCCTTCTACTACTGCAGTTTTACCAACACCAGCATCACCGACGAGAACTGGATTATTCTTTGTGCGACGAGAAAGAATTTCAGAAGTTTCTTGGATTTCTTTATTACGTCCAATAACCGGATCTAACTTACCTTCACGTGCTTCTGCAGTCAAGTTTCGACCTAGTTTTGCAAGGACACCGTCTTGTTTCATACCTGAAGACTGTTGTTTCATTTGTCCATCAGCTTCTGCATTTCCTGGCAATTGACCAGTTGCACGATAGTGAGCGAACTCTTCAGGCGTTACTTCACGGCCGTTAATCAAGTAACGACGGTTTTCTGAACTATATCCACGCATACCACCCATCAATTGGTTAAATAAATCATCCATGTTGTTAAAATTATTAAAGTTGTTGTTCATATTCTTTACCTCTTTTTGTTATTTATTATTACTGATATTGACTATCTTTGACTTTTTCTTTAAAAAATTTAGACTAGCTAAATCGCTACTCTACGTACTATTTCTGGTTTTTCTTTTTCAAGCAGGAGTAGACTATCTTTACTTCTAAAGATTTCTAGATTAAACATAGACCCCACCTCTTTCTATTTTACTTTAAATAAGTGTTCTAGTAAGGCTTTCATTTACCTTACGTTCATAATATACTACATTAGTCAAAAAAGGTCAAGGAATTTGACTTTAATTGACCAATATTTTTTAAAAAGCAAAAACACCCTGAAACATCAGGGTGCCATTCTTACATCAAATACAAAATTGCTAGGGTCAGGAGACTTGCTAGAAGCCCCACTCCCCAAAAGAAGAAGTCAACCTTCCACTCGCTCCAAGGATTTCCTTTACCAGACAATCCTCCAAGTTCAAAATGGTGATGCACAGGCGTCATACGGAAAATACGTTTTCCACCAGTCATTTTGAAATAGCCGACTTGCATCATGACCGAAGTTGTTTCAAAGACATAAATAATTCCGATAATCAAGAGAGTCCATTCTTGGTGGAGAGCCATTGAAATAGCTGCCAGCATTCCACCGAGAGCCAAACTTCCCACATCTCCCATAAAGACCTTAGCAGGCTTATGGTTAAAGACAAAGAAACCAAGCAAACCACCAATCATGGCAAGAATCACTAGAAGGATATCCATCTGACCTTGCACATAGGCAATAACTCCATAGGCAGACAAACTAATCACAACGGAAATGCTAGCTAAACCGTCAATACCGTCTGTCAAGTTTACTGCGTTTGAAAAACCGACTAGCCAGAAAAGAGCGAAGACAATATAGAAAATCCCTAGATGCACTTGGTAGCCAAAGACAGAAAGCATATCGCCACCACGCTCATAGAAAAGGTAGAAAATGACACCACCTAGAAGCTGAAGAGCCAATTTCTGCTTGGGATTTAGCCCCTCATTGATTTTTCGGAAGACCTTGAGAAAGTCGTCCAAAAATCCGATTAAACCATAAAGAACCAAGATAAATAAAATCATACCAACATTATTGCTGAGTTGATTACTAAATAGGGCGAAAAAGAAAGCAACTAAAACAGAAGCAATTAAGAAAACCAAACCTCCCATGGTAGGAGTCCCAGCTTTTGCCTGGTGCTGTTTGACATCCTCATGCATCTGCTGGCCTGTAATTTGCGCCTTTCTATAAAATTGGATAAAGGCCGGAATTCCTACTAAAGTTAGTAAAAATGTCACAATTCCAGCACTGATAGAAATAAACATATTAGTCTCCTAAAGTTAATTTAATTTTTTTAATGTTTTTGATAGCTGTATTAGTCCGAACATCTTGCTTCTGAACGACGGAACCTGAACCTTCAAATTCCAGTTCAATATCCAACCATTTAGCAAAGGTCTCAGCAGTCTCTTTTTTCCAGCCATACATGTCTGGAATTTCTTCTACCTTATCCGATAAAAGGAGAACTTGTTGGTTTGGTGCAAGATTGGTCCCTTCTTCTACAGAAGTCTCTTTAATCTTTGTTCCAGTACCTACAACGATTGGTTGCACAATATTTCGGCGTAAGGCTTCCGCCAAATCACCGGGTGAAATATCCTTGATGCTAGGCATTGCATAAGAAGACTCTGTAGTCACTTGATCTAAATTCTTAGCTGGAGATTGAAGATTGAGAGATTCTTTCATAGCTGAAGCTCGCTCCAAGATAGGATTAGCAAATTCTCCCAATTGGATACCTGAATAATGTTCAGGTTGTTGAACCGTTACATACAAGATAAAATCAGGATTTTCAGCAGGGTTCATAGCCACAACCGAGAAAATGTAGTTGGTAGAACCAACCAAGTAGCCTCCATTTTTCTCGTCAGCGATTTGAGCCGTACCAGACTTGAGGGCTACATTTTGACCTGGAACATTGACAGTTGCTTTTCCTGTACTATGATTGTACATAGTTCCATATCTAGGATCCGTTCCTACCAAGACCATGTGAGTACGGGTTTGGCTAGCTGCATCTTTCGAAACGGGATTTCCTACGATTTCTTTTTGAGATTTACGAACGGTTTGATCATTTGGATCATACAAGGCCGTAATAAATTTAGGCTCTAGCATGACGCCATCATTGGCAATGGCTGTAAAGGCACGAATCATTTGCGTCTGAGTTACTGAAATCCCTTGTCCAAATGAACTCTGAGCAATATTAACAATATTGTCAGCTGGAAGTTGGCCTGCATATTCATCTGTCAAACCAAAACGAGTTGGAACCCCAAATTTAAAGCGGTTTAGATAATCCAACCACGTAGCATCACCCATTTTCTGCTCAAGAAGGGTCATCCCAATATTACTTGAGTGAGCAAACCCTTGAGAAAATGTCATCATACCACCACCGGTCAAACCTTCATTAACGTCCCAATCTCGAATTGTCGCATCCGCTATTTTTAATTCACTGCTATTGAAGTATTCTCCACCTGGGAAGGTATTGTTGTCAATAGAAGAAGCTAACGTCATGACCTTCATGGTTGATCCTGGTTCGTAGTTACTTTGATAAAGAATATCACGCCAAACAAAGTCCTCAGTGATTCCTTCTTTAGTATCTGCATTAAAGGTAGGTCGTTGGGTGGTAGCGAGGATTTCACCGGTCTTGGCACTGACCAAGGTCGCGGTCATATACTTACCTTTTACTTTTTGTAGAAAGGCATCCATCTGAGTTTCCATGAAAGATTGGAGCGGGCTAGACAATGTTGTATAAACATCCTTACCATCCACAGTTTGTTGCGACACCTGTTCTGTACCTGGTACGATATTTCCTACACGGTCTTTTTCATAGGTAATAATTCCGTCTGTCCCAGCAAGAATGGTATTTAACGAACTCTCCAGACCAGAAGTTCCTAATAAACTCTTACTGCCGTCCTCATTTTCATGGAGTTGGGCTAAACCAATAAAACTAGAAGCAAATTGTCCATTTGGGTAGCTTCTATTAGGGCTAGTTGTAAAGTCAATCCCTTCCACACTAGCATCTTTCAAATCTTTTTTAATAGCCATCATATTGGCATAGGTAATCCCATTTCCTTTTGCTCCAAAGGAAACTTGGGTCAGATTTGGTTGAGCTAGTTGCTCTTTCACATAAGCTTCATCCATATCCAAATACTTATGGAAGACTTCAGCTACCTTATTAAACTGCGAATCCTCTACATAAAGAATTTTACCCGTTGCTGACTTGTATTTTTTATCAATAACAGCATAGACGTTATAAGAGGTCGCATCTTCAGCGATAGGCACTCCATTTCGGTCATAGATCGTCCCGCGTTTGGCAGGTACTGTTCGAGTGGTTTGGTGAACCTTTTTAGCCTCTTTTACCAAGTCAGTACCAAATATATTACCTTTTGCGATAATATACGCAAAATTGGCCAAAAAGAGGGCGAAAAGGGCAACAGCTACAAAGCTGAGGTACTTACCAACTATCCTACGGTTTTTTGCTGGAGATTTACGATTTTTTATCGCAAATCGGGTTATTTTTTCTGTCCATTTCATATCTTACTCCGCTGTTCGGATATTTTCATTATTCAATTTCAAATCTTTTTTATCTGCAATCTCTTTCAAGCGCTCTGAACGAATCAATTCATTCACTTCCTGCTTAGCATCATCGAGCTCTGTCTTCTTTTCCTCTATCTGCGCATTGATTTTTGTTAAATCACTTTGCACTTGCAAGAGTCGTGTCTGCATAAAGATGATGCTCACTGCTAAAACGAGAGCCGTAAAAGCGATGGAAAGATAAAAAGCCTTCTCCACACGTGAGAATTTTTTTATACGATTCTGCAAGAATTGACTGGTTGTTTCTTTCTTATCTACCATTTTTCCCTCTTACTTGTGAATTTTTCTGGCCACGCGCAACTTGGCTGAATGCGAACGGTTATTGGCTTCTAACTCCTCTGCACTTGGCAAGATTGGCTTACGGGATACCAATTCCATCTTGGGCTTGAGATCATCTGGGATGAAAGGTAAACCTTTGGGAACTTCAACCGTTGAAGCCTCCTTGAACAATTGCTTGGTCAAGCGGTCTTCTAGTGAATGGAAGGTAATCACTGAGATTCTACCATCTAGAGCCAACATATCCATAGCCTGCTGGATGGACTCATCTGCTGCTCCCAGTTCATCATTGACTTCAATTCGAATAGCCTGGAAAATCTGCTTGGCAGGATGCCCCTTCTTCTTGAGCTCCTTGGCAGGTTTGGCAGACTTGATAATTTCTGCTAACTCAGTCGTTGTCTCGATTGGCTTGACTTCACGTGCTTGTTCGATCTTACGCGCAATCTGTTTAGAGAATTTATCCTCACCATACTTGAAGAAAATACGAACCAAGTCATGATAGTCATAGTGGTTCACCACTTCATAGGCTGTCAGACTAGCTTCCTGATTCATCCGCATGTCCAGGGGCGCATCCTTTTTATAAGAAAAACCACGCTCACGCTGGTCCAATTGAGGACTAGACACTCCCAAGTCATAACAAATTCCATCAATTTCCTGAACACCAGCTTCGCGCAAACGTGCCTGTAAATGACGGAAGTTATCCTTTATAAAAGTCACCATCCCTTTTTCGATATAGGGTGCCAAACGTTTTTGCGCATTGTCAATGGCATTCTGGTCCTGGTCAAAGGCATAGAGATGGCCTTTTTCACTTAATTTACTTAATAAATATTCGCTATGGCCCGCTCCACCCAAAGTCGCATCAACGTAGATACCGTCAGGCTTTACGTCGAGCATATCAATCGTTTCATGAAGTAAGACCGTTACATGATGAAATTCTTTTGTCATATCCTATCTATTTTACCATAAATCCGACCAGCTTGCACTAGTCAGACAAATAGGGCAAAAACAAGTAAGATTTCTTTAAGAAATATGTCAAATATGCTTGACATCTATTTCTTAGAAGAATATAATATAGTCAAATATATACGACACAAATCAGAAAGGAGAACAAATGAATCGTGTGAAAGAATTTCGCAAGGAACTGGGCATTTCCCAGCTCGAACTCGCCAAGGATATCGGCGTCTCGAGACAGACCATCAACATGATTGAAAACGACAAGTATAATCCAACTCTGGAACTCTGTCTCAATCTCGCCCGAAGCCTCCAAACTGACCTCAACAGTCTCTTTTGGGAGGATGATTTTTAAAAAAGGAGCCAACTCATGAAAAAAGAAACCTTCACTGAAAAACTGATCAAACGCACATACGGTATTTCTGGTCCCCTTGACGAATACAAACGGCATGAGGCCGATCGTATTGGGAACCAAGTCTTTATCATCCTCTTTTATCTGATGATTTTCGGAAATCTTATTCCACTCCTTCTGGCCTATAAATACCCTCAAGAAGTGGCTCTAATCTATCCTCCTCTGATTCTAGTGATTGCCCTCATCGCTGCTGGCTATGTCACCTACCAAATGAAAAAAACAGGGATTACAGCTATTGATCCAGATATGCTGAATGAGAAAGAAAGCAAGCAACTATACTACCCAGGTCTTAAAGCAGGTTTGTTCTTTGGTCTATGGATGTTTTTTATAACTCCTCTTCTCAGTATACTCATAGGTGAAAGTCCGGACTATTTTAATTCTCTTCTCACTATAAGAAATGGTGTATCAAGCATTCTCGGTTCTATCTTCTTCGGAGCAAGCATACAGTTCCTCATTTCCCGTCGCATTGCAAAAACTAAAAAAGAGCAAGATGAGGATTAGGAGGTGCCCTATGAAATCACTAGTAACTTTACTTACCTATCATCTTTTGTTCAGTTCTCTGCTCATCTTCATCATCGTTTCAGGGAACTTGCCAATCAGAGAGATATTCCTCGTGCTAGTCTTTTTTCCAGGACTTAATAAAGGACTAACTTATCTAAAGATTAACTCCCCAAAAACACGCATACTCAACTTAGCACTATACTTTATAATTCTATCTTTTCCACAACTGATGCTCGTCTCAGGCAATTGGAATTATTATTTACTGCTCACTATCGCTATCCTTTCTTCTATTACTTATCTTTATTATCTCTATCAATTCGTAAAAGAAACAAAATAGCATCGTTCATTTAGGAGAAATCACCCATGAAAAAAGAAGACTTAACAACTCGCCTACTTCGAAATTTCTTTCATATCCAAGGGCCTTTTGATGAATGCCGTCAAGAGGTTATCTACAAGGCTTGCGCCCGTTCCATGATCCAAATCTTTTACTCTTCCTTCATTCTCTTCCTATTCTATATTTTGTTCGGAAGCTTTATAGAAATTGTTCGAAATGTTATGCCCTACATCTATTTTGGACTCATTTTGTTCATGAGTATAAAAGCTCAAAAAGCCGTCCAAGAGCTTCATCTTGAAAAGGATGACAAATCAGAAATCATCCTCAAAACCTACAGCAAAGCCCAAATCAAATTCCGAAGCTGGATTGTGTTTATCAGTATTCAGATTGGCTTCTTTACCTTACTCATCTTTCATAAAGTCTTCGTTCAGCAGATGTCCCTTTCAGATTTTGTGAAATTGCTCATGCAATTCGATAAAAGTGTTCCTTTCCTGATGTATGGCCTGATTATCGGAAGCATTTTTGGAACCCTGACCTACGGATTTCTATCACTACAGGAGGAGAAAACTCCTAAAAATACCAAACAGAAGGAGAAAAGCAAGCAATGACTTCACTATACGATTTTTCAGTCTTGAACCAAGACAAGCAAGAAACTCTACTAGATGCCTATCGTGGTAAGGTTATTTTGGTTGTCAACACTGCTACTGGATGTGGTTTAACGCTCCAGTACCAAGGACTTCAAGAACTCTATGATCGCTATCAAGACCAAGGTTTTGAGATTTTAGACTTCCCTTGCAATCAGTTTATGGGACAAGCACCAGGTAGCGCAGAGGAAATCAACGCCTTCTGTAGCCTACATTACCAGACCAGCTTCCCACGTTTTGCCAAGATCAAGGTCAACGGCAAGGAAACAGATCCCCTCTATGTCTGGTTGAAAGACCAGAAATCTGGTCCACTAGGAAAACGAATCGAATGGAATTTCGCTAAATTTCTCATCAGTCGTGATGGGCAGGTTTTTGAACGCTTCTCTTCAAAAACAGACCCAAAACAAATTGAAGAGGCCATACAAAAATTACTATAATTCACAATCTCACTATGATTAGGTTTCCTTTAGCCTAATGAATAGTGAGATTTTTTGATGGGCTTTGACTTAAATAGAAAAACTTCCCTTAAGTTGGCCAACATAAAGCTGAGAAAGTAAATGTAGTTTCTCAACTGGGTCCAAATCTATCGAAAAATCAACACGATTTTTTCTTCACTAAGCGAACTGGTGTGTTCTGAAAGGTAAAATCCCATCCATTTCTGCATACCTGGATTTTGATAATCTCGCGCAGATTGAAAAGGTGAATAAGAACAATAAATCATTGTAATCCATCTAATCCTCCAGCAGAATGTCCCCCAATCAGCTTACTTCTGGCAAGGCTCCTAGAGCCTTCTTCCAGTGCATTGGCTCTTAAAAGAGAAGTGAAACCAAATTGTTCCCGAATGGAGTCAATGGCCGTCTGGAGCCTTTCTTCTATTTCTAACTTATCAACATCATCAAAAAGGGAAATCAAACCAAAGGACTCGTCTACAAAGCCTGAATAGTTAACTCCGACACTTCTGACCGCTCCAGAAGTGTATTTGTTATGAAATAGCTTCAAAACATAACCCGTTAAGACAGCTGTATTATTGGTCGGTTCGACCTTCATTTGTGTGTGAATAGACGACCTGACCTCCTGTTTCGAGAAACCGACATAGATAGAGACAAGGGTTGTTTTCTTACCAGACCTTCTCAATCTAATAGCTACCTGCTCCGCCATTTCTCGGATAATAATTTCAATATCCCGTAGCTTCACGTAGTCTCTCGGCAAGATTTGAGAATTCCCCAAGCCCTTGGATTTGGCTTTATAGGGCTTATGAACATTGCTCTCATCAATCCCGTTAGCATGAAACCACAAACGCAGACCAGCCTGACCCAGAGCTTTCTTTAGCTGGTCTGGATTGCTGGTTGCCAATTCCTTGATGGAAAAAATCCCCAGAGCATGCAAGCGTTTCTCCATCCGCCTGCCAATTCCCCAAAAGTCGGTCATCTTGGGAATGGACCAGACCTTCTCTTCCACATCCTGGTAAGACCAGTTGGCCCTCATGGTCGGAGTGTGCTTGGCTTCATTATCCAGAGCCAACTTGGCCAGTAAGGGATTGGCATTTGACATACCTACTGTAGAGTAGATCCCTGTCTGCCTCCAAATATCCCTCTGAATACGAGCAGAAAGCATATCCAGCTTGTCTTTGCGAGAGAGACTCTTATCTGGGATAAAATAGTTGAGCGAACTAGTCAGGTCAATAAAGCCCTCATCGATAGAGTAAGGATAAATATCATCTGGACTGCCATAGTTTTGAAAGATTCGCTGGATTTCCATATTGACTGCAATGTACTCGTCCATTCGAGGAGGGACAATCAAGGTCACTTGAGCCCAATCTTCGATGTAGCGAACATAGTCCGAGTCAGTCGGTAGCCCTTGCTTTCGAGCATTGTAATAGGAAAATTTTCGCGTTTTGATATCAAAAGGCAAATCATAGGCCCGACCAACATTTGACTGGCCAAAAATCTTCTTAAACATGGGAGAGGAGGCTAGGATAAGACCAGTTGAATTATCCGCGCGACTCATGACACAAAGCGAGGTTTTCAGCGGATGCAATCCTCTTTTCACACACTCAACACTGGCATAAAAGGATTTCATATCGACAAAGGCAATGTCACTTTTGGGCTCTCTGGAATAATCAAAGTAGCCCATTGGCTAGCCCTCCATCGGCACAAAGTTCCCAACGATAATCCCCACAATCCGAGGATCTTCCTCATAGGAGATGAAAATATCCTTGTATTTAGGATTGATAGAGACCAGACGCAATCCATTCTCCTCTCGATAGACCCGTTTGATATAGGTCTGGTTGTTGCAAACCACTGCATAAACCGCCCCGTCATAGTCAAATCCTGTCTCTCGAATCAGAGCTACTGAACCATTTTGGTATTTAGGTTCCATGGAGTCCCCAGACACCCATGACGCAAAATCATGAGCCAACTCCTCATTAAAGTAAACCGTATCAAAATTCTGATCATCGTAGACCGAAGCCCCAATCCCTGCTGACATGCGTTCATAAACACGGTACTCGTAGAGGCGCTCTGGCATAGCTGTCACTTTGTGGGCTTGCTCCTCTTGAGATAGGTTGCGAGCATAGAGAACAACCTTCTCCTGCCCTTGCTTGGAGAGGCTATGGTAGAGACGGACAATCTCGATCTGAGTAAAATATCCTTTTGGCACTTTTAAAATATTCTCTAGCTGAAACACCTTCTCCTTAGACGGTTCTTTGATTCCACGTTCCCAAGCTGAGTAAGCTTGGAAACTAATCCCAAGTTGCTCTGCAATTTCCTTCTGTGTCAGTTTTAACTCTTTCCTCCGAGCCTTTAATTTTTCTGGCTGATACATACTTCACCTCCTAGTATAGAACCTTATCTTAAATGATTTTCCTTAGAAAAGCTAATCTTTAGTTGAGTCACTTTTAAAACTCAACCAATTTGGTTTAGTTTTATTATATAAAAAAAGTAGACAAATGTCCACTAGGAAAAGCAGAAACATCGTGAGTTTTATACTCAATGAAAATCAAAGAGCAAACTAGGAAACTAGCCGCAGGCTGTACTTGAGTACGGCAAGGCGACGTTGACGCGGTTTGAATTTGATTTTCGAAGAGTATTAATCAAACTAAAAGGACCTAGCCCTATACAATACAGAACTAAATCCTTTGAATAAATAATTGATCTAACTTTTAAAATTCCTACAGAAATTCCAGTTTTTCTCTATTTGATACCAGACATTAGTTTTTCAATACGTGGAACGTAGAAGAGTAAGATAATACCGAATACAATCGTAATTCCTCCAACAATTCCATAGTAAGCCACTTCAGTTTCGCTTGTATAAAATTTTACAATTTGAGCATTGATAGCTTGGGCAGCTGCATTACTCAAGAACCAGATAGACATCATTTGTGCTTGGAAGGATTTTGGTGCTAACTTAGTAGTGACTGATAGACCAATCGGCGAAATCAGCATTTCCCCTACAATCACAATAGCCCAACTCATAATCAACCAGAGAGGACTGACCTTAACATCTGTCCCAAAGAGCATCCCTGGTAACATCATCCACAAGAAGGATAAACCTGCAGCAAATAAACCGTAAGCAAATTTCTTAGCAGAGGATGGTTGCTTTTTACCCATTTTCCCCCACAACCACGCAAAAATCGGCACATAAATCATAATGAAAAGGGGATTGATACTTTGGAAAAAGCTAGATGGAAAATGAATCTGATTCCCAAATACATTAAAGTAAAGTTGAGTTTGATCATCCGCAAATAGAGCGAGAACAACAGAACCCTGTTCCTCAATAGACCAGAAGAGTACTCCAGCGATAAATAGAGGAATGTAGGCAAATACTCGGGATCTCTCAGTGGCAGTTATTTTCTGACTAGATAAAATCTTAAAGAAATAGTAGATTGGAATAATTACAGCAATCACTGTAAAGATATTAACAATCATATCCACATTAAACTGGTGAGTAAAGACTAAACCTATAACCACGAGAATAACTACGACAAGTGTAATCAGCAAGCGTTTAATCAAGGTCTGCTGGTCCTTCTGTGAAAGTGGATCAGTGGGGTAAAGACTTGATTCAGGCAGATATTTCTTCCCATCCAAAACATACTTCACCAAACCAAAGAACATCCCAATGGCAGCTAATGAGAAACCTAGATGGAAATTGACTTCCTGACCTAGATAACCTACTAAATAAGGGGCAACGAAGGCACCTAAGTTAATACCAAAGACAAAGATACTAAAACCTGCATCCCGTCTATCATCCTCTTTCTCATAAATTCCCCCAACCATATCTGAGATATTGGGTTTTAAAAATCCAGTACCAAAGATAATCAAGGCAATAGAAAGATAGAGAGCCACTTGTCCAAAAGGTGTTGCTAAAGCAATATGCCCTAGCATAATCAAAATCCCACCGTAAAAGACAGTCTTACGACTTCCTAAAATACGGTCACTGACAAAACCACCGATAACCGAGGACAAAAATACCAGCGAGCCATAAATCGCCATAACCGATGCAGCTGTGGTCTTATCCATTCCCAATCCACCATCTTGCACACTATAGTACATATAGTAAAGTAGGATAGCTCGCATCCCATAGTAAGAAAAGCGTTCCCACATTTCTGTAAAGAAGAGGGTGGACAAGCCCATAGGATGTCCAAAAAATGTTTTCTGTTTTTCCATATATATTCTCCTTTAACGATATAATAATTCATTTTACAGAATTTTCAAATAAATGTCAAACAAATCCTGTTTGTTTTAGAAAATTTTCTGAAAAAATCTAACGTCTCATACTTAATTCCACCATAAATTTCAGACTAACTTCCACTTCGGTCAGACAAGTGGAAGTTACGTTGAAAAATCTCCTTTAAAAATTTGCTCTTGTTTAGTTTAAAAATATTTCAAACCTTGAAACATACTTATCCTTTCCTCTTCAGTAAACAAAAATCCCTATGCCAAACTTGTAGTTACTACAATACAAGCCAATAAGCATAGAGATGTAAAACTGTTACACATTAAATAATAGAAATTGTGTACGAAATTTCTCAATTAGTTTTCGCTAGTAAATATCTTTTCCAACAAACGCCCTCTCAATTCCTTATCCTGATGATGCAAGATATTCATTAAGTCATGAGAATTTTTAGCATTGATGAATTGATTTAACAATCTATCTTTTAATTCATATGGAAGAAAAGCCGTCTTTAGTAGTCTAAAAACTTCATCATTTAGGGATATCCTTTTATTATCTTTACATTCAAATCTAGCTGTATCATTCTTATTTGGCAATTCAATCATAGACACATTCGTTCCTTTAAAATGAATTCTATGTTTTCTATTACTTGGAACGATACTAGAATCTCCTTGTAATGTTAACTCTACCATCCCCATTTCCCAGTTGATTGATAATCTTGTTTTATATCTTTGACCATTTTGATCTTCAATCATTTCAAAAGAATGTTGTTTTCCTGGGAATACATACCAATCTACAACTTCAGGTAAATCAACACCCATATCTATCTCAGAACCAACCAAAGGAATGATTGCACCACTTTTTGCAAACACAGGAATAGTCGAAATATCTCTATAAACACTTAAGTTCACACCACCTGTGTACTTTTTCTCTGAAAAGAAGTCATACCATTCACCTTCAGGGAACCATACATCTACTTTTGCAGATTGGAATGCCAAATCCATCTTTTCTACAATGGGAGCCACCATCAATTCTGTTCCAAAAAAGTATTGATTTGGAACATTATAGCTCTCATCATTTTCTGGGTAGAAATAATACATTGGGCTGATTAATGGGGCACCTTCCTCATGTGTCTTTACATTCATGGTATATAGATATGGAATCATCTGATGTCTCAAACGAAGGTATTTCTTCATAATCTTAGATGTTGTTTCTGAAAAAAACCAAGGTTCTTTACTATTAAAGGGACTTCTAGAACTATGTAATCGAGTTATCGGACTAAAAACGCCAAACTGTAGCCATCTAGTTTGTAGCTCTTCGTCATAATCCCCCAGCATGTGCCCACCGATATCATGACTCCACCAACTATAACCGATATTTGATGCTGTCGCTGTAAAATAAGGTTGAAATCTTAAGGAATTCCAACTAATAATAGTATCCCCTGAAAAACCAACAGGGTAGCGGTGACTACCAGGACCTGCATATCTTGATAAAATCAAGCCACCTTCTGAATTTTTACAACTATCCTGATAGTGATAATGGTTTAAAAGCCATAGTGGATCCAACATGCCTTGTGTCCCTTGTTGCCAGTCAATCCACCAAAAATCTACTCCCTGCTTTTCTAGCTTATAATGAACATCTTTAAAGTAGGCTTCTCTAAAAGAGGGATTAAAAAAATCAAAAATAGCAGGTTCTTCTAGTTCTACATTTAACCCCAATCGTTTTGCGACTTGAGGATAAGCTTCTTCATAAGCTCGTATACCATCAGCAGGATGGACATTTAAGGAGAGTTTTAACTTTTTATCATGAAGTTGTTGCAATAACTGTTCTGGATTAGGTATTAAGTTTCTATTCCAACTATATCCTGTCCAGCCACTTCCAAAACGAGCTGGAATGTCAGTTATGTGCCAATCCATATCTAACACACCGATAGATAATGGAATTTTCTCTGCTTTAAATCTGTCTATTAAATCCAAGTATTCATCCGACGTATAAGGCCAATATCTACTCCACCAATTCCCTAAAGCATATCTTGGCAACAAGGGTGTTGAACCAGTCAAATGGTAAAAGTCTCTGATTGCTCCTCTATAATCATGCCCATAGGCAAAGAAATACAGGTCAATTTGATTTTCTCTCTCAATATAACCAGACTGTTCATCCCAAATAAATCCTTGAGAATCATCCAATAAGGCTATACCATTTCGGCTAATAATTCCATCTTCTAACGAGATTGCTCCATCTGCCTTATCCAGAGTCCGAGCTGTTCCTTTTAACGTTTCAATAGACTCACCAAAATACCAGCGACTACCATATACGGCAAAATTTCCTTTTAATTCTATAAATAAATTTTCGGCGTTAAATTCTCCTTTATTAAAGTGCAGATGAAAATAGTCCGTCATAATATCTAGTACGTTTGATGTCTCGATATAATCTAACGAAACTTGGCCAAAATCTCTATTGTAGATAAGTTGTGTCGTTCTATCCTCAAAACTTCCAGTTTGAGAGTATTCTAACCTTACTAGCTTGTCTGTTAATACAGAGATTCGATAAAACTCTCCCTTAAAAATTTTCAATTTGTTGTCCTCCTTTTAGTAAATTTCTTTACCTTATCAAACATTTTATTTGTTATCGTTACATTCATCAATCCGCAAAAAGCAAAGCCCCCAAATGTAAATACGTAAATAGCTGTTAAAACTCGTTCTGGACTACTAAAACTCATATACAGTACAGAAATATTAAATAAAACCAACATGATAGCTTGTATTGGATTTAAAATACAAATTAATACGCTATTTACAATACTATTTTTTAGATTATCTTTAAATAAACCAATATAGGGAAAAATAACACTCATCAAAAGTATTATAACAAATAAAAAGGGCAACACTAACAATAAACTATACTCTGAAAATAAACTTGAATAGCCCCAAAGACAATAGTTCACATATAAAAGTAATTCTATTAGGAGGATAAACAACCAAATAAAAGTTGACTGTTTAAAATTTCGTCTAAAGATCCGAAAATAATGATAAGCAATATCGGTATCTTTACCTTTTAAAATACGATACCACATTGTCGTAAGAGAAGTTAATGATGCCCCAATTGTAACTATTGGAATACAACTAACAATAAATAGAGTATTTAAAATAATTAAATCTGTCAAAAAAGTTAAAATTCTAACCACTTTTCCATCTAATGAAAATAATTTTTGCATAATAGATATCTCCATAAAATCAATCGTCTTAACTCTATACTTTAGAATGTCAGTTGCACAAAAATATTACCTAAATTATTTAAAAAACATTTCTAAATTTCTTTAAAAATTAGAATAAAGGAAGCGAGATAATTTGATGTTATCAGTCTCGCTTCCTGTAATTAGCTAGTCCCTTGTTTATACAACCAAGAGTTCATATAAAGTATTACTCTTTTACTTCTTTTTGGTAACGATTATATGCTTCCTGTTGAATCTTCATAAATTCGTCCAATCCCATATTCTTAAGAGTTTCTTTGTATGAGTCCCATTCTTTTTCTATGCCGCCTTCAACTACCCATTTAGATGCTTGTTGTTTGACATAAGATTCAATACTAACATAGATTGATGATAATTTGTTAAGCTCTTCTTGTGAATAAATCACATTAGGGTAAGCTGGCAACGCAAATTGTTTCAAATCTTGGTCCATCTTCAATTTCAATCCATCACCTTGTGTTTGATCGATTTCTACGCGACTATTGATAT
Organism: Streptococcus mitis NCTC 12261; assembly: GCF_000148585.2. Classification (NCBI taxonomy): domain Bacteria; kingdom Bacillati; phylum Bacillota; class Bacilli; order Lactobacillales; family Streptococcaceae; genus Streptococcus; species Streptococcus mitis. The sequence continues at coordinate 1,573,594 of NZ_CP028414.1, forward strand.
CATCGCTTACGTATTTAGGACCAAAATCTCGAAGTGAATTAATCCATGCCCATTCATCAGCTGATTTACCATCTTTAGGAGGTAACACTTTAAACTTATCACCATTCTTTTCAGTAGCTATTCCAAATGATCCATAGAAATTCTGAATACTTGCTTCATCTGTATATAATTTATCCAACCATTTCAATAATTTAGCAGGATTTTTGCTCTTATTTGTAATCAAAATTTCATTTCGACCGTAGTTGTAATGATCTGGATCAGAAAAGACATATTGTTTACCATCCATACCTTTTAAAGCAGGTAGAGCAATATACTCACTTGAATGTAAGCCAAACGTTGCATCTGCTGTCCAACCACTAGAAACACCTACTCTAGATACTCCCTTATCCATACGTTTTGCTACACTCATAGAGGTATCTTCTGTAAAGATTTCCGGATCAATCAAACCTTTTTTATAAGATTCGTGCATTGCTGCAATCCCTTGTTTATAACTTTCTTCTGTACGAAGGTAGACTGGTTTTCCATCTTTTACAGACATTTCATATGTATTATCTGCCCCTAAACGATTATTGAACGGAAGAATATATGAGAATGTTGGATCAAAGTTTCCTGCTCCGAATGGAATTTCATCAGAAGCGTCTCCATTTCCGTTCGCATCTTTATCCTTAAATTCTTGTAGTACTTTTACTAAATCATCATAAGTTTCTGGAACCTTTAATCCTAAATTATCCAGCCACTTTTTATTAATAAATAGCTGATTAGCTACAGTAGGACGCATCGGTAATTTTTTAGGTAGACTGTAGATATGACCATCTGGTGAAGTAATCATAGCTTTAATCTTAGGTTCTTTCTCCATAGCCTTAGTTAAATTTGGCATGTTTTCTTTGATTAAATCTTCCAATGGAATAAATAAAGATTGATTCTGAGCAATTTCTGAATCTGTAAAAGCATTTGAACCTAAAAATGCATCTGGTAAATCTCCACTAGCAACCAACACAGATTTCTTATCTGCCCAATCTGCAGCTACAAGTGTATCCCATTTAACATCGATACCTGATTCTTTGGCAGAATCAGTTAGAAAACCTTTATGATAATCTTCTCCCCAGTCAGACCAACGAACAGTTGTGATTTTATAAGAATCTTCTCCAGACTTATCGTCCTTATTCGCATTATTGGAATTTGCACAGGCTGTTAAGCCAGCAAGTGTAACGGTTCCTAAGAACAAATATGTAAATGATTTATGTTTCATGTTTTTCTCCTATTCTTTCAAGGCACCAATCATTACGCCTTGATTAAAATATTTTTGAACAAAGGGATATAGCAACATTATCGGAGCGGTTGAAATAACAATTGCTGCATATTTCATCATATCGGCTTTGATACGAAGATCTGATGCCACTTCTCCTGTTGCTTGCGATTGTAACATTTGATTACTAATTAGTAAACGTCGTAAAATTAATTGCAATGGCTGTAAATTTTCATTCGTTAAATAAATTAAAGCATTAAACCACGAATTCCAAATACCAACTGCAGTCCAAAGTCCAATAACTGCTATAATAGCTTTTGATAAAGGAACGACTATCTTAATAAAATAACGAATTGTACCACATCCATCAATTTGCGCAGCCTCCCACATCCCGTCTGGAATACTATTATTAAAGAAAGTTCTAGCAACAATAATATTGTATGATGAAACCGCAAAAGGTATTACCATTACCCAAAATGTATCAATTAGGCCAACATTCTTTACTGTTAAGTAGGTAGGAATCAAGCCACCTGATACGAACATAGGGATTATGTATAAAATACTCATCCATTTTCTACCAACTAATTCTTTTCTAGATAAAGCATAACCAGCTGGAATATTGACTACTAAAGCAACTAAGGTACCAACAACAGTATATAAAATGGTATTTAGATAGCTACGTAAGAATAAAGGTTGTTGAATAAGACGTAAATATCCATCTAATTTCCATTCTCTAGGAATAAACCATACCTTTCCATTTGCAACATCTGAAGGATTACTAAAAGATGCAATCACTACAAACCATAACGGATAAACAATTAACAGGATAAGGAAAATTGCTAAACCATAGGTAACTATATCAAATAATAATTCAGAGTTCGTTTTTCTTGATTTATGAAACCATTTCACCTTGAGCACTCCTTCCTTTAAAAAAGACCCGTTCTGGTATATCTTTTTGAGAACCAGTTAACAGATAACAAAATTATTAGATTAACTACCGTGTTAAATAACCCTATAGCTGTCGAATAACTATACTGAAAGTTCACCATACCAACTTTATAAACATAGGTCGAAATTATCTCACTTCCTGCTAAATTAAGAGGATTCTGTAGTAGTAACACTTTCTCAAAACCTACACTTAATAAACTACCTGCTCTTAATATTAATAGAATCATAGCAGTCGGCAAAAGCAATGGTAATTCTATATGCCGAATTTTTTGTAACCTAGAGGCACCATCCATAGTTGCAGCCTCATAATATGTAGGATCAATTGCAGAAAGCGCTGCTAGATAAATAATACTATCCCAACCAATATGTTGCCATACATCGCTCCAAACATAAACACCTGCAAAATGACTAGGTTTTGATAAAAGATCTGGAATAGTAATTCCAACAGACTTAAATACATTCGCTAACAAACCACTAGTAGGAGATAAAAATAAGATAATCATCCCACACATAACCATTGTAGAGATAAAATGGGGTAAGTAAGTTGTCACTTGAAATATTTTTCTAAATTTCCCAACTCTTAACTGATTACTGATTATAGCTAGTATAATAGGTAAGGGGAATCCTACTACAATACTATAAAGTGAAATTTTTAATGTATTGAACATAGTTGTCCCGAATTGGAATGATGAGAAAAATTGAGTAAAGTACTTAAATCCTACCCACTGACTAGCAAAGATACCATTGGCTGGTGAATAGTCTTTAAATGCAATAATTAGTCCCAACATGGGAATATAGGAAAATAAAATTAATAGCAATATTGAAGGAAAAAGTAATATATATAACGGAATACTATGCTTTAATTTTATTTTATGAAGTTGAGATGCTACTTTCATGTTTTTCCTCCCATCTGATTTTCTACGATTATTTTACACCATAAAGAATTCCCTTAATATAACTTTTTGGACTAGGTTTATCAATTTTTCAGTTTTTTAATTTTAAGAACTATTACTTTTCCGACATCTTAATAAAACATATCTGTTTTGTTACATGATATCATATTTTCAAAGTGCTATAATTTTAATAGGAGACTAGTATATGAAATTAAATCACGACTTATCAAAAAAACATTCTATTCATTTTTTCTTTAAACTCCTACTTGTACTACTATTGATAAATATTTTAATCAATATTGCTATGAGTGACATAACCAGAAATTTTATTAAAAACCAAAATATAGTACACCTACGTAGTTCAATTGAAATTTATGCTGACTCTGTTAATGAGAAATTGCATTCTGTAGAACGCTTTATGTACTCAACAATAACGCATAATGAATCTTTAGAGAAATTAAATCATGTACAAACGTTTCTTGACTATCAAGAAGATCTCAAAAAAGTTCAAACTAGCTTTGCAGAGTTTGAATATCAAAATGAAACTCATATGACATTCTTATTAGAAACCGATAGTACTGATTATTTTATAAATGTCTCCAATCTTTATATTCCATATGAAGATTATTTACTGTTAAAATCAAATCTAAAATCATTGCGTAGTGATATAAGTGACCGTAAATGGAAAAATGTAACTACTAAAAACAGTGAATACTTAGTTAAATCTGTTCATTACGAAGGAAAAATCATTTATGCCGTCATATCTTCAGAAGATATCCTAAAACCTCTCAAAAAACTCAATATTGGAAATAATGGTAAACTTTCCCTAAAAGAGCCTAACAATATACCGTCCTCTAATTACCTAATTCATGCACAAAATGAAAAAACACATTTACCTTTCGATATTTATGTTTTAGTCGATTATGCCGAAGTCTTTAGAAATATCACACTCTTAGAAGTATTTTTATCAGCTGTTCCTATCATTATCACCATTTTATCAATCATCATTATCCTGTATATTCGTCAGTGGATGATTAAACCTATAACAAGACTTACTGAACGGCTCTCTCAATTTGGGGACTCCATCCCCCCTTCTGAATTTTTTATATCTGAAGGTATACTAGAAATTGATAAGGCAAATGATAAACTTAATAAAGTAATATTTGACATGCAAGAATTAAAAATACGGGAATACCATTCACAACTAGAACTTAAGAAGATAGAACTTAATTATCTTAAAAATCAAATTCGTCCGCATTTCTACTTAAATATGTTATCAATGATTCATAGTATGCTTCAAACAAAAAACTACAAGGAAATTGAAGAATTAACTATCCTAACTTCAAATTATCTCCGTCATTTATTTATGGCTAATCAAGATTTTTCAGAACTTAAAGATGAAGTTCAGCATATTAAAGATTATTTAGAAATACAACGGATTCGATATGGAAATAGTATCTACTTTTCACTAGACTACAATTCTGATTTACAAAATACTCTTGTTCCATCATTACTTTTACAAACATTTATTGAAAACACAATCAAACACGGTTTTTCATTTCAAGATTTATTTACAATTTTACTATCAATAAAAAAAGTAAAAACTGAGGACTCAGATTATATTCAGATTTGTATCGAAGATAATGGTCCAGGTTTCTCTGAAGAAATTTTATCAAAACTAAATCAGAAACAGTCTCTAATAACAGAAGATGGACATCATATCGGGATAACAAACACCATCGAACGTTTAAATCTTCTCTATCCTAATGACTATAGTATTGCATTTGAAAATAATGAAGAAGGTGGAGCTAAAATTCTTTTACTCATTCCATACAAGATTATAGACGGAGGTTATAATGAACATCTTATTAGTTGATGACGATCGTTTTATCATTGAAGCTTTACGAGAGAAAATAAATTGGGCTAAACTACACATTGACATTGTTTATGTTGCCTATAGCCTCACTCAAGCTCAAAATATTATTAGAGAGCATCCTATTGATCTCATGATAAGCGATATAGAAATGCCTCAAGGCAGCGGCCTCGAACTCTTATCTTGGATTAGAAATGAAAAATATGATATAAAAACAATTTTTTTAACTAATTACGCCGACTTCAACTATGCTCAAAAAGCAATTGAATTGCAAAGCTTTGAATACTATCTAAAACCCATTAACTTTGAAAAATTAGAATTTATTATTCAAAAAGCCATTAGTAAAATTGAGAATCATAACTTAAATGGAAAAAATGATTCACTTTTACAAATAGAAGATAATTTCTGGTATGATTACCTTAGAAAACCTCAAATTTCTCGCATTGATGAACTAGAAAACATAGCGAGCAAACAAGATTTTATTCTTAAACAACACCAGTATTTTTTCCTCGCAGTTTTAACCATTAATCTTAATGAAGAAGATTATTCTGTAGAAACTCCATCATGGACTTCTCAACTAAAAAGAGAACTTCAAAGAATTTCACAACCTTCTTATAAACTGATAAGTTTGTTTAAGATGGAAAGCCAGGTTGATCAATATGTTTGTCTTTTTAGAGTAGACTCATCAAAACGTAGTGACAAATTAGCATATGAGATTCATTCTCAAATTTCTAATAACTTTAGTAAATACTCAAACATTATATATAAGAGTTGCCATAAAATATCCGATATTTTATTTCATACCAAAGAACTCTACACTTATAATGAACAATATGTTTCTTATTGGAATACTATTACATGTGTTCCACATAGTTTCCCAACTTCTTTTAAAACAGAAACTCTTTCAATTACTTTTTTAGATACCTTAAGTGAATACGAATTAAGAGAAAAAATTAATTCACTTGCTTATAATTCTCAAATACCTACTTTCACACTACAACAAATTTTACTAGATTGGACTCAACAAATAGGAATATATCTAGATCAAAATGGAATCTCGGCACATAAATTATTCCAAAACAGCACTCATGATTTCTTATTCCAACGACGCTTTCATTCAATTGAATCTTTTCAGGATTACTTTGATTATTACTGGTCACATGCTAAGAAATTTGCAACAAACATTGAAAACCAAAAAAATAGTATTCAACGCATCGTCGAATACATAGATCATCACTACTATGAAGATATAAATCGTTCTATCTTAGCAGATGTTGTTTATCTCAGTGCAGATCATTTAGCTAGAATTTTTAAAAAAGAAACTGGAGAAACTCTTGTTAAATATATAACGGATAAGCGCATTAATGCTGCTAAATCTCTCCTATCTCAAACAAATATCTCGATATCACAAGTATCTTGTCAAGTAGGGTATGATAATTATTCTTACTTTACTAAAATTTTTAAACAAAGGACTGGACTTTCTCCTGGAGATTACCGTAAAACTTATCAAAACAAAATGTAAGCAATCTAAATCATTGAAATGATAAGTAAAATTCAAGGTCTGTAGTAATTTTTGAAATTCTACAGTTTTTCCAAAGATAGCTCCATAAACTTATTTGAAATTGCTGATAAGGTAACTTCTTAAAAAGTCAGTTTGAGAAAAACAGCCAGCAAATATTTCTAGGATAAAACGTATACTATCAAGTTTTTTATTCCTGATAGTATGCGCTTTTTATTTGAATACTTGCTACAAAACCTCACAAGATTTACTATCATGCCATACCAAAATGGACTATTTTTTGATTATAGAAAAAGATTATTTTTAAATGTTTAGAAATAATAAAATAAATTCCAATTTATTTCTAAATATTTGAAAATAATGTCTATTTGTATTATACTATCTTTGAGGTATCTATTATGAACTATATTAAAAGACCACATTATTTAGATTTTTTAAGAAGACATCGTGACCGACAAATCATCAAAGTTGTGAGTGGAGTTAGACGAGCTGGTAAATCTGTTCTCTTTCAACTCTATAAAGAGGAGTTACTAGCAACTGGGGTAGACGAGGATCAAATCATATCCATCAATTTTGAGGATCTGAGTTACTATGACCTCCGACATTTTCAAACATTATACGCTTATATAAAAGATCAATTAGTTAGCGAGAAAACATACTATATCTTTTTAGATGAAATTCAACATGTTGAGAAATTTGAACTGGTAGCAGATAGTCTATTCATCCTACCAAATGTTGACCTCTATTTGACTGGATCAAACGCCTACTTTATGAGCAGCCAATTAGCAACAAACTTGACTGGTCGGTATGTTGAGATAGAGGTTCTTCCTTTGTCATTTGAAGAATATCTATCAGGTCAATCTCTCACAGAAAATCTGAATACAACAGAAATTTTTAACAATTATCTCTTTAGTGCTTTCCCTTACTTATTGCAAACATCATCTTACGCTGAAAAAATTGATTATCTAAGAGGAATATATAACTCAATACTGTTAAATGATATTGTAACTAGATTAGGAAATCCAAATCCTACTATTATTGAACGCATTGTCCGAACCCTTCTCAGTAGTACAGGTAGCTTAATATCAACAAATAAGATTCGCAATACCCTGGTCAGCCAAAACGTTTCAATCTCCCATAATACTTTGGAAAATTATTTGACGACTTTGACAGATAGTTTGCTTTTTTATTCCGTTCCACGTTTTGATGTAAAAGGTAGAGCATTATTGCAACGCTTAGAAAAATATTATCCCGTTGATTTAGGTTTACGACATCTCTTATTACCAGACCACAAAGAAGACATTGGGCATATCTTGGAAAATATGGTATATTTAGAATTGAGACGTAGATATTCACAAGTATATGTTGGTAATTTAGATAAATATGAGGTTGATTTTGTTGTTGTAACTGATCTTGGTCACTACACTTATTATCAAGTCAGTGAAACAACACTTGCTCCAGAAACACTAGAAAGAGAACTTAGACCACTAGAAGCCATTAAAGATCAATTCCCAAAATATCTATTAACAATGGATACGATTCAGCCAACAGCCAATTACAATGGTATTGAGAAGAAAAACATTATAGATTGGTTACTAGAAAAGTAGATAGGCACTGAACACATAAATTGAGACGCAAAAATAACACTCCTGTTTAGATCTAGTGAAACTATGAACAGGAGTGTTTTATTATGACCGAAAAAGGTTATTCCGTAGAAACTAAGTTACCCTTCATCAAAATAAAAAATGATAGAAATTAAATAAGGTAATCACGCCTAGCCTTGCAATCAAAATTTAGAAAAGGTTATCACAAAGCTAATCGAGCTAAAAAATCGACAAAAAAGCACTTTGCAAAATCTTTGCAAAGTGCTTTGAAACGTTGATATAATCGTATTGATTAACGTTTTGAGAATTGTGAAGCTTTACGAGCTTTCTTAAGACCTGGTTTGGAAAGTATGAGTTTCAGTTGGACTAAAAATAGTGTAAAATCAATATTCTATAGTTTTCAACTGCCTTTTTATTTCAAAAAATTTGTATAAGTTTTATTGAATGAGGGAAATTTCAAGTAAACAACTTAGCTGTTATTACTCCCGAATAGAGTTTCCCACTGAGTTATTGATAATGGGAGTATGGGTTTGTTTTTCTTGTAAAAATCTAATAGGTCATCATTATCTATTCGAATCACATTGTCAATCTGATCTATATTAATTACTTGCGGTGCATATAGGTAAACTATATATCCCTCTTCAACATATTGTTTAAAATCTAAAGCATCAAGTACTTTCGCTTTCTTACCTTTCACCTGAACCACAGCTTTCCTAAAGTTGCCAACCTCCCTAGAAATCATTTCACACTCGATCTTAATTGTAGTAGATTTATTTGCTATTGAATTAGATAGAACATAGTAGTTCTCTTCTATTTGCAAATAAGATATCACAAGTTCCTCTAAGTCAAAATCTGGTAGATTATCCAAAAGATTATCCTCATATGGAATAACCTTATAATATTTACTGTTTGATAATTGATTAAAAATTGTTTTCGAATACTCAATTATTATTCTATCACGAATTCTTTCAACAGTACCACCTCGTGGCCTATTGAAGGACGATTTAATTTGACCAGGAACTTGCATTCAAAAATTATAAGCTTCAACTGGTAAGACTGCTCCAATATCCAATCGTTTATCACATACTACTTCAACAGGCGACTTAACTCTACAAATCCAGTATCTACCATCTAGATCTCTTGTCCAGAATAAGTCGTCTACTTTTGCATCCCTAAAAACGTTAATTGCTGGGTTAGCTCTTCCAGATAATTCTTTAACCCTTTGATAATACTCTTGAAAACTCTCACGATAGAGATCTTCACTCTGACTACTCCACCCAATAGCAACATACTGTTTTTTACTATTTAAACAGAAATCCACCAATTCCTGTCTAGAATCAGTCCCAGTCTTCAAGTGTAATCTCACTACATTATCCATAAATTTTACCTCATCAAAGGATATAATTGTAGCATTAGTATATCATAAATAACAACAAAATTTTGACTTCCCGAAAACTAATACGATATATTGGAAGTATTGATCTTAAATAGAATATATGCGAACCGTATTAATGCCAGATTTTTTTAATAATTTCAAATTATTATCTATTTCGACTTTTCTTCTTATCAAACTTATTAATTTCTAGTTGGACATATTTTTTAAGGCTACTATTTTTGATTCTACAGTCGATAATTTTGTTTTCTTTAATTAAATTAGATATCTTATTTTTGAACTTTTCATTATTTTTTTCTCTGTATACTACTATTGTTTCAACTATCTTAACCATTGTATCTAGTTTTTTTGATAACAAAACTAATTTTGATATATCATCGTATTTATTCAAAGCATCTGGAGTACTTTCTTTTGTTCCATCAGAATTTAATTGTGTACTCCACTGACCATGAGCCAATCTATTTCTCATCGTTATAAATTCCTGAAACTCTTTTAAATAATTACTCTTATCTCGAAAGAGCTCTAATAGATTTTGTCCATTCACATCAGTCCAATCAATATCTGTTGATTTTTGAAAACTGATTTCTAGGCACTTATGCCATTTATCATATGTTGTACCTTTTCTCTTAATAATAGTTTGTAATTCAGCCTCACTAAAGGCTACCGAAGAATTTTCATGTAATATTTTCATCAATTGTAATTCAAATCTGCTACCTAAAATATAAGCGTATAGATTAGTCAATGCTTTCAATTCATATATAAGCTTTTTTCTAATTTGACTTTCTTTATTATTTGAAATATACCAATAATATTCACCTGCTAATGGTCTTATTTGACGTCTAAGAACATCTAACTGAAAATCTGCATATCGAATATTTTCAGTATAGAATTGATATAAATTTTCCTTTGTAAGCTGTTGTGCCATTTCCCCTCCAAAAACAAAAACCCTACTCTTCGAAAAAGTTTTCATAAATCAAAACTCTTTCGGAGGGTAGGGTTCGAACCCACCTTTGGTCATTAAACTTAGTTCCTAAGTGACCGACTTCCAAATTTGGATGTGTTATTTACCACTTTACACCATCTCCGTGTAATAAAGTATACAATTTTATTATAACCAATCACTGACTATTAGTCAATAACTTTCTAATACGTTATAGATACATTATCTTGTCCGTAACTTCTAAAAGTAACTTCCATCTCTCTCCCAAAACTGGAAGTTAGTCTCAGACGACGAATGATGCTAGAATTAAGTCTGAGACTTTTCGTGAGGAGGAACCTCATGACGAAAAAACAAAAACATCTCACTCTAGAAGAACGTATTGACATCCAAACTGGAATCAGCCAACAGGAGACTTTCCGTTCCATCGCTGAGAAAATTAGAAAAGACCCGTCAACGATTTCAAAGGAAATCAAGCGCAATCGCATCATGCATCCAACATCCGTCAAATCTGATTGCACGGATTGCCCACTTCTCAAAAAAGCTCCTTATGTCTGTAACAACTGTCCAAAAAAGAGAACGGATTGTGGCTTTAACCGCTATCTTTACTACGCGAAAAAGGCCCAGGAACAGTACAAGACTATGTTGAGGGAGTCCAGAGAGGGCATTCCCCTAAACAAGAAAAGTTTTTATCAGATGGACAAGATCTTATCCCTAGGCATCCAGAAGAAACAAAGCATCTACCATATCATTCAGACACATAACCTACCTGTGTCGAAAGCTACGGTGTATCGACATGCCAAGCTGGGCTATCTAACAACCAAGCCCATTGATTTCCCTCGGATGGTCAAGTTCAAGGCACGCAGAAAATCCAGAAAAGTAGCTATTCCCAAAGAGCTGAAAATTGGGCGAACCTACCAAGATTTCCAAGAGTTACGAGAAATAGATGATTTCTTCAAATGGTTGGAAATGGATACGGTCATCGGCAGACCTGGTGGAAAGCTACTGCTCACCTTCAACGTTTCCTTCTGCAATTTCCTCTTCGCCTTGCTTTTGGACAACAAGACTGCTCTGGAGGTCGCCACTAAATTCGCAGCTTTGAAAGAAAGAGTCATGGACGGAGGGTATGCGTTCCATCAGCTGTTCCCTGTCATTCTAACGGACAACGGATCTGAGTTCTCCTATGTGGAGGAGCTTGAGCGAGACATTGATGGTAAGTCTCACCTCTACTTCTGCGACCCTAGCCGTCCTGACCAGAAGGGGCGGATTGAGAAGAACCATACGGTTTTGCGAGCCATTCTGCCCAAGGGCACTTCCTTTGACCAGCTGACTCAGAAAGACGTCAATCTAGTCATTTCCCATGTCAATTCCTTGAAACGAGAAGAGTTTCAAGGAAAATCTGCTTACAACGTCTTCACCTTCAACTTTGGCGAGGACATCGCTGCTCTTCTGGGGTGCCAATTTGTCAAACCAGAAGACACACACTTATCACCTGATTTATTGAAATAAAGGGAATTTTCCTCTCTAACTACACATCTTATCACCATCGAAAAGTCTCACACTAAACGCTAGCAACTGGAAGTTACTCTAAGACGACTCTGTTTTAGGGCTATTTGTCGTGCACTTTTTTCTTAGTCTTTTCTCTTTTGAACCTTTATATATCAAAAAAAGAAAACCAGTGGACGTTAGTCTAAGAAGAATTTCTACTGATTTCACGCGTTTTTCTCATACTAAAGGCTAGGTTGTGGGAAACTGGAAGTTAGTTTTAGAAGTTACCACATTATCTTGTCTATTCTTTAAAAATCTTTATAAATAATTCTCCTACTTAAGTATTACAGTCTAATTAAGAATCAAAAATGTAAATACTGTCAATAAATCTCTCATCAATAGAATAAGGGAGAATGTCATCTGGGCTGGCATAGTTTTGGAAAATGTACTGGATTTCCATGTTTTTCTCAATATACAAGTCCATGCGAGGGGGGGAACGATATGAGTAATCCTAGCCCACTCTTCGATAAATCGGACATAATCAAAGGTTATAGGCAGGCCTTGTCTGCATGCTACATAATAGTTGAATTTCTTGGTCTTAATATCAAAAGGCAGGTCATAGGAATGGCTAACGTTATTTTTACCAAACACTTTCTTAAACATCGGCGAGGAAGCTAATATCAAGCCGTTAGCATTCACCGCTCTACTCATGACACAAAGAGAGGTTTTCAACGGATGTAGTCCACGTTCCACACACTCAACACTAGCATAGAAGGATTTCATATCCACAAAAGCTATGTCGCTTTTTGGTTCTCATGAATAGTCAAAATACCCCATAGCTAGTCCTCCAATGGCATGAAGTGACCGACGATCTTTCCTACGACTCGCGGGTTCTCATCGAATGGCGCAAACTTATCAGGATAACCCTTATCGATTGACACTAAGCGGAGTCCTTCTTCCTCACGATAGACTTTCTTGATGTAGGTCTGTGAATCCCAGACGACAGCATAAACAGCACCGTCATAATCGAAACCAGTCTCTATGATAAGAGCTACTTCTCCATTCTGGTAGGTCGGTTCCATTGAATTTCTATCAACCCAAGAAGCAAAATCATGCGGTAATTCTTCATTGTAGTAAACCACGTCATAGTCCAGGTCACCATAAACAGAGGCACCAATACCAGCAGAAAGTTTCTCGTAAACATGATACTCTGAACGTTTCTCAGAAATGCTAACAATCTTCTGTGACGATAACAGGTCACGAACGTAGGTAATAGCTTTCTCCTGATTTGGCTCTGTCAGTTGCTTATAGAGAGATGAGATTTCATCTTCACTCAAATAGCCTTCTGGAATCTTTAAGACTTTTTCCAACTTAGCAATATTGACTTTAGTTGGTTTTGACAAGCCTTTTTCCCACTTGAAGTAAGCCTGCTTTGAAACTCCGATAAGCTCAGCCAATTCTTGTTGCTCTAAGCCTAGCTCTTCTCGTTTTTGTTTTAATTTATCAGGTTGATACATAACTACCTCTTTTCTAATAGGAGTATTGTTTTGACTCGTGATTTTGCTTGCTTTGTGGTCAACTTATCTGTACGCCAGGCGTAACCCACTGACTGTCCAAAGTCATATTCTAACCAAGTACCAATATCATCTTCTTGTTCTAGTTCCTTGCGAAAGCTATTTTCTAGCAACTCAGGAAACTCTGTACTTGCCACAAAATGACACTCTCTCAGGCGATTCAGAACTTTAGCAAAAACATCTTCTTTCACCACTCGGTACTCGTCTTCAATCTCAGTATGGACTTTCTCAAAAATACTGAGGACAAACTTGCTTTGACCTGATTGATATTGATAAATAGTTGAGTTAATCTCTTGATTGTTTCGTTTCAAACGATAGCGGAATAAATCTTGTAATCGAAATTCCAAGGCATCCGCTGATACGGATAGCTCTGTCATTACTTGCTTGAAACTATCCAAGCGATAATAAATTTTTGATAGTAAGACAATATCAGGCATGAGAATATAAGCAGAGAAAAGATTGGCTTCACTCTCGTCAATCGTATCTTTTTTTCCATTTAATTGAGTAAACTGCTTCCCTGAATGTCCCAAGATATAGTGACCTAGTTCATGACACTTAGTGAAGTACTGTTTAACTTGCGAATTCTGACTTTCATAGGAAATTAAAATACCGTCCTCATCTATCATCGTCAATCCCTCAATCTTCCGATTGGTAAAGTGATGCTCCATTACCTTAATGGCAAACTTTTGGATACAGTCATCAAAATAGTAATGAAAGTGATAATTTAAGGGTGAAACCTGATTATCCTTCATGAATTGGTATAGTTGTTCTCTTGCAATTTGGGTTACTCTTGTATAAACGTCTTTCATAGTACGCCTCCTCACAAATTTATAAGTCAACTATTTGGTTGACTAAAATTATATAAAAAAAAATGGATGAATGTCCACTGAAAATTAGTTTAACAACTAATGCATCTGTCTCGCAATTAAATTGAAACCCTATCATTAACACGTTTGTAACACGATTCCTGTAAAATAAATTCCAACTAGGAGGAAATATTTATGAAAAAATTACTTAGCCTTATTGCTCTTTCTCTTACCACTCTCTTTCTCGTCGCTTGTTCAAGTAAACCTATCATGGACGGGGAATACTATGAAACCGGGGACTACGGAACCAACCTGGTCATCACCATTAAGGGTGACAAGGGAACTGTCGATGTCGAAGTTTCAACTAGTAACATGACGATTGATACTGATACACAAACCTTTGAGATTTCAGGATTCGTCAATCCAACGGTAAAATATGAATACAAGAATGATGTTATCACTGCTAGTATTACAGGCTCAGAACGTCAATATTTCAAAAAAGATAGTAAAGCATATAAGGATGAGTTTAAGAAGTTTAATATGACAAAATAGTAATAGAGTTAGATATAATACTAAAGGGCAAACATTATAGATTTTTTAGAGTAAAATCAATAATGCTTGTCCTTTAAACTTTATATCTGCCTATTAGCTCGTTATTAAGTATATTTTGTAAAATCCTTTGATATGTCGCTAAGTTTATCTAATAATGGCTTAAAATTTGAAAAATCAATAATTTCAGAGTCGTAGTTAGTTAATATTGTGTTTGCAAAAATTTCTTTCCCTATGGATTTATCATTGCCGTGCTCCTTTTTGATATCAAATTTCTTCCCATCGTGAAGAGGTTCAATTAGCTCAGTATTTATTTTTTCCAAATCAAATAAATTTTCAATTTCTACTTCACATTTAGTACTTAAATTATCTACTGGTAATGTCATTAAAAAGGCATTTAAATCTACGTGATACAAGTAATCGGTATGTATTTTTTGAATGATATCTTTATCATTTAAATTTTGAGCATTGCACAATACTTTGATTATATTATGTAGAGGCTTTTTGATTTCCCACTCATTATCTAATAAAAATACCGTAGGTTTTTGAGGCAAAGGTACATCCTCAGAGATTTCTTTAAAGTATTTGATGTAATTACGACTTATATGGTTATCCCGATTAATAAAGTAATTAAAAAGTTGGATTTGGTCAGATCCACCACCTGACAAAAAACCGAAGAAATATCTCATCCTCTTTGTTCGAGGTAAAAAATTTATTTTATACTTGAACCCATCTTTTTCCTTAGTAACTAACTCTGGGTATTCTGCATAGTATTTTCGAAGAGCTGCTTTAATATATCTACTGTCAGTCTTGCCCTCAGTTACTACAGTAATATTTGTATTAGCTATAAAATATTTATAAAAAATAAATTTTTGATAGTCTTTTTCTCTAATTGATAAAGTACTTAAATTCTTTTTCCAATCGAGTATCTGTTTCTGCTCATTTTTCTTGACTTCGAATTCCTTTCCATCGGTAAATTGTAAATTCTTTTTGTATTCTATTGAATTTAATTTTAGAGATGGTAATTCTTCTAATCTGTTGTTGTACTTCACCAAGTCATTAATAAAAGAAAACCGCCCTTCTAATTGATTCAGAGTGCCTTCTTTACCGTTTATCATAAATTTTCCAGTTTTATATAAACTATGTGCCATACTTCTAGTATGTTTATAAAAATCTTTTTTCACATTTAGTTTCTTATTTACCGAGAGACCTGTTACTGTTTGCCTTCTATTATATTCTTGAAAGTGAGTTTTTTCCGCATTAATTTTAAAGCCAGAACGAGTAACTAATTTATCTAGTTTGTCTAGAAAATCTTGATAATTATTGTCAAAATTTTTTTCGTTTGTCGAAAAAGTTAAATCATCAGCGTATCTTGTATATGTTAAGTGATATTCTTGACACAGTTCAATTATTTTATAGTCAAGGATTTGACATATTAAATTTGAAATTATTGGGGACGTTGGAGCTCCTTGTGGTAGTACTCCCTCGTAACAAGTTAATTGAGCAATGACTGTCGCTACATCAGGTAATTTAAAAAAATCATTATTCTTAAAAAAACCATGTACCCTACCGAAGTGAATCGAATCAAAAAAATCTTGCAAATCTACATTAAGTACGTACCTTTTGTTTCTATGAGGTAATGCATTAGTTTTTATACTTTTTCCTTTAAAAAATGCATGTGATATCCTATTTTTAGTATTTTTTTCTGTTAAAAATTCTTCGTACCGTTTTAAAAGCAATCGAGCTAGCTTACGTTGCACATATTTCAAGCTCTTATTTGGAGCACTGATGGTACGTTCACTTCCATTTTTCTTACTAATTGTAAATGTAGTGTAACAATTTTCAATTTTCACTCCATATAGCAACCCTGTCAATTGTTTTATTGGAATCCCAAGGGCAAAAGCTAACATGTCCCTGGAGCGTATATCCTCATAATTCATTGTTTTCTCCTAAGAATAATAAAAAAGCGTATGAAAACTCATTACGCAAAATGCAACAGACAAGTCAACTAGACCTCTAGGAAGCTAAAGTAACTTGCTATATCCCCCTGCTAGAGGGAGAACGACTTACGAAACGCTAAGCCATAGAATCTGTTCATACGCATTTAAAGTATAAAATAATTCGAGAATTCTGTCAAGAACATTTTATCCTACAAACTCATCCAAACTTACTTCAAAAAACTTAGCCAACTGAATAGCTGTTCACAAAAGCATATCAGTCTCACAATTTCCCCAACGGCTGATACTACGTACAATCGTTTAGATTTCTTTTGCCAGTTCCGCACGAACCATTCTACGCTGTTGTCTATGTTCTTTAAGTCTCATTTTTTGTCCTCATCAAAAAGTTTTTTATGCTCTTTCATGAATTCAATCAACTCATCGCGAAAGATTACCTTTTCTTCCTCTGTCAATCCATCAGAAGTCATACGGAACAATACTTCGATATTTGATAAATCAATGTCGTCATTTTTTCCATCTAATAGATAGTCCGTAGTTTTGAAAAACATATACTACCACTTCTTGGAAATTATACAATACAGTTTCTAAATCAAAACAAGCAGGTTATTTTAAACCTTATGACATCAAAAGCTAACGAATATGCGAACTTTAAATCTTTACGTAGCTATGTGATTTCTATTTTTGACTGGGCAGAAGAACTGGAATATATTGAAGCGAATAAAATCGCAAAAATATTAAGACGAATAAAAGCTACTAAAAAGATTCAACTTGCAGAGTCAAAGAGAGAGGAAGATTTATATCTAACTCATGAACAACTCCAAGAATGGTTCTCAGCATTTCAAGAAGATTTAGAGAATGATAAAATAACCCTTAAAGATTATGTCCTATTTTATCTTACTTTTTTCTTAGGCGATAGAAAATCTGAAACCTATGCTCTTCAATGGAAACATATCGATTTTTCAAAATCACAGATTCAGCTAATTCAAGCTTTAGATAGATATGGAGAAGTAAAATCAACAAAGGGAAATAAGAAAACTATTTTCTCTATTTCTAATGATTTACTTCAACTTCTTACCTCTTGGAAAGAGCAACAAAAATATGAACTAGCAAAGTTTGGCATCATCAGTAATCCAGAACAATTTGTTTTTACATATATCGACACAAGAGGAAACATCAACAAGCCTTTACATGCTGACTATCTAAACAATAAAATGAAAAGCATTAGAAAGCGACATAAAGAGCTGGCACATGCTACACCTCATAAACTGCGACATACAGGAGCAACGCTTGCTAAACAAGCAGGAATGAGCTTAGAAGCTATTTCTGAGGCTCTAACACACAGTGACACAGGAACAACACAGATTTATGTAAATACTTCTAATGTAGTTCCTATGACAGTAGGTGAATTTGCTTTAAAGTCTCTAAAACAATAAGGTGAAAATAAGGTAAACTTTGAGGTGAACTTTTCAAAAAAACACGAAAAAAGCACCCATAAGGTAAACTTTTGAGTGCTTTGAAACGTTGATATAATCGTATTGATTAACGTTTTGAGAATTGTGAAGCTTTACGAGCTTTCTTAAGACCTGGTTTTTTCTACATTATGATATTTATGGTAAATTATCACTAAAATCAAGTAATTTTAAGAGATAAATCCTCAATATTTACATATATAATCCTTTTGAAAATCGAGAGGTTATCAAAGGGTTATCACATTTTAGTTTTCGGAGCTTATGTAGTTGAGAAATACGAAATACCGTATCATAAAGATGATGTACAGTTTAGCAACAAATATACAGTTTCTTCGTGCCTGGACAATTTCTTTTTCTATCCTGAAGATATTTAAACAGTTCTATATATTATTTCTTGTGAGTAATTTTCATCAAAAAATTTCGGGTATTCGGATTTTATGGTGGAAAAGGGCTTATAAATCACCCTTCTCCAAATTCTTAATAAGTGTGGAAAAATCGACACCTAAGTTGTCTGTAATGTCGTGATCATTCACTTCATACCAATTGAAAGTATCGTATAACATAGCTTTATTGAAAGCACTTGAATTAAATCGTGGCTTACGCTTTTTATGGAGCTTCTCATTGAAAAGGATTTTGGCTCGTAAGGCATCAAACGAGTAACCTCTACCCATTCGCTCTACCTGCCTAATAATGCTGTTAATTGACTCCGTATAAGCATTAGTGAGCCTTTTATCAAAGTAGTTGAATATTTCAACATGCCAGTTGTCTACGGCTCTCACGAGGTCTTTATATGCGTCTTTAGAGTTGCTGGACATACAACGGTGTCTCCATTGACTATAACGAAGATGACCTTCATCTGGATCAGGAGTATCCCATATCCAGTAAAACTCTTCTTTGAGTTCATAGGCTTCTTTTAAAGCAGGAAGATTACCTAACCAAGTATCTAAGAGGAATGATTCACGTTCATTTAGATCGTGTTTACGCTTTAGAAGGATAAACCTTTAACGCATAAGGGTACGTCTTTCTTTTTGGCTCATATGGGCTTTCAAAGACTTTCTGACGTTATCTAAGGCTTGATTAGCCATTCTAACTACATGAAACTTATCTACGACAACTTTAGCTTGTGGAAGGATAGTGTTCACTGCGTCTTTGTAGGGCTTCCACATATCCATTGTGACGTACTCAATGTAAGTCCTGTCACTGATTTCTGAAAGACGTTGGATGACTGTTTCCTTGTTACGGTTAGGCTTGATGTCATAAATAGTCCTGCGTTCAATATTAGTCAATACAAGCCGAGGTCTACGGATAATATGTATCTCGTCTATCCCAAGCCACTTAGGAGTTTCAAACTGGTATTCACGTTCTTTGAGTGCCACATAGTCCTTAAAAACGTTCCTAATGGTTTTCTCGTCAACACCAACGCTTTCTGCGACTTCTACAAAGGTCTTAGACATGGATTGCTCTTGAATGGACTTTAAAAGCCTTTTGGTCATACTACGCTTTTCATCTACAGATATTAGGCGTTCCCAGAAGGTAGATCCGCATTCACGACACTTGTATCGTCTACGGTTCAATTGTAAGCCCACTCGCTTTAAACGAATGGGCAAATCCATAATTAGTTGATTTCTTGAACTGTGTTTGTACAACTTGTCAAAACCACATTCAGGACAACGTTCAGGTGGTCCGACTGCTTCAACTTTAAACATCATATCGGTTTCATTTTCTTGTGGCGGTTCTATTGTTTTAATGTCTGGTAGGGATAATAAGTCTGACATATTATTCATCCTTTATTACTCTGCAGTGTTAAGGTATCAATTATAGATTTGATGTCGAAATCATCAGTGTTAAATTATTTTTGTGACCACAAATGCACTTAGAAAATCCCTTAAAGCATTAGCTGGTTCACTTGAATAGGGAGTTGTAAAAAAGTTCCCTTAGCCTGCACAGCAAGATAATTTCGAAACATCTTTATCAAAAGTTAGGACAGCCAGCTTCAATCCTTCTGCCATTGTTAGATATGGAGCCATCGTTTCTCTCAGATCTCCAACAGTTAAACCGAATTTCACAGCTAATGTTGCTGCATAAATTACGTCTCCTGCGTTTTCTGCCACTACATGCGCCCCTAACACTTTCAATGTTTTCGCGTCTGCCACTAATTTGAAAACACCTGTTGTTTCCCGATTAACGAGCGCTCTTGGAACAGCATCCAACGGCAATACCGATGTTTTCACTTCATATCCTTTTTCTTTTGCCTGTTGCTCCGTTAAACCAACCGTTGCAATCGATGGAGAAGTAAACGTAACGCCTGGAACCACTTCTAAATTGACCTTTTGATTTAGTCCTCCGATTGCATTACGAGCAGCAAGTCCACCTTCATAAGCAGCTACATAAACAAATTGGGGACCGAGAGTGACATCTCCAGCTGAATAAATTCGGGAATTGGTCGTTTTAAGATAATCATCAATGACAATTTCACCACGGGAACCAACTTCAACGCCTGCTGCATGTAAGTTTAATGATTCTGTATTTGGTTTTCTTCCAGTGGCAATTAGCAATTGTTCTGCTTCAATAATTCGCTTTTTACCATTTATCTCAACATGAACTTTTTTAATGTCTCCATCTTGCTCAACTCGTTCATAGGTTGCACCTGTTACTAAATTAATTCCCTGTTCTGTTAAGGCCTTAGTAATGGCTTCTGAAATTTCAGGATCGTATTCTTTTAATAGACGCTCGCTTCTTTGAATCAAAGTGACTTCTGACCCGAGGTTATGAAATAGTTGTCCTAATTCCATGCCGATATATCCTGAACCAATTACGGTAAGACGATTTGGAACCTTCTTTAATTCCAATAAGCTAGTGCTTGTTAAATAATCTACTTCATCTAATCCGGGAATATTAGGTGCAGTTGAAGAAGCACCTGTAGCTATTAAAAATCTTTTGGCTGTGATTTGATTGCCATTTACTTCAACTGTATTTTCATTTACGAATTTTGCTTCACCTTTTATTAATTCAAAACCATAATCATCAATTAAATTCACATATTTTTCATTTCGCATCTCGGTTACTAAATCATTCTTTTGTTTTACTAATGGCGCTAAATCAACATTTGAAGCCGAAGTGTGTAATCCCACAAATGGATTATTTTTTGCTAGATGATTGATTTCCCCTGCTCTTAATAAGGTCTTAGAAGGAACGCATCCGACATTAACGCAAGTTCCACCCACCGTTCCACGCTCAATCATAGCCACTTTTGCGTTCAAAGTAACGGCTTCAATGGCAGATGAAAAGGCAGCTCCACCAGAACCGATGATGATGTAATCATAATCATAGTTACCTTCATCATTTAAACTTACATCTGTCCTTTTTTCCGATTGCACTTGTATTTCTTCTGCTTCGCCCGGGTGATAATTTGCGTCAGCAATCGCCTTTATTGCACTTTCAACCTCAATATCATCGGACAGTTCAAATACTGCTTCACCACGACGATAACTAGACTCAATATTTTTAGCACCTATCTTTTCAAGTGCTGATTCTACGTGTTTTTCACAACCCGTACAAGTCATTCCTGAAATGTTTACCTTAAATTTATTCATAAAAAAGCTCCTTTCGTTAATTAATCTCTCATGTTAATGTTTCTATTATTGGACACGAATGTAATTGCTTTTCATCTGGACATCGTTGTTTTAAGTCGTCTAACATAGTTTCAATTCGTTTTAAATCCTCTATTTGTTTTTGCACTTCCTTTTGTTTTTTAGAAACAAATTCGAACATATCTTGACAACGAACTTCATCTTTATCTACAACACCAAGTAATTTATAAATCTCGCTTAAAGAGAAACCAAGTTCCTGTATTCGTTTAATAAGCCCAACACGCTTAACGTCATCATATGAATATATCCGATAACCAGCTTCCGTTCGGTGAGGTTCTTGTAATAAATTTTTTCGCTCGTAATATCTGATCGTTTCTTTATTAACTCCACATTTATCTGCAAACTCACTAATGCGATAAATCATCTTATTTCACCCCCTGAATATTATAAACCATGTACCATAGTACACGGTCAAGTAAATTGGACTATTTTATTTTTTCCCAAAGTATCACTCGTATGTGATTGATACTTTTATATAATACTATTGATTATCCTAACATCCCACCAGAAAATCCGATTTAAACACCAGTTGTTTTTAAACTATTAAGAAAGTAATTCCACTATATATTCCGAAGACCCGAAATTTCATAGAGTAGCTCCCTAGAATCATGGAAAAGTAGTAAAAATAGCTGTTATCCTAGTTGATTAAAAAAATCCCTGATTTCCTCATCTTTTATAAAATAATATATAATTTTCCCCTCTCTTCTAGTGCCCAAGATGTTTTGATTGGCTAGTTTACGAAGATGGTGGGAAGTAGATGCCATACTGAGATTTAGTAAACAGGCTATATCACAGACACAGAGTTCTTCAACAGCAAGAAGATAGAAGATGATATTTATCTGTTTATTATCGGTAAATTTTGTTAAAATGCGAAGTGATTTTTGGACTTTTTCCTTTTCAAGGTAGTTCGTTGCGGTTGTAATATTTTGCTGATTTATAACATTCACTTGGCAGATACTATCTTTTTTCATAATATTTTCTCCTAGCCTAATATAGTCCATAGTATGTCAAAACTGTTATTTTCAACCAGGATATATATCCCCAATCCTAAATAAACAACGGCAATAAACCATCTGCTATATTTCTCCAAAATTTCTCCAACAGAAGAGACTTGTGCCAATTTTTGGGCAGAAAAAACCAAGAGATAAATCATGACTAGAAAGGTAAGTAAAGCTACTATCAAATTTGCTAAATTTAAGGTAGTAAAATATGGGACAAAGACACCAATATTGTCAGCACCACAACTTGCAAAAGTAATCATAGCGACTAGAAATATCAGGTTTTTATTATCTTTGCGCAAACCTTCTTTGGCAATAGCTTCTCCATCAGAATCTCCTAAAAGCAAAACTTTGAGGCCTAGGAAAATTGGAATCAAACCGAGTAAACCTAAAATCTCTTTACTAGGAATATAATTTAAGACAAATGCAAAAAGCAAACTTAGTAATATTAGACTAACAGAGCCTAGAAATTGTCCTAAATAGATGTTAATGATGTCTTTTCTGCTTTTTCTTTTGGCAAAAAATAACATTAGGATAATAAGTAAGTCTACGGCTGTCCCAGAATACAGGATTATTGAAGTAACAACATTTTGAATCATAAAATACCTCATTCAAATATATTTTTGAATGTATTCTAACATTAAACTTTGTAGATGTCAACTTAAAATCTACCAAAATATAGATAAGAAGTTAGTGTACCAAATATTAAAAAGCCCTGCCATCGAAATGACAGCAGGGCTTAAACTTCAATATCCAGATGATATATTTATCTAAAAAAGGTAGAGTTTTTATTGATTTGTAGTGTGATATAATGAGTTTCCAAAAATCAAAAATCGCTTAAAATCAATATTTTGACATCTATTGACGTGTACTGAAACCCTTACTTAACCTCTGTAAGGATATAATTACGGTACCAGTATATCATAAATAATAACAAAATCTTGACTTTCCGAAACATAATGATTTTCCCGAAAGAAAGAGATCAACCTAAAAAATTACTTTCTTACTTATGTAATGTTTCTTTAATATAATATAGAAATAAAAAGTATGTAAATGAAAAGATTTATCACATTACTTTTAGTGTCTCTATCTACAATTTTATTAATTGCATGTTCTAACCAATCAAGCAATTCTTTAGATGGCGAATACCGTTGAATAAACGAGAGTAGAAATGAAGTTGCCTTTACCATTTCAGGTAACAAAGGAAATAGCAACAAAGGAGAGGCCGACACCTTTACAATTGATAAAGACAGTGCAACAATCGAACCGACTGGCTCTAATATCATAAACCGAAAAGAGAATTATACCTTCAAGGATGACGTATTCACTGTAGATATTTCAGGAACAAAGCAGGAGTATTACAAAAAGGATAGTGAAGAAATACAGCGACAAGTAAAACCCTCAAACTATTTGATATTCTTTATACAATAAAAACGCTTTTGTACTGACCCCAAAAGTTAGATTTTTTCTGTCTAACTTTTGGGGGTCAGTACACACCCGCATAGCGGGTATTTTTTTGCTCGTATAATTCATCAGGGGTTTGGGGATTCCCCAAAATTCAAATCATCCCAAAAAGTACATACACTTTGTGTATACAAATTTTGGGATGATTTTGGGAGTGTGTGTATACAGACTCTGAGCTCGCAAAGTCATATTATGAGAAATCTTTCCTTCTCGATAAAATAATCCCAAAAATCAATTTGACTGTCATTTGTGTGTACAAATATTTTAAGAAGATATATAAAAAACGCTGCAAAATTTTTAACAGCGTTTCCTTATTTTAAAATTCTCATATGTCTTTCTTTTTTATGGTTAGCATCATAGTATTCCAGCATCGCATGATACAAACGAGCCTTCGTTTTATCTTGTTGTTTAATTCCATGAAGAAATAATTCTGCTCGCTTTAATTTCAATATGTATTCGCATATCTGATCAAAATCCTTATCCATATTACTTTTGAAAATAAACATCTTTTTCCTCCATCACATCAACTATTTTTTGCATCAAAATAGACATATCCATTTTGTTTTCATAGCTTATTCTCCCAACTACAGTTGCAAGACAGGCTATAGAATTGATATTCTTTCCGACTTGTTCCAACTCTTCTGTTAAAGGAACTAAACCTTCAAAAGAGACTTTTTGGATGTTCAAATCTGTTCGTATTAATTTTTGTCTAGCAAACTCAGAAAAATTACGAATATTTTCCTTCCTCATACAATCATTTAGTTTTTTATTTTCTTCTTCCGTCAAAAACACCTGTTTCAACACAGATTTTATTCTCATGGTCCTATCACCTCGTTTTCTTATTTAGTCGTTTTACAAGTTCTTTCACTTGTTTACTTGTCTTCTTTTCATATTCTATCATCAGCTCAACGCAGTAGTGAAATATCCTTACATTATCCAAATCTTCACTTTGTTCTGCTATTCTTTCTAACTGACGTAAGTTATTGATAATTCTTCTAACTTGAAATATAAAGTCATGATAAGATTCAAAATCAAATTGAAGATAAATAGGCGAGCTCTTAAATAACATTTTTCTGGCATAAGAGGAAAAACTTAGATGATTTGTCATTTCAATCAAGTTATTCACTATTTCATTTTGCTCCTCAGTGATATAACATTTCTTTAGAACAGTCCTATATCTACTCATTTATCATATACTTCTTTCGGGCATTTTCATGGGCAATAGCTTTGCACTCCAGCATACGTTCCTGCTTTAAATTCTCCATAGACTTAAATAAATACGCTAAAGGAGAAGTCGCATCCTCAGGAATCCGTTCAATCATGCTAATAACTTCATCACTAGTTATATACCCACTAGCCAAATACTCGCCTATCTTCATCTTCTGAGCATGTGTTAAAGTGTAATTGTTAGGATACAAAAATCTATCATTGTACTTATAAGAAATGGATTCTAACAAAGAATAATATTTGGGTGGAATATAAGTTTCAGTCTTTCTAGAACTATTATCCAGTATATTCTCAATCTCTTTCTTATTCTTACTCTTGTTCTTAATCTCTTGCGTTACATTCTCATTTTCATCCGTTACTGTAACGTTACAGTCTAAAATGAGTTGTGGCTCGCCTTTAATTAGTGCTTTTTGTTTTTGTCTATGGCGAGCAACACGTTCCCTTGTTTGTTTTCTAATCTTTTCTAGGCCATCTATATTCTGATGTTTCTCCCATTTTGGAATGGTAATAGCGCCATCTATGATTTCTATCATGCCAAATTCTTCAAACATACTGAGAGCTAATTTTACAGATGTAGCCTTTCGTCTAAACACTGTTGAAAGCATCTCTTCTGTGTAATAAACCTTGTTCCCTAGACTTAATATGCCACTATTATTTTGCTTTCCTGCAAGCACCAGAATTTTAAACCATATTACAATAAGAGTATCTCCTTCTGGCATTGATTCTATTAGCTGAATTTTTTCATCATCAAATATATCTGTTGTTATCTTGATCCACTGAACACCATTCATACAAGTACCTATCTTTCATATTGCTTCAACCATCTTGTTACTGCTCTTTTATCGTATAAAGTCACTCCATCAATCACCATGGTTGGCATTCCTTCTTTCGTCCATTTTTGGATTGTTGTCGTAGATACATCTAACCACCTAGACAAACCTGACATACGAACCATGGGTTTATAAAGTTCTTTATCTTCAAATACTCTTGCTACAGCATTTGAAATCATCTCATCATAGTGAGCACGTAATTGCTTCTCTAATTCTTTAGGAAGCTGGACAACTAAAGTAGTTTCCGACATAAATTCACACCTCATTTCTAAATTAAATAAGCTCCGAAACCATTTAATTTGTTATTCATTTTGAATTATATATCCTTTTTGAATTTTTGTCAAGCTTTTTTATTCAAAAAGAATAAAATGTGTTATAATGATAAAAAGGAGGTTCTTATGACGAATCATATTACTAAACTGATAGAAAATAGCGGAAAAAAATTGACAGAAATTAGCGAAGCTACAAATATAGCCTATCCTACACTTTCTGGATACAATCAAGGAATCCGCAAACCTAAAAAAGATAATGCTGAAAAATTGGCAAAATACTTTAATGTTTCCGTCGCTTACATTATGGGACTTGATAGCAACCCACACGCTCCATCAAATCTTAAAATTGTTACAGATAGTTTCAAAACATCTAAAATTGGTTCTGTGACACCTTTTAAAAGCGATATGGAGAAGTTAAAGAAGAGTATCGAATTTGGCGAAAGGGCATTAACACTACCACTTGATGATAGTTTTTCAGATGAATTTCGTCATATATTCTCAGAATACCTAGCTGAGAAAAACAAACGTTTTATGTCTGAGTTTATAGATTATATGAATCACCAAAATAAAGATTCTAAAGTTTGGCAGAGCTGGATTAAAACAGACGAATACGCTATCCGCCAAGAAGATAGAAAAAATAGATAGACACTCATTTCTCAATTACATAAGCTCCGAAAACTTAGATACGGAGAAAAAATGTCTATACACAAATACAAAACAAAAAAAGGAATCCTATACTATGTCAGCTTTTACATTGGCTTAGATGCTTATGGAAAGAAAAAAAGGCACTTAAAGAGAGGGTTCAAAACCAAAAAAGAGGCAAAATTGTACGAAGCTCGTTTAGAAGCTGGTGTCGTTGCCCCCACAGTAAGTACCGACAAAACTAACCCCAAAGTCACTTATAAAGAACTTTATCAAGAATGGTTTAATGCCTATGTTGGTACCGTTGAAGAAACAACTTCTTCCCAAACTAAGAATATCTATCGAATACATATTCTACCAATATTTGGCGATAAATTTATTGACCAAATCAGTCCTTTAGACTGTCAAAACTTTATTACACAAAAATCTCAGACTTTCAAAAATATCAAACAGATAAAATCCTATACCTCAAAAATTTTTGATTTTGCAATCAACATGAACTACATTGATCGAAATCCAATGAAGAATGTTATCATGCCTAAAATCAAAAAAACTAGATCAGATAATTTTTGGTCTCTGGAGGAATTACATCATTTCCTTGATATAGTGAAAGAAACTGAGCCATTTAAACATTTTGCTTTATTTAGACTGCTTGCATTTAGTGGACTACGAAAAGGGGAGTTATACGCTTTAAAATGGGCTGATATTAACTTTGACAGCAATCTATTGAACATAGATAAAAGTCTAGGAAGAATTGACGGTAAAGCGATTGAAAAGAGCACAAAGAATGAATCTTCAGTTCGTACAATCTATCTTGATGATGAGACAATCGATATTATTAAGCAATGGAGAAATTTCTATCTGAAAGAACAATCTCAGCTTCCTCTTACAAAGCTGAATATTAGTGATGAATATATGTTCTCTTACATATCAAGTAATGACAAAATTGAACCTTTGCATGCTGATTACATTAATAACGTACTGAATCGAATTATTAAAAAGCATAAATTAAAACCAATTAGCCCACATGGGTTTAGACATACACATGCAACACTTATGTCTGAAATTGGAATCGATCCTTCTAATACATCAAAACGTCTCGGTCATGCAAGCAGTCAGGTGACATTAGATGTCTATACTCACACCACAAAAACTGGTGAGAAAAACTCTATTGACAAATTTGCAGACTATCTCAATAAAGCAAAATAAATCATGATTTTAAAAATTTAGAAGAGGTTATCAGAAGGTTATCACAAAGCTATTTGAGCTCAAAAATCGACAAAAAAGCACTTTGCAAAATTTTTGCAAAGTGCTTTGAAACGTTGATATAATCGTATTGATTAACGTTTTGAGAATTGTGATGCTTTACGAGCTTTCTTAAGACCTGGTTTCTTACGTTCAACTTTACGTGAGTCACGTGTAAGAAGTCCTGCGCGTTTCAATGAATCGCGGAAGTCTGGGTCTACTTGAAGAAGGGCACGAGCGATACCGTGACGGATAGCTCCTGATTGACCTGCGTATCCACCACCTACAACGTTAACGAAAACGTCGTATGAACCTGCAGTTGAAGTAACTGCGAATGGTTGGTTGATGACAAGACGAAGGTCAGCGTGTGGGATGTACTCTTCAACATCTTTTTTGTTAACAGTGATTTTACCAGTTCCTGGAACAAGGCGAACGCGTGCAACAGCGTTTTTACGACGTCCAGTACCTGCATATTGTGCTTGTGACATACTTTATTGTTCCTTTCCTTAGATAAGTCCTGAAATATCAAGAACTTCTGGTTGTTGTGCAGCGTGAGTGTGCTCAGCTCCAACAAATACTTTCAACTTCATACCTTGAGCGCGTCCAAGAGTATTGTGTGGAAGCATACCTTTAACTGATTTCTCGATCAAACGTACTGCATTTTTAGAACGAAGTTCACCTGCAGAGATTTGTTTCAATCCACCTGGGTGGTTTGAGTGAGTGTAGTAGATTTTATCAGTTGCTTTTTTACCAGTCAATTTAACTTTTTCAGCATTGATAACAATCACAAAGTCACCTGTATCAGTGTGTGGTGTAAATGTTGGTTTGTTTTTTCCGCGAAGTACGCTAGCAACTACTGCAGAAAGACGTCCAAGTGGTACATCAGTTGCGTCAACTACGTACCATTTACGTTCAACTTGGCCTGGTTTAGCCATAAATGTTGTTTTGTTCATGATTTCTCCTATATATAGTTCGATTTTTGTTTACGGTGATGGGTGTTCCTTCCCATCGAAAAGTATTTGGAAGGTTCCGGGGCCTTTCAAATGGGGTAAACAATACCGCCTACTATAATACCAAATTTCACCCCTAAAAGTCAATAGATATGAAAAATATTTTTCTGAATTCCACTCTTTTTATCTCTAAAAAACCTCGCTTTCGCGAGGCTCTTCTATTTATAAGATAAGGCACGTTTAAAGGTTTTCCAAGGACCTAAATCATCTGTTTGCAGAACGAGGCTAGCATACATACGTCCGATAAAGACTGTTGCCGTTACTGCAAAAGCAAGCGTAATAGCAAGCGAAATCCAAGTTTCTAACCCATTTGCATAACCATTAATAGCTCTAAACGGCATGAAGAAAGTCGAAATAAAGGGAATATATGAACCAATCTTCAAGATGAGATTGTCACCAGCTGTACCTAGAGCTGTCACTCCAAAAAAACCACCTATAATCAAAATCATCAAAGGCGACAAGGCTTTTCCTGCATCCTCAGGGCGAGAAACCATAGAGCCTAGGAAGGCTGCTAAAACAACGTACATAAAGAGGCTAACCAAGACAAACAATAAGGTGTTGAGCGAGAAAGCCTCTCCTATATGGTTTAAAATACCAGATTGTGCCAAGATTGGTAGGTCTTTAAAGAGAAGAATGGCAGCAATTCCACCCACGACGTAAATGCCAATATGGGTCAAAATCACAAGAAGCAGAGCCAGCATGCGAGCGTAGAAATAATGACTAGCACGGATACTAGAGAAGACCACCTCCATAATTTTGGTTCCTTTCTCGCTAGCCACTTCCTGAGCAGTGACACTAGCATAGGTAATCAAAATCATATAAAGGAAGAAACCAAGCCCTGCGGCCGCAAAGGTTTGAATCATTTTTTTATTTTCCTTGGATTCATCAATTTTCTCCGTAAAGTTAACTGTTTGTCCCAAGCGTTTTTCCTGTTCTTGTGACAAATTGGCTGCCGAACGATTGAGTTGATCTTGAAGCTCATTTAACTTGCTCGTTACTCCTAGCTTAATAGCAATCTCAAGGGAAGTTTCACCGTGATAAACTGCCTTCAAGACACTATCCTCTTGGTCAATGGTCAGATAGCCTTTTAATTTTTCATCCTTGATAGCAGCTTGGGCACTGGCTTCATCCTGATAATCAAAATTGAGACCATTGGTAGATTTAAGACTGTCTGTCACAGCTGGAACAGTGCTGACTACTGCTATCTTGCCACTCTGAGCCATAGAAGATCCTTGGAGATAGCCAATTCCTACAGATAAGGCTAAAAAGAGGAACGGCGAAATCACCATAAAGAAGAAACTCCACGATTTGACATGTCGAAGATAGGTTTCCTTCATTACAACCCACATATTTCTCATACTTCCACCCCTGATTCTAGTTTAAAGATTTCATCAATTGTTGGCGCTTGCTGGTCAAAGGTTGCGATGTATTGCCCCTGAGTCAAGATTGGGAAGAGTTCCCTTCCAGCGCTCTCATCCTCTAAGATCAATTTCCAACTGCCTTGTTTGGTCAAACTTACCTGCTTGACATGAGGAAGATTTTCCAATTCTTCCTTGCTTCGTTCACTTGAAACAAAGAGACGCGTTTTCCCGTATTGATTGCGGACATCCTGAACTGGTCCATGCAAGACCACACGGCCATCTCGAATCATGAGAATATCGTCACAAAGCTCCTCGACGTTGGTCATGACATGGTCAGAAAAGATAATGGTTGCCCCACGTTCTTTTTCCTGAAAAATGACTTGCTTGAGCAATTCTGTATTGACCGGGTCCAATCCACTGAAAGGCTCATCCAAGATAATCAAGTCTGGCTCATGAATCAGAGTAATAATGAGCTGAATCTTCTGCTGATTTCCTTTTGACAGACTCTTGATTTTATCAGTCAGCTTCCCTTTCACTTCCAACCTCTTCATCCATTGAGGGAGTTTTTCCTTGATCTCCTTGGCATCCATACCTTTTAGAGTCGCCAAGTAACGAACTTGTTCAAGGACTGTCAATTTAGGCATGAGGCTGCGTTCTTCAGGCAGATAGCCAATCCGAGCGTAGGTCTCTTGTCGAATATCCTGATTATCCAGACTAATTTCTCCTTGGTATTCTAAAAACTTCAAAATACTGTGGAAAATCGTTGTCTTCCCAGCACCGTTTTTCCCGACTAATCCCAAAATACGACCTGGTCGCGCTTGAAAGTCAATACCAAACAAAACTTGCTTGGGTCCAAAACTTTTCTCTAGACTTCTTACTTCTAGCATCTTTCACCTCCGAAATGTCTTGCACTCATTATACTCCTTTTTGATAGCCTTTACAATGATTTCTGTCCATTTTTATCATCCTCATTTTAGTAAAAAATCTTAGGGTACTTTGAGCTATGAGTACATTATACACTGGTAAACTCCAATTTATCTTCTCTGTTCCTCAACTGTCTATTTTTGATCCTGAATTGTTATTTGAAAAGCAAAAATCCACCCCAAAGGATGGATTGATACTTTAACGCACTTCTGCATTGACTTTTTCTTCGAGCGATGCTTGGATTTTTTCCATATAGCGTGCGACTTCTTCGTCCGTTAAGCTATCTTCTGGATTTTGGAAAGTCAAGCTATAAGCCATTGACTTCATACCAAGTCCCAATTTTTCGCCTGAGAAGACGTCAAAGAGTTTGATATCTGTCAAACGTTTTACGCCTGCAGCTTGGATAGCGTCCACAACCTCTTGGTGAGTCACTTCTGCCTTGAGAAGGAGGGCAACGTCACGGCTAACTGCTGGGAATTTCGTGATTTCCACAAATGGAGCAGCTGGTTGAAGGGCAGCTTCGATGGCTGAAAGGTTGAGCTCAGCTACATACGTTTCTGGAATATCGTAAGCCTTAGCAGTGACTGGATGCACTTGCCCAAGGAAACCAAGAACTTGGTCACCGAGTGAAATCATAGCTGTACGTCCTGGGTGGAGGCTAGCGATTTCAGATGTTGCCGTATAGGTTACTTGGAGTCCCAAACGAGCAAAGAGGGCCTCAAGGATTCCCTTAGCATAGAAGAAATCAACTGGAACTGCTACTGTTTGGAAATCTTTTTCAGCAACCAAGCCTGTCAAGGCAAAGGCAAAGCTGTTGATCTCATTTGGAAGTTCTTCTTTTGGATTGCCTGTTTGTTCAAAGACTTTTCCAATCTCGTAAAGGGCCAAGTTTTTATTCTTACGAGCCACGTTGTAAGCCACCGTATCAAGGATACCAGAAATCATATTTTGACGGAGGACAGAACGGTCCACTGTCATTGGCCACATGAGTTCAGTAAGGTTACTTGGTTGAGCCGTAAACTCAACTGCTTTTTCAGGAGTTGTTAGAGCATAGGTGATGATTTCTGTCAAACCTGCCCCTTCAGCAATGGTACGAACTTGACGGCGGAGTTTTTGTGTGGCTGTCAATTCACCAGCTGTACCATCATCTTTTGGAAGGCTGGTTGGCAAGCGGTCATAACCATAGATACGAGCGATTTCTTCAAAGAGGTCTGCCTCGATAGTGATATCCCAGCGACGACGTGGGACGCTGACTGTAAAGCTATCTGCACTTCCAGAAAGGCCAAAGCCAAGACGACGGAAGACGTCTTCTACATCCGCGTAAGAAAGTTCTGTACCAAGGACACGGTTAACATCAGCAAGAGTTGAAGAAACTTCCACATCAGAGGTATCAAGTTCACCCGCTGAAACGATACCCTTACGCACAGTCGCACCTGCAAGCTCTGCAATCATGCTAGCTGCCGCATCAAGAGCTTCGTTAACAGTTGCCACATTAATCCCTTTTTCAAAGCGAGAAGATGACTCAGAACGAAGGTTGAGACGACCGCTGGTCTTACGTATTGATTTTCCGTTGAAGACTGCAGCTTCAAGGACGACACGACTAGATTTCTCAGAGATTTCTGTTGCTTGACCACCCATAACACCTGCAAGAGCTACTGGCTTGTCTGCGACAGTGATGACTAGGTCATTCACGTCCAAGTCACGTTCTTCACCGTCCAAGGTCACCAATTTTTCACCAGCACGCGCTTCACGCACACGGATGTCAGTTCCTTCAAAGGTATCCAAGTCAAAGGCATGCATTGGTTGACCAAAGTAGAGCAGGATGTAGTTGGTCACGTCCACTACGTTATTGATGGGACGAATACCTTCGTTCATGAGGAGATTTTGCAACCATTGTGGACTTGGTGCGATGGTCACATTGTCCAAGATACGAGCCGCATAGTAAGGAGCCTTGTCTGTTTCAATGCCTACAGAAAGTGCATCTGTAGCGGCTTCGTTTGTTTCTGTTAGAGTAAATTCTTTAAAGTTGACCGCCTTGTCATAGATGGATGCAACTTCGTGAGCTACTCCACGCATAGAAAGAGCGTCCGCACGGTTTGGTGTGATAGAAAGTTCGATGATTTCATCATCCAAGTCTAGGTAAGAGAAGACTTCATCCCCAGGAACGGCATTTTCTGGCAAGATTTGGATACCATCTGCGAATTCCTTAGGCACAACCGAGTCAGAAATTCCCAATTCGCCAAGTGAACAAATCATCCCAAGTGACTCTAAGCCACGGATTTTCCCTTTTTTGATTTTGTAGTTGTCAGCGATGCGAGCTCCTGGAAGAGCCACCATAACCTTGATACCAGCACGCACATTTGGGGCACCACAAACGATTTGACGAGCTTCTTCTTCGCCAACGTTAACCTGACAAACATGGAGGTGAGTTTCTGGCACATCTTCGCAAGACAAGACCTCACCGACGACAATTTTTGAGAGACCAGCAGCTGGTGATTCGACACCCTCTACCTCGATCCCTGTAGTTGACATTTTTTCAGCCAACTCCTGTGATGGCACATCAATGTCCACCAATTCTTTTAACCATTTATAAGATACAAGCATAATTTAGTTTTCCAGAATGACAGTTGTCACTCTAGTTCTTTTCCTTTCCTATCATTTCAATAGAAGAATCATCTTCTTACCTTAATTTCTTTCTCAGTAACCAATCCGTATCTACTTTTTGACCAACCATAAAATGATGTTGGCTAAATTTTTCAAAACCATATCGATTATAAAACGCTTGAGCTTTTGTATTATGCTCCCAAACACCTAACCAAGCCCAGGAAAAACTATTTTTTGTAGCAAGTTCCAGAGCAAATTCAAACAGTTGCTTACCTAGTCCAAATCCTTGGAATTTTTGTAGCACATAGAGACGTTGAATTTCAAAAGCATCCTCTAATTCTCTCTCAGTCTGAGCACTTCCCCAGTTGACTTTGAGAAAACCAGCTATCTCCTCTTCATGCATAATGAAATAGGTTTCGGATTCTGGATTTTCCAACTCAGTTGACAAAACTCTCAAACTATAAGCCTCTTCAAAGTATTCCTGTAACTGCTCTTCTGTATTATCATGAGCAAATGTTTCACGAAAGGTTTGTTTGGCAATTTTGGACAACACCCCAACATCTGCCTTTTCTACTTTTCTAATCATTATTTAAACTGTTCTGAGAAGCGGACATCGCCTTGGTAGAATCCACGGATATCGTTGATTCCATAACGGAGCATAGCTACACGCTCTTGTCCAAGACCAAAGGCAAATCCAGAGTAAACAGTCGCATCGATACCACTCATTTCAAGGACACGTGGGTGAACCATACCGGCCCCCATAATTTCGATCCAACCTGTTTTCTTACATACGTTACAGCCTTCTCCACCACACTTGAAGCAAGAAACATCCACCTCAACAGATGGCTCTGTGAATGGGAAGTAAGATGGGCGCAGACGGATCTGACGCTCTTCACCGAACATTTTTTGCACAATCAACTGAAGGGTTCCTTGAAGATCAGCCATAGAGATATTTTTCCCAACAACCAAGCCTTCAATTTGGTGGAACTGGTGACTGTGGGTCGCATCGTCTGTGTCACGACGGAACACACGCCCTGGTGAGATCATTTTCAAAGGGCCTTTAGAGAAATCATGAGCATCCATTGCACGCGCTTGAACTGGAGACGTGTGAGTACGGAGTAAGATCTCTTCTGTGATATAGAAAGTGTCCTGCATATCACGAGCTGGGTGGTCTTTTGGAAGGTTCATACGCTCAAAGTTATAGTAGTCTTGCTCCACTTCAAAACCATCCACGACTTGGTAACCCATCCCAATGAAAATATCTTCGATTTCCTCACTGGTTTGTGTGAGGACATGACGGTGACCAGTCGCAACTGGACGACCTGGAAGCGTCACATCGATACTCTCGCTAGCCAGTTGAGCCGCGACTTTCTTTTCTTCCAAGAGCTTAGCTGTTTCTTCAAAGGTAGCTGTCAAGACATCACGAGCTTCATTGACGTGTTTCCCAATGATTGGACGCATCTCAGCAGAAACATCTTTCATCCCTTTGAGGATTTCAGTGAGCGAACCCTTTTTACCAAGGACAGAGACACGCAAATCTTGCATCTCTTTTTCATTTTCAGCAGTAATCTGCTTCAAGCTAGCCAGCGTTTCTTCGCGAAGCGCTTTTAATTGTTCTTCAATAGTTGACATATTTCCTCCATCAGTCGCTCGTAGATAAAAAGAAAACCACATGCCAAAAACTCCACTCGGAGCGTTGACACGCGGTACCATCCGTTTTCATCTGACAAGTCAGACCTTCATTTCTAAATCCATGCGCAAGTGAATTCACCCAGCTTTCATATAGAGAGCTTGCAGTCACGGCTCTCCTCCCTGATATACTTCCCTTAGGCTACTAGTCTTGCGGATTTCTATTCAATTACTACATAGTTTATCAGATTTTTAGTTAAAAAACAAGTTAGATTAGACTAATTTCAGTATAAAAAGGAACAAGACACAATGCACTACCTATTTATAAGGCCTGTTTCATCTGCTTTCCTTTTCAATAAGAGAGTTGCTGCTTGATTAAAACCATCACACCAGTTATACCATTTTGCTTCATACTCATCTTGAGCTAAGATATGATTTTTTAAATCCAGAACAGAGTAAATCATTCTTTCCTCACAAGCTTGCGCATAGAGATGATATAGTTCATCACCACCATCTCTATCCCACTCAGCAGAAATCGTATCCCGACCTGCCAATAAAGCCTGATAAGCCCTGTGATGTCCATCTGTAATCAACAAGCAATTTCCAAAGGCAAGAATACTGATTGGATCGACTTGGATTGTTTCTGCCGACTGGTAAAGCATCTGAATATCTTGCAACTTCTTTTCTGATAAGTATAGTTGAGTCGGATGAAGATCTGCTATATTGACTTTCATTTCTTTCTCCTCAAAGGAATTTGATACTCACTTCTGCTTGCCTTTAAATCGCCATTGGAATCGGAGCTTGTCATAGAAGGGAAACTCGATAAACAGGACTCCCAAGCCCACACAGAGACTGGCAAGGACATCTGATGGATAGTGAACTCCCAGATAGACCCTTGATACCAGCACACTGACTAGGTAGAGACCAAGGACGATTTGCACGATTTTTCTCCAGACTGGATTTTTAATCCGTTGACTGAGAATGACAATCAGAGAACCGACCAGCAAGGTTACAGCCAGAGAATGGCCGCTTGGGAAGGAAAATCCCTTCTCCTCAACCAAGTGTAAAATAGCTGGTCGTGGGCGCTGGTAGATATTTTTAAAGGTCACGATTAAAAGACCAGCCAAAGCCAAATTCCCTAGCATGAAGAAACTTTCTATCTTCCACCGCTTACGATAAAAGATAAAGGCTACGATGACAACCCAAGTGATAATCACTGGGATATCAATCAGGCGTGTGATGGCTCGGAAAAGAATAGTCAAGTAATCTGGCAAGTCTCCTCGAACGGCAGTCTGTATCGGTTGGTCAAAACCGACCAGCGTTTCAGGGTAAAATTTGACCATGTAGCCAAGAATAACGAAAAGTAAAAGGGCAAAACTGCCCTTCATTAAAAATGTTTGTTTATCTTTCATAATGTTTTAAGGTTGGTTTCAAGAGAATA
This sequence comes from Streptococcus mitis NCTC 12261, assembly GCF_000148585.2. Lineage (NCBI taxonomy): Bacteria > Bacillati > Bacillota > Bacilli > Lactobacillales > Streptococcaceae > Streptococcus > Streptococcus mitis. The sequence continues at coordinate 1,611,148 of NZ_CP028414.1, forward strand.
TACAACAACCAGAATGAAACGGAAAAGATTACTCCCTCAATCAAGTTAAAAGGTAATACCATGGTCATTAGGTAGTTGGAAAGTCCCAAAATTTTTCCAATATCAAAGTTAGCAAACTTAGCGTACAAAGGAACAGCGTAAACATAGTTGAGAACCAACATAGCCACGGTCAAGCCAATAGTTCCAGCTAGAGAGCCTAGTAGGAAACGAAGGGTTGTCCGTTCCTTTTTCCAAATCAAAGCAAATACGATGACAAAAACTCCCAAAGCTACGATATTCATTGGCAAACCAATGTAAGTATTCACTCCCTGGCTGTTAAGAAGCAGCTTCAAGAGTGAGCGAAGCAAGAGAATTCCTAGAGCAGCAGGCAAATCCATGACCACCAAGCCCACAAGGACTGGCAAGATACTAAATTCGATCTTAAGGAAGGATGCCGCTGGTAAAAGCGGAAAGTCAAAGTACATCAGCACAAATGAGATAGCTGATAGAATTGCAATGGTCGAAAGTCGACGTGTGTTTGTCATAACAGGTTCCTCCAATTTTCTATAAAATCAGAAGAAGTTAGAAAGGATTTTCTATCTATTCTCACTTTTTATATCCCAAAAGTTCCCTCTCACTCTATTAAGGAAATTCAAGCAAGCGGTTACAGTTTAGCTATAAATCTATCAGAACAGACAAAGCTATTCTTTCGTCTTCTCCCATCCAGACTATACTGTCGGTTGTGGAATCTCACCACATCAGCTTGCGCTCGCGGACTTCTTTAAAGAGAAGGAAATAGAGATTTTTCTTTTAGACTAGGCGACAAGCTGTAGGCATAACTTCTGGTTAGGCAAAGCTTGTCAACAAAGTATAAAAGGAAAAGATCATTTCCTAGTTAAAGTCACCGCCGGTCGGGAATCACACCCTGCCCTGAAGACTCTTTTATCATAACAAAAAACGCTTGCAAGCGCAAGCATTTTGTTCATTTTCATTTTCATTTTTTATTTCAATTTATCCACTTCATAGGTATGAACAAGCTCAAGACCTGCAAAGTTCTGCTGGCGAAGAGCCTCATAGACAATCATGCAGACGGTATTAGACACATTAAGACTGCGGACATGTTCATCATTCATAGGAATACGAAGAGCCTTCTCAGGATGTTCGCGCATAAAGTCTTCAGGTAAACCCTTGTCTTCACGTCCAAAAAGAAAATAATGGTCCTCGTCAGTCGATAAATCCACATCAGAATACACTTTCTCAGCGAATTTAGAAATCAGGTAGAGTTTGCCCTTCATCTGAGACATGAAATCCTCCAAACTCTCGTAAAAATAAATCTCTAGCTTATCCCAATAATCCAACCCCGCCCGCTTCATCTTGCGATCATCGATAGGAAAGCCCATTGGCTTGATGATGTGGAGGGGAGAATTGGTCGCAGCGCAAGTACGCGCGATATTGCCTGTATTTTGTGGAATTTGAGGTTCAAATAATACAATGTGATTTGTCATGACTTGCTTCCTTTCACCATTGCAAAAAAATAGCCACACTGCCCGGAGTCAAGCTCAGCAAACAGCGTGGTTAAGGCATCGTTAACTTACCTCACAACAGGTTTGAAGTAAATCAGCGAAACTACTTTCTTAGTATAACACTTTCAGAATCATTGTCAATAGAAACGACTTGATTTTTTCAATTTTTTCAAGCTATTTCCAAGGGTTGTAAAATCGTCCCTGATTCTGCAAGATAAGTAGTAAACTAGCTACTAAAAACAAGGCTGCCAAGAGCAAGGTAAGATAATCTCCTTTTTTCAAGGCCTGATAACTATACCAAGTGCGTTTTTTCTCTTTCCCAAAGCGCCGAAGCTCCATGGCGGTCGCGATGGTATCAATGCGTTCTAACGAGCTAAAAATCAAGGGCGTAATAATGCGCAGATTGCCTTTGATTCGTTGCATAAGAGAAGCTTTCTTGGATAATTCCATCCCACGCGCCTCCTGAGACATCTTGATAGTAAAGAATTCTTCCTGCAAATCTGGAATATAGCGCAAAGTCAGGCTGACTGAATAGGCAATCTTGTAAGGCACACCAATTTGATTTAAACTGGAAGCAAACTGACTAGGATGGGTTGTCATCAAAAAGATAATAGCCAGAGGAATAGTGCAAAGGTACTTAATGGCCAGATTTAGCAGATAAAAGAGCTCTTGGCTGGTCAGAGTGTAGGCACCGATTCCCTGCCAAATCACACTCCTCTCTCCGTAAAGTCCAACCCCATACTCGGGAGAAAAGAGATAGACCATCAAGACGTTTAAAACGGCAAATACCGTCGCAAAAACGGCTACAAAGGAAACATCTTTAAAGCGGATTTCTGACAAATAGAGGAGAAAGACCGAAAAAATAGCAATCAGAACAAGCAGTCTGGTATCATAGCTAATCATGGCCGCCAATGATACAAGGATGAAAAAGAGGAGTTTACCAGCTCCTGACAAGCGATGAATCACAGTATCTCTATGCTGGTAACCGATTAATTTAGCTTGCATCCTTCTCTCCTTTCTTTATAAAATGCCGTTAAAGCAAGTGGATCCACGTCTAGTTTCTTGGCCAAGTTGAAGATTGAAGTTTCTTTTAGATTGGCTTTTACTAACAGCTCAGGATTGCTCAACAGACTAGCTGGATCGGTATCGGCAATCAGTTCCCCATCCACCATGACAAGAGCTCGGTCTGAATAATCCAGCATCAATTGCATATCATGAGTAATCATGACAATGGTATGCCCTTTTTGATGCAACTCTTCGAGAAATTCCATAATCTCAGTATAGTTCTTCTGGTCCTGACCTGCAGTCGGTTCATCTAGGAGGATAATTTCAGCTCCTAAAACCAAAATCGATGCAATAGTGACACGTTTTTTCTGACCAAATGACAGGGCAGAAATGGGCCAATTACGGAATTCATAGAGACCGCAGATTTTCAAGGTTTCATAGACTCTCGTTTCAATTTCCTTCTCATTCACACCTCGCAAACGGAGCCCTAGAGCCACCTCATCAAAAATCATATTGGTTGAAATCATTTGATTAGGATTTTGCAGCACATAGCCTACTCGTTCCGCCCGTTCTGCTACCGAATCTCCTTTTATATCCTGCTCTTCCCAAAGATAGCGGCCTTCCGTCTGGATAAAGCTACTTATGGCCTTGGCTAGAGTTGATTTCCCTGCTCCATTTTTTCCGACAATGGCAATCTTTTCACCCTTTTTAATATCTAAATAAATGGATTTTAAAATCGGTCTATCATCATAAGAAAAAGACACATCCTCTAATTTAAAGAGTGACTGCAATTCTGGGGTTTCTTTTACCAGTTCCGTCCGCAACTGAATCTGGCCTTTTGAGATAGACAAGTTATCCAGATTTGCTAATTGTTCTTCCTTGGCTAAATCCACACCCAATTGACGGAGAGTGGTTAGATAAAGGGGTTCTCGAATTCCATTTTGGGTCAATAAATCAGTCGCCAGTAGCTGGTCAGGGCTCCCATTAAAGAGAATACGACCATCATTGATCAAGACAATCCGATCCACAGGGCGATGCAGAACATCCTCCAAACGATGCTCAATAATAAGTGTCGTCGTTCCCTCTTCCTTATGAATCTGGTCAATCAATTCGATAATATCCTGACCTGACTTGGGATCCAGATTGGCAAGTGGCTCATCAAACAAAAGAATCGGACTCTCATCAATCAAGACACCAGCCAGACTGACCCGCTGCTTTTGTCCACCTGACAAATCCTGAGGACGCTGAGACAGTAAAGAAAGAAGGTCCAGCTTTTCAGCCCATTTATGAACACGGCTTTTCATCTCTTCTAAACTTGTTACATCATTTTCTAGAGCAAAAGCCAAATCTTCTGCCACAGACAGACCGATAAACTGCCCATCAGTATCCTGCAAAACTGTACTGACCAGATGAGACTTATCATAGATACTCATATCAAAGGCCGCTTGCCCCTTGATCAAAAATTCTCCAGACGTCTGACCCTTGTAAATATTGGGAATAATCCCATTCAAACATTGACCCAAGGTAGACTTACCTGACCCAGATGGCCCAACAATTAAGACTTTCTCTCCCTTATAAATGGTCAAGTCCACCCCTTGCAAGGTCGGTTCTTGTTGTGTTTCATACCGGAAAGAGAAATCCTTCCACTCAATTATAGCTTCTTTCATCTTACTCTCTTCATTCGCTTCTTAGACTTCTATTTTATCATAAATCTACCCCTTCTTGCAGTCTCTTCTCTTAAAATCTTAGCGCCAAAAAGATTCCTATCCTAGCTTACTTGCCTGACTAGTCTATAAACATCGAAAAAGACTGGTTGCCCAGCCTTTGCCTTTATGTTAATCCTTTTTCAAACTTCCTGAACGAGTCTGCGTACGTGAATAAGCTAGCAAGAGAAGAGTACCTGCGATAGCTACAGTTACAGCATTAGCAATTCCCGCAACAATCCCTTGGGCAAATACTTTTTCTGCAGCTTCTTGATAAATCACAACATCTCCAAGTGGTGCCAAGACACCCCAAACAAGAGCATTTGCAACAATCTGAATGAGGTTAAAGAAGACAATATCCTTCAACTCAAAAACACCCTGTGTTACTCGAATGTATTTTCTAAAGAGTCCGACGACTAGACCAAATAGACCACTAGCAATAATCCAAGTCCACCAAAGACCGTAGCCAGCAAGAGAGTCCTTCACTGCATGACCAATTAAACCAACAAGTAATCCCACTAGAGGGCCAAAAATGATAGACAAGAGGCTCTGTACCGCATACTGAAGCTGGATGCTTGTATTTGGAACAGGTGTCGGAATGCTGATCATCCCGATGACAACGAAGAGCGCAGCTCCAACACCGATAGCAACAACTTGTTTAATTGATTGATTTTTCATCTATATTCTCCTATTTTATGATTCTATTTTCTTTATTTCAATGGTCCAAGATGAACCGACACCTACATTATAGGCCTTGGCAAAGGAACCTTGGTTGATAGCCAAACCTAAACGATAGAGAGAGTTGATGTAAAGGATGGGTTGCCCAATTCTCACATCTGCAAATGATTTGCCATAAACAACCTGATTTTGATAAACCAGCATATCTGCGTGATAGATAGTCACTTCAAAACGGTCACCAAAGTCTGGTTCCAGTTTGTAAAATTCTTCTCGTGTGACAGAGGTCCAAAGCGAACCAAAACGCACATCTAGAATATCAATAGCTCCCTTTACCAGATGATCTTCAATGATTGTCTCTACGACTGGAAGTTCCACAATCTGATCTACACTGAGCTCTGGCCCCACTTCCTCAAAACTAATGTGACCACTAGCCAGTTTAGCACCAGTATAAGCATAAACATCACGACCGTGGAAAGTATAAGAATGCTCTGTGTTTTGACGTCTATTGGCCACTTCAGAAATTTCACGAATGGCTACAATACCAACGTGTTTCTTGATAAAAGAAAGCGTTCCATTGTCTGGCGTGACAATGTATTGATTTTTTACAGTCTTGGCAACTACACTCTTACGTTTCGAGCCGACACCTGGATCGACCACCGATACAAATGTCGTTCCCTCAGGCCAGTAATCTACCGTCTGAAAGAGACGATAGCTCCCCTCAAAAATATTATAAGGCGTGATATCGTGCGTCAAATGATGAATTTTTAAGGTTGGAGATTCTTCTAAAGCCACTCCAATCATAGCCGATACCGCACCATCAACCAGACCAAAGTCTGATTGTAATACCAGTAAATTATTATTCATTTTATCTCCTTGTATATCCTTTATCATACCATATTTCAGAGAAAGTCGCTAATAGCTATTTCAATTGATTAGGGTATAGTTTTACCTTATAGCAAATTTCCTACTAAAAGCTCTTGTTATTAGCTAGTAGGTGCATTTTTTCTTGAAAAAAGGTATGATAGTTACATCATGAAAAAGTAGGTTTTATTATGAAAATTATCCTTGTCGGAGGGGGAAAAGTTGGTTCTGCCCTCTGTCGCTCCTTGGTTGCAGAAAAGCATGATGTTTTGCTGATTGAGCAAGACGAAGCTGTTCTCAATCATATTGTTAATCGCTTTGATATCATGGGTATCCTTGGTAACGGGGCCGATTTTACCATCCTTGAGCAAGCCAGTGTCCAGGATTGTGATATCTTTATCGCCCTGACTGAATACGATGAAGTGAACATGATTGCAGCCGTTCTAGCCAAAAAAATGGGAGCTAAAGAGACCATCGTTCGGGTGCGGAACCCTGAATATTCTAACTCTTATTTCAAGGAAAAGAATATTCTCGGTTTTTCTCTTATCGTTAACCCTGAGCTCTTGGCTGCCCGCGCTATCGCGAATATCATTGACTTCCCCAACGCCCTCTCTGTCGAACGTTTCTTTGGTGGACGCGTTAGCCTCATGGAATTCACTGTTAAATCTTCCAGCGGTCTTTGCCAAATGCCCATTTCTGATTTTCGTAAAAAATTTGGCAATGTTATTGTCTGCGCTATAGAGAGGGATCATCAAATTATCATTCCAAGCGGTGACATGACCATACAGGATAAAGATAGAATCTTTGTCACTGGTAACCGTGTTGATATGATGCTCTTCCATAATTATTTTAAATCTCGTGCCGTGAAGAGCCTTCTTATTGTTGGAGCTGGTAGAATCGCCTATTATCTACTAGGTATCCTAAAAGACAGTCGTATTGATACCAAGGTTATTGAAATCAATCCTGAAATCGCTAGCTTCTTTAGCGAGAAATTCCCAAACCTCTACATCGTTCAAGGAGATGGTACCGCAAAAGATATCCTGCTGGAAGAAAGTGCTCAAAACTATGATGCCGTTGCGACTCTAACAGGGGTTGATGAGGAAAATCTGATTACCTCTATGTTCCTTGACAGGGTAGGTGTACAAAAAAATATCACCAAGGTCAATCGTACCAGTCTCCTCGAAATTATCAATGCGCCTGATTTTTCAAGTATCATCACACCTAAAAGCATCGCTGTAGATACGATTATGCACTTTATTCGTGGTCGGGTTAATGCCCAGTATTCAGACCTTCAGGCCATGCACCATCTAGCCAATGGCCAAATCGAAACCCTGCAATTTCATATCAAGGAAGCTAATAAAATGACTGCCAAACCTCTTTCTCAACTAAAACTGAAAAAAGGGGTTCTTATAGCAGCCATCATTCGAAAGGGCAAGACTATTTTCCCTACTGGGGAGGATATGTTGGAAGTTGGAGACAAGCTCCTAGTAACAACTTTGTTGCCAAACATCACTAAGATTTATGACTTGATCACGAGGTAAGAAATGAATAAAAGTATGATTCGTTACCTCCTTTCAAAATTACTTTTGATTGAAGCTGTTCTTCTTTTGGTTCCTGTGTCTGTCGCTGTCTATTACCGTGAATCGAGCCAAGTCTTTACGGCCCTCTTTTCAACAATAGGGATTCTCGTATTACTAGGCGGTTCAGGAATTTTACAAAAGCCCAAAAATCAACGGATTTATGCCAAGGAGGGAGTCTTGATTGTTGCCCTCTGTTGGATCCTTTGGTCCTTCTTTGGCGGTCTCCCCTTTGTTTTTGCTAAGCAAATTCCCAGCGTTATCGATGCCTTTTTTGAAATCAGTTCTGGCTTTACAACTACTGGAGCAACTATTCTGAACGACGTTTCGGTCCTCAGTCGTTCCCTCCTCTTCTGGCGAAGTTTTACCCACTTGATTGGAGGGATGGGAGTGCTTGTTTTTGCACTTGCTATTATGGATAATGCCAAGAATAGTCACCTAGAAGTGATGAAGGCTGAGGTTCCTGGCCCTGTTTTTGGTAAAGTAGTATCCAAACTAAAAAACACTGCCCAGATTCTCTATCTCCTTTATCTAGCTCTCTTCTCCCTCTTTGTCATCATCTATTATCTGGCTGGCATGCCCCTATTTGATAGTTTTGTCATTGCTATGGGGACAGCAGGTACAGGAGGCTTTACCGTCTATAACGACGGGATTGCCCACTATGGCAGCTCACTGATTACCTATCTGGTTAGTATCGGAGTTCTGGTTTTTGGGGTAAATTTCAATCTCTACTACTACCTCATGCTCCGTCGCGTCAAAGCCTTCTTTGGTGACGAGGAACTTCGTGCTTACTTGGTCATTGTTCTGCTTTCTACAGGCTTGATTAGCCTTAATACCCTCTATCTCTATCCAGGATTTTCAAAGAGTTTTGAAATGGCCTTCTTCCAGGTTTCCAATATCATTACAACGACTGGTTTTGGTTACGGAGACATTACCAACTGGCCCCTCTTCTCCCAGTTTATCCTTCTCTTCCTCATGGGAATCGGTGGTTCTGCTGGTTCAACCGCAGGTGGACTCAAGGTTATTCGAGGCCTCATCCTTTCAAAAATTGCCAAAAACCAAATTTTGTCAATTCTATCGCCCCACCGTGTTTTGACCCTCCATGTTAATAAAACGGTGATTGACAAAGATACCCAGCATAAGATTCTCAAGTACTTTGTCATCTATTCTATGATTTTGCTATCCCTTATCTTTATTGTCAGCCTAGATAGCAATGATTTTCTAGTCGTTACCAGTGCTGTCTTTAGCTGTTTCAATAATATCGGACCTATTCTAGGAACCACTTCTAGTTTCTCAATCTTTAGTCCTATCTCAAAAATTCTCCTCTCCTTTGCAATGATTGCAGGGCGCTTGGAGATTTATCCAATCCTACTTCTCTTTATGAAGAGAACTTGGTCTAAGAGATAAAATACAACCACACCTTGTAAACCTACAAAGTGTGGTATTTTTATTTTCATACTCTTCGAAAATAAAAATACCACGTCAGCTTCGCCTTGCCGTATATGTGTGACTGACTTTGTCAGTCTTATCTACAACCTCAAAGCGGTGCTTTGAGCAACCTGCGGCTAGCTTCCTAGTTTGCTCTTTGATTTTCATTGAATATCAAATACCTCCCGCAACTCAACAAGTATCTTTGAATCCCGGTCAGACATTTCAATACCTGACTTAAGGAATTTAATAGTCCAAAAAATAACCCTCAGTCGTTTGACCGAGGGTTCCTTTTCCTTATTCAAGTTAATTGATTAGCTCAATGCATCATCCATTGAAAGAACTTCGTGGAAGACACGTTGTGTCAATTCAGTTTTTTGTTCTGGAGTGAGGTATTTAGTGTTTACACAGTATCCAGAGATACGTACGATAACGTCTTCACCTGACATGATCTTTTCGTAAACATCGTTCAAGTCCATAACGTTCAAGTTAACGTGTTGTCCACCGTTTTCGAAGTAACCATCAAGGATTGTTACCAAGTTATCAACTTGTTCGTCACGAGTCTTACCAAGCGCGCGAGGTGAAACTTGTGTAGTCAATGAGATACCATCAGCTGCGTAACTAAAGTCAAGGCTAGAAAGTGAGTTCAAGTTTTGCAACCATCCACCTTTAGCTTTGTTAGATGGGTTAGCACCTGGTGAGAAGAATTCAAGTTTAGACAAGTTCACAGAACCATCTTCGTTGAGGTATACACCTTTGTGGACTGGTGAGTTACCAGTTTGTTTAGAGTAAGCAACGTTAGATGTGATTGTCAAAAGTGATACTGTAGCTTCTGCATCTTTGTAAAGTTTGTGGCTACGTAGACGAGTTGTGTAAGCTTCAATCAACCATTCTGCCAATTCGTTTGAACGAGGATCATCTTCACCCCAACGTGGGTATTCACCGATTGTTTCGTAATCGTAGATGTAGCCATTTTCGTCACGGATTGGTTTAACTGTAGCGTATTTGATAGCTGACAATGTATCAACAGTGTTAGCAAATCCACAGATACCGAATCCCATGTTCGCACGTTGTTTAGTTGGCAAGAAGGCCATTTGAACAGCTTCGTAGTTGTACTTATCAGTCATGTAGTGGATGATGTTCAAAGCATCTACGTAAGTATCAGTCAACCAGTCAAGAGATTTTTCAAAGTTTTCTTTAACTGATTCGAATTCAAGAACTTCGTCACGGATTGGTTCGATGTCAAATACTTTGTAGTCTTTGTGAACATCGTCGTAACCACCGTTCAAACCAGTAAGAAGAGCTTTCAATACATTTACACGTGCACCGAAGTACTGGATGTTGTGGCGTTGTTCTTCATTTTCTGGGTCAAGTGGAGACACACAGCATGAGATACAGCTCATTTCACCGTATCCGTCTTTGGCCATTGTTGTAACACCTTCGTATTGGATAGAAGAGTGTTTGTGGCTCATATGCATACAGTAGCGACGGAAGTTGTATGGCAATTTGTCAGTCCAAAGAACTGTCAAGTTTGGTTCTGGAGAGTTACCGATATTGTCAAGAGTGTTCAAGAAACGGTAGTCCATCTTAGTAACACGGTGACGACCGTCGTTACCCATACCAGCCATAGAAGTTGTGATGAAAGTTGGGTCACCTGAGTACAATTGGTCATAAGCTTTTGTACGAGCAAATTTAACTGTACGAAGTTTCATAACGAAATCATCAACGAATTCTTGGATTTCTGATTCAGTAAATGTACCACGAGCAAGGTCACGTTCTGCAAAGATGTCCAATACGATTGGCACACGTCCTAGAGATGTAGCAGCACCGTTGATAACACGGCAGACAGACATGAAGGCGATGTTAACCCATTGGATTGCTTCTTTAACGTTCATCGCTGGTTTGCGAACGTCAACTCCGTAAAGGTCACCCAAGCGAACAACTTGTTGCAATGCTTGGTATTGAAGGTTGATTTCTTCACGAAGACGGATTGTTTCTTCATCGATTTCTTCGATTGCATTCCAGTCGTTTACTTTTTCTTGCATCAAGTAGTCTGCACCGTAAAGAGCAAGACGTGCGTAAACACCGATAATACGTCCGCGTGAGTATGCATCTGGAAGACCAGTTACAGTGTGAGCGTGACGAGCGCGACGAATGTTTGAAGTGTAAGCGCGGAAGATACCGTCGTTAACTGTTGTTACGTATTTAGTGAAGATTTCGTGAACAGCTGGGTCTGGTTCGTATCCATTTTCTTTCAAAGTGGTTTCAGCCATACGGATACCACCTTTTGGCATGAAGTTCAATTTGAAGAGTTCGTCATTTTGGATACCAAAGATAACTTCGTTTTCTTTATCGATAAATCCTGCAGGGATATCAGCGATAGAAGTTGGACGAGTGTCCATTGGGAAACGAGTTTCTTCGTAGTGAGCCTTAGTTTCTTCTACAATTTTTTTGATGTGAAGTGAACGTTCTGTTGGTCCTGCAAGGAAGCTTTCGTCTCCGTCATAAGGTGTGTAGTTAGCTTGTACAAAGCGTGACACACTTGCTTTTTCTTTCCAATCTACGCCTTTGAAGCCTTCCCAAGCTTTGTCAAAAATATCTTGTGCTTCAACAACTGTCTTAACAACCATGTTAATGTCCTCTTTTTTCTTTCTAGTAACATCCATCTGTTACATTCATGAGACAAGTATACCATACAGTAACCGATTTCAACAAGTGATAAATCCCTATTTTTACACTTTCTTTTCTAAAACAGTCTATATTTTATCCCAAACTGTATTATATTTTTGAAAAAATTAAAGCCTTTTTTCTTTTTTTCAGAAAAAAGGGTATAATAAAAGAAAATAAGCAGTAAAAAGGGGACCAGACATGTTGATTTTTCCTTTATTAAATGATTTGTCAAGAAAAATCATCCATATTGACATGGATGCCTTTTTTGCTGCGGTCGAAATCAGAGATAATCCTAAACTCAGAGGAAAACCTGTCATTATCGGTAGCGACCCTCGACAAACAGGTGGGCGTGGTGTCGTTTCCACTTGTAGCTATGAGGCGCGAGCTTTTGGTGTCCATTCAGCCATGAGTTCCAAAGAAGCCTATGAGCGTTGTCCCCAGGCCGTCTTTATCTCAGGGAATTATGAGAAATACAAGACTGTGGGCCTCCAGATTCGAGCTATCTTTAAGCGTTATACAGATTTGATTGAACCCATGAGCATTGACGAAGCCTATTTAGATGTGACAGAAAATAAACTCGGTATCAAGTCAGCGGTCAAAATTGCTCGTCTCATTCAAGAGGATATCTGGCAGGAACTACACCTGACTGCTTCCGCAGGCGTCTCCTACAACAAATTCTTAGCTAAAATGGCCAGCGATTATCAAAAGCCACATGGTCTGACAGTGATTTTACCTGACCAGGCTGAGGATTTCCTCAAACAAATGGATATTTCCAAGTTTCATGGAGTAGGAAAAAAGACGGTGGAAAGACTTCATCAAATGGGTGTTTTTACCGGCGCTGATTTGCTTGAAGTCCCTGAAGTGACCCTGATAGACCGTTTTGGCAGACTGGGCTATGACCTTTATCGAAAGGCTCGTGGTATTCACAATTCCCCGGTCAAATCCAATCGTATCCGTAAATCAATCGGGAAAGAGAAAACCTATGGAAAAATTCTCCGTGCCGAGGAAGACATCAAAAAAGAGCTGACTCTCCTATCAGAAAGAGTCGCTCTCAATCTCAGTCAACAAGAAAAAGCTGGAAAAATTGTCATTCTGAAAATCCGCTACGAAGACTTTTCAACTCTGACTAAACGAAAAAGTCTGGATCAAAAAACGCAGGATGCTAGTCAGATCAGCCAAATAGCCCTGCAACTCTATGAAGAGTTGGACGAGAAAGAAAAAGGCGTCCGCCTGCTGGGGATTACCGTAACTGGATTTTAAAGCTCAATGAAAATCAAAGAGCAAACTAGAAAGCTAGCCGCAGGCTGCTCAAAACACTGTTTTGAGGTTGCAGATAGAGCTGATGCAGTTTGAAGAGATTTTCGAAGAGTATAAAACCTTGAAGAGTTGCCCCTTCAAGGTTTTTCTTATACAAATAAACGGACAAAGCTGTAAAGTAGTAAGACACTACCAAGCACGATACGGTATTTACCAAAAAGGGTAAAGTCGTGTTTTTTTACATAGCTTGTCAAGAAACGAATAGCGACCATGCTGACTGCAAAGGCTACTCCCATCGCAACCAAGAGCAAGAACAATTGCCCAAAGCTCAAGAGTTGTCCTGCTTTTATAAATTTGAAAATCTTTAAGGCACTAGCTCCAAACATAACAGGAATTCCAAGATAGAAGGTAAATTCCGTCACAACAGAACGACTGGTTCCATTTAACAAACCACCGACAATAGTCGCTCCTGAACGGCTAGTTCCTGGTAAAAGGGCAAGAACTTGGAAGAGTCCGATATAGAATGCTGTCGTATAAGGAAGTTTGTCCAACTCTGTTACACTTGGCTCTATAGCACGCGCTTCATTGCGCTTTTCCAAATAGATAAAGGCAATCCCATAGATAATCAACATGAGAGCAACAGAAACCATGTTATGGAAGTGGGTATCAAACCAATCATCAAATTTAAAGACGGCAAGTAAAGGCAAAGTGGCAACCAAGACCTTCAACCACAGTCTCCAAGTCTTACGAACTTCCTGCTTATCCTTAGTCGATTTGAAAGGATTGAGCTTGTTAAAGTAAATGACCATAACCGCTAAAATAGCACCAAGCTGAATCACGACATTAAACATGGACATAAAGGCTTCATTTTGATTTTGGTATTGGATAAACTCCTCTGCTAAAATCAAGTGACCTGTACTCGAAATCGGCAACCATTCCGTAATTCCTTCAACAATCCCGAAGAAGATAGATTTTAAAATTTCAATAAGATACATAGATTACTCCTTTTTCTATCTTCCATTATAGCATACTTTTTCAGTATATGGCAGTTCTCTTTAAAAGGCACCGATACTGCCACCGCCTCCTCCTCCAGAGAAGCCACCGCCAGAACTTCCACTTCCAGAAGATACGGAATAGGTACTTGCTGTGTTTGCGACGCTGGCATAATGGCTCATTTGCGCACTTGAATGATAAAACATACTATGCCAACCATAAGCTACATAGAGGTTGATATCTGGATTTTCCACTTGGATATGATGAACCTTCATCAAATGGCTGACCTTGTCCGCATAGCCAAATAAAGTCGCATAGACCAAGAGGCGATTCCAGACCACAATACTTTCCAATTCAGCCTGATCCAATCGTGCAATCTCACGCAACATATTTTCAAAACTGGTCCAGAGATAGTAGACTTCTGCCCCTGCTTCATTTAGGACACCATCACGATTATCTAGACGAAGCTTCCAATAATAGAAAACAGCCAAAACCAAACCTAGAAAACCAAGTATTGGCAAGGGGAGGTAAAGATAGCCATAAACATCCAAACTGTACAAGAACAAACCAAATCCGATAAATAAAGGCAAGATAGTAGAGAGTCCCATACCCACTTGCAAGGCCTTTTCCCCACCAGTTAAAGGACGATAATAATCTGGGAGCCCCCAGAAGGAAACTCGTTTTCTCACTCCTTCTTGCATCTGGTTCAATACTTCTTCAAAAGAAGATTTGAGTTGAAGCCCCTTTGCTTGAATCCGTTTTTCATCAGAGGCTTTTGCTCTACGATAAAGACTATCAGATACCTTGTAATCCGCAAACAAATTGGAAAGAGTTGCTTCTTTTTTGCCTGAAAAGGCCAGATTTAGACAGTCTATCTCAAAACTTGACAAGCCATCTTCTTTCACCAGTCTCAAGCCAACTGCATCTCCTTCTGAAATAATAGAAACATTCCCACGGTCTATCACATCTAGCAAGGTAGCTTGAATAAGTTGGTCAAAGGTAAATTTGCCAGCCCCCTTGACTAAGGGACTCACTTCCTCCAAGGAGGTCGAGTAAATAGCCTCCGATAAAACCATTGGTTCTAATTCCATTGGTGGCTCATAGAGACGATGATTTTTGGCATATTTGACTGAAGGAGTGGTCTTTCTTCTATAAATAAAATAGAAGCAGACACTCAATAACAAGGAAATGGAAAGTATCAAAGGAAACACCCAAGTGACGAGCTGCATACTCTGATCTTTTTCTCTAACAATCGAGTCTTCTATCTTATTAAACTCTTCTAAACGATTTCCTTTCAAGCCCTGATCCGTAGCGCTAGCAAAATCAGTTCGAGGCCAATAGGCATGCAATTCAACTCCACGCTTAGACGGAAGATTATCTAAACGAATAGTATAATCAAGGTTACTCTTTTCAATCGTTCCTTCTTTAAAGAGTTTCCCTGTATGGAAGTAGAGTTTTTCAGCCTCCTTTTCTCCCCTTACATGAAATTCAAACTTTCCAATAGCCCCTGAACTGTCTGTTAAAGGTTGCCAATTTAATTCAGCGATATCTTCATAAAGAAAAAGCAAGTTCTTTAAATTCCAGACAAGGTCAACTTCAACTGTGTCACCCTCCTGACCTGGATTATAAACTTTAACAGTATAACCATCTGCGCCTTCTATCACTTCGCTAGTAACGTCTGCTAGTTCATCACCATTTTTCGATGCCTGAACCTTTGGATGAGGGTCAATGTCAAATCCACTAGGCATCTTGCCAGCACGTCCCAGTCCCACGATTTGCCCCTTAAAGTCCTCCTCAAACTGATAAACTATCTTCTGTCTAAATTCTGCCGTATTGTCTGCATGAATATACAAATCACCTTGATAAGAGTTTATCTTGAAATCAATGGCAAAAACAGAAAGTGGCAGAAGGCAAAACAAGCCTAACACTAGTAAGAAAAAAGTTTTTTTCATCAACTAAACCCCCTTTTTATCTTTGCTATCATTATATCATTTTTTCTCAAGTAAGGGCTTACCTGTATTGAAAAATAGAGTTTTTTTCGATAAAATAGGAGACAGTTATTTTTTAATAGATTAGAAATAGGAGAAATCATGAGAAAAATATACTTATCTATTTTCACAAGTTTCTTGCTGATGCTGGGACTTGTCAATGTTGCTCAAGCTGATGAATATTTACGCATCGGGATGGAAGCAGCATATGCTCCCTTTAACTGGACCCAGGATGATGATAGCAACGGAGCTGTCAAAATCGATGGAACCAACCAGTATGCCAATGGATACGATGTCCAAATTGCCAAGAAAATCGCTAAGGACTTAGGTAAAGAACCTTTGGTTGTTAAAACCAAGTGGGAAGGTTTAGTTCCTGCCCTTACTTCTGGTAAGATTGACATGATTATCGCAGGTATGAGTCCAACCGCTGAACGCAAACAAGAAATCGCCTTTTCAAGCAGCTACTACACTAGCGAGCCTGTCCTACTTGTCAAAAAAGATTCTGCCTATGCAAATGCCAAATCTTTGGATGACTTTAATGGAGCGAAAATCACTTCTCAACAAGGTGTTTACCTTTATGACTTGATTTCCCAAATCTCAGGCGCTAAAAAAGAAACTGCCATGGGAGACTTCGCTCAAATGCGCCAAGCACTTGAGGCTGGTGTCATTGATGCCTATGTTTCTGAACGTCCAGAAGCTCTGACTGCCGAAGCTGCTAACTCTAAGTTCAAGATGGTTCAAGTAGAACCAGGTTTCAAAACGGGGGAAGAAGATACAGCTATTGCCATTGGACTTCGTAAAGATGACACTCGTATTAGCCAAATCAATGCCAGCATTGAAACCATTTCAAAAGATGAGCAAGTTGCCCTAATGGATCGTATGATCAAGGAGCAACCTGCCGAAGCAACAACAACTGAAGAGACTAGCAGTAGTTTCTTTAACCAAGTCGCTAAAATTCTTTCTGAAAACTGGCAACAACTCTTGCGTGGTGCGGGTATCACTCTTTTAATCTCTATCGTCGGAACCATCATAGGTCTCATTATCGGTCTTGCTATTGGTGTTTTCCGTACTGCTCCTCTCTCTGAAAACAAAGCTATTTACAGCCTACAAAAACTAGTCGGATGGGGTCTCAATGTCTATATCGAAATTTTCCGTGGAACGCCAATGATCGTTCAATCGATGGTTATCTACTACGGAACTGCTCAAGCTTTCGGTATCAACCTTGACCGCACACTGGCTGCTATCTTCATCGTTTCGATCAACACCGGTGCCTACATGACTGAAATCGTCCGTGGTGGTATCCTAGCAGTTGATAAGGGACAATTTGAAGCAGCGACTGCTCTTGGTATGACCCATAACCAAACCATGCGTAAGATTGTCCTACCTCAAGTAGTCCGTAACATCCTACCAGCAACTGGTAATGAATTTGTCATCAATATCAAAGATACATCTGTATTGAACGTTATCTCTGTTGTTGAACTTTATTTCTCAGGAAATACCGTGGCAACTCAAACCTATCAATACTTCCAAACATTTACAATCATCGCCGTGATTTACTTTGTCCTCACCTTCACCGTAACACGTATCCTACGCTTCATCGAACGCCGCATGGACATGGATACCTATACTACAGGTGCTAACCAAATGCAAACGGAGGATTTGAAATAATGACACAAGCAATCCTTGAAATTAAACACCTCAAAAAATCCTATGGACAAAACGAAGTGCTAAAAGACATTTCACTCACTGTCCACAAGGGAGAGGTAATCTCTATCATCGGAAGCTCTGGAAGCGGAAAATCAACCTTCCTACGCTCCATTAACCTCCTTGAAACGCCAACTGATGGACAAATCCTTTATCATGGACAAAACGTCCTCGAAAAAGGCTATGACCTCACGCAATACCGTGAAAAGTTGGGGATGGTGTTCCAATCCTTTAACCTCTTTGAAAATCTCAACGTTCTTGAAAACACAATTGTCGCTCAGACAACTGTCCTTAAACGCGAACGTACAGAAGCTGAAAAGATTGCCAAAGAAAACCTGGAAAAGGTCGGCATGGGAGAACGCTACTGGCAAGCGAAACCAAAACAACTCTCAGGTGGTCAAAAACAACGTGTGGCCATCGCTCGTGCCCTCTCCATGAATCCAGATGCTATTCTCTTTGATGAACCAACATCAGCTCTCGATCCAGAAATGGTTGGAGAAGTCCTCAAAATCATGCAGGACCTGGCTCAAGAAGGCTTGACTATGATTGTCGTAACTCACGAAATGGAATTCGCCCGTGATGTCTCTCACCGTGTTATCTTTATGGATAAAGGTGTGATTGCTGAAGAAGGCAAACCAGAAGACCTCTTCACCAATCCTAAAGAAGACCGTACAAAAGAATTCCTTCAACGCTATCTCAAATAAAAAGAAAAGGCTGCATCAACCGTGCAGTCTTTTTACTAGCCAAAAAATGAAAAGGCAGACCCTATTCAAGAATCCGCCATTATCCAAAGATTAATCTTCAAATTTTTCATGATTTTTATCATAGAAATCAATTAAACCTAGAGCCGTTTCAAACGAAATATTTTTTACTTTTGCACGCCCCTGTGCTAGAGCAATGATAGACATTTCACGCGCATTCGTTTCTTTAGAGATACGGTAGCCTGTGATTTTCTTATCACGAACCCAGCCAACAACTGATTCTACTTTTTCAAAGTTTGACTTAGCCATGTCCTTCTCCTATTTTCTTATTTACGATATTTAATTGTATACGCTTTTAATTGTATACGTTTTTATGCTTTTTGTCAATAAAAAAACATATATTCAATAAAATAAACGCCCTTATTTTTACTTGCTATCTTATTAAAGTTTATAATATATAGGTTTTTCATTGCCGAAAACAATTTTTATAGTTCTTTAAAGCAACTGTATTATTAAATCTTATTCATGTAATAATATTCATATTTGTCAGATGCTGATTCTCGATAATCTAGACATATTCTAGTCTTATTTCATATTATTTATTCCACTGCAAAACAAAAAAATTTGACAAAAAAATCTTCTGCTCTAAACCATTTCTAACGAGTATTTTTCTACTTTTAGACTTTTCCTGTCTACACCAGCATTCAATCATTTGGTCAACTTGTACTATTTATTTACTTTATCAATATTCCTTTTTATTTCTTCAAACCTATAAAAAGATGAGTAGTTAGGAAACAATAGTATCCTATCTTCCAACATTTTCCACTGTTTTTATCTTCTTAGTATCTTATCACTCTTCTCAGTTAACTCAGTATAAGGCTTCTCATTAGTATTGATTATTTTTTCTAATTCCTATTATATTTAGCCAAATTTCAGATTAGCTATATATAAAATAGTAGATTTCAAAAAACTCCTTACATATAACAAGTAATTTTACTCCCTTACTATAAACTGAATCAAAAAACATAGGTACTATAATGAGTTATGATAGAAATAGCGTAACCGATTTCCTAAGTCCATAGGAATCGCCCCCTTTCTTCATCTTCATTATAGCACCTATACATCAATTGTGCAAATAATATGATATTTTTTTATTAGTCCTCAGACAAGCATATTATAGAGCGTTTCGTTACCATTTAAGTTAATATAAGCTGGATCAAAACCTTCCATTCGACGAATCAATCCTGCATAATCATGCTTATCTGCCAAGGCAATCCCAATTAATACTGGGCCTGTCCCCTTGCTAGCTCGCTTAATATACTCAAAACGTGTGATATCATCATTTGGCCCCAAGATATCATTTACAAACTCACGCAAGGCCCCTGGACGCTGTGGAAAATTAACCACAAAGTAATGCTTGATCCCATCATAAATCAAGGCGCGCTCCTCCATTTCTGGCATACGGTTGATATCATTATTTCCTCCAGAAATGATACAACAAATGGTTTTCCCCTTGATATATTCAGCTAAAACCTCTAGAGAGGCGATACTAGCTGCTCCAGCAGGCTCTGCGACTATCCCTTGCTTAGAATAAAGGTCAATCAAGGTTTCAGAAATCAATCCCTCATCGACACCTACCAAAGTTTGAACATGTTGACGAGTTGCTTCATAGGTCAACTGACCTACCTTTTGCACAGCAATCCCATCCGCAAATTTGTCAATTTCTTTGAGTTTGACTGGTCCACCAGCTTCAAAGGCAGCCTTCATGGAACGCGCTCCATTAGCCTCTACCCCAATGACTTCAATCTCTGGACTTATTTCCTTGATATAGGTAGAAACCCCAGCAATGAGACCACCGCCACCAACAGGGACCAAAACAGCATCAAAATCAATCGATTCTTTTCGAGCTTCTTCTAAAATCTCATAAGCAACTGTCCCTTGACCAGCTTGAACATGGGCATCATCAAAGGGATCAATAAAGGTACGATTTTCAGAGACTGTAAATTCTTGAGCTGCTTTGGCTGAGGCATCAAAAGTATCTCCAACTAATTTAATAGTCACGAAGTCCCCACCAAAAAAGCGAACTTGACCAATCTTTTGTTGCGGAGTAGTAATTGGCATGAAAATAGTTGCAGGAATCTTCATTTCATTGCAAGTATAGGCAACTCCCTGCGCATGATTCCCCGCAGAAGCGCAGACTACCCCACGCTCACGTTCTTCCTTGCTGAGCTGGGAAATGGCATAATAGGCACCACGAATTTTAAAAGAGCGAACACGTTGGGCATTTTCTTTTTTCAAATAAATCTTAGCACCATACTTCTCCGATAAATAATGGTCGTAATCCAGTGGGGTATTCACAACCACACCATTCAAGACCTTGTGAGCCTTGATTATATCTTTTGAACTTAACATCATTTTCTCCTAGACTATCTCATACTATCACAATCCATCCTCTTAAAAAAGAGATGAATTGATTATAAAAGCGAGTTAGTCCCCCAACTCGCCTTCACCTTAATTTCTATCAATTAGTTATAGATTTTGAATGCATCATCGTCGTTTTTACCAACGAATGGCATTGCTTTACGCAATTCTGCACCAACTTTTTCAATTTCAAGGTTAGCTGCTTGTTCACGGTAAGCAGTCAATTTTGGACGTCCAGCTTTATAGTCATTTACAAAGTCATTTGCAAATTTACCATTTTGGATATCTGCCAAGACAGCCTTCATATTTTCTTTTACTTGTTCAGTGATTACACGTGGACCTGATACATAGTCACCGTATTCAGCAGTGTTTGAAATAGATTGACGCATTTTCTTGAATCCACCTTCGTAGATCAAGTCAACGATCAATTTCATTTCGTGAAGAACTTCAAAGTAAGCCAATTCTGGGGCGTAGCCTGCTTCTGTCAAGACTTCGAAACCAGCTTCGATAAGGGCAGTCAAACCACCGCAAAGTACAGCTTGTTCACCAAACAAATCTTCTTCAGTTTCTTCTTTGTAAGTTGTTTCAAGAAGACCTACACGAGCTGCTCCAACACCTTTACACCAGTCCATAGCAATGTTTTTCGCATTTCCTGTTGCATCTTGGTAAACTGCATAAAGAGCTGGAACACCAAATCCTTCTTCATAAGTACGACGTACCAAGTGTCCTGGTCCTTTAGGAGCACACATGAAGACATCTACATCTGCAGGAACTTTGATAAATTCAAAGTGGATGTTGAAACCATGGGCAAACCCAACTGCATTTCCAGCTTCCAAGTTTGGAGCGATTTCTGCTTCGTACAATTCTTGTTGGATTTCGTCTGGTGCCAAAATCATGATAACGTCAGCCAATTTAGTTGCTTCTGCTACTGTGTAAGTGTCAAATCCATCTTCTTTTGCTTTGTCAAAAGATTTACCTGGACGTACACCGATGATGACATCGCGACCTGAGTCACGCAAGTTTTGAGCATGCGCATGTCCTTGTGAACCATAACCGATAACGGCGATTTTTTTACCGTCAAGTGCTGCTACTTTAACATCTTTTTCGTATTCCATTTGAACTGCCATAGTTTTTCTCTCTTTTCTATTATTTATTGCCTTTTAGGCTGGTTTAACAAATTTAAGTTGGATTGTTAATCGCGGGTAAATCCAGTTGCACCCGTACGAGCGATATTGCGAATACCGTATGGTCGAATGACTCGCAATAGAGCTTCGCTCTTTTCAGCATTTCCTGTCATTTGAATAGTAATCGAGCTTGGCGCTACGTCTACCACCGTTGCACGGAAAGGTTGAATAATTGCTAGAATCTCAGCTCGCTTCTCAGCTGGCGCTGACATCTTAACCAAAATCACCTCGCGCTCCAAGTGTGGTTTATCTGTAATATCTCTAATGCGAATCACATCAATTTGACGATTAAGCTGTTTGATAATTTGCTCCACCTCATCATGAGAAGCTACATCAATAATAATGGTGATACGCGATACATTCGGATCTTCTGTTGCTCCAACAGAGATACTTTCGATATTAACCTGACGACGAGACAGGACACCGGTAAAGCGATTGAGGACTCCTGATCGATTTTGTAGTTTTGCTGTTAACATTCTACGCATGGAACTTCACCCCCAACATCTCATGATTGCTCTTACCAGCTGGTACCATTGGTAACACCTGTTCCTTACGAGAAATATCTACCTCGATTAGCATCGGAACATCCTCAGTGATGACTTCAAGATCTTGAGCCAAGGTCTCAGGATTGTCAAATTTATAGTTTTTAATACCGTAAGCTTGTGCCATCAATTGGAAATCTGGAAGGGTATCAAAGACTGACTCTGATGTTCTACCTTCATAGAAGGATTCCTGCCACTGGCGGACCATTCCAAGTGAGTGGTTGTTCAGCATAACCACCTTGATTGGCACCTTGTAAATATTCAAAATAGCCAATTCTTGGTTGGTCATTTGGAAACCACCATCCCCAACGAACAAGACTACTTCCTTATCTGGGTTAGCAATTTTAGCACCGATTGCTGCTGGAATTCCAAATCCCATCGTTCCCAAACCACCTGAAGTCACTAACTGACGTTCATTTTGGTAAGGATAGTACTGAGCTGTCCACATTTGGTGTTGACCAACGTCTGTTACCACAATGGCATCACCATTCGTCAACTCACCGATGCGTTCAATAACGGCCTGAGGTTGAACCACACGTTCTTTCTTATCATAAGAACGAACACGGTTCTTGTCTTTAGTAACTTTCTCAATCCATTTCTCAGTATTGTTATGAACTGTCGGTTCTGCTAGCAACATTTGCAAGGCTTTCTTAGCATCTCCAACTACAGGAATATCCGCACTGATAATCTTGCCAATCTCAGCTGGGTCAATATCAATGTGAGCAACCTTAGCATTCTTAGCGAAGGTCTTAGGATTCCCCGTCAAGCGATCATCGAAACGACAACCAATACTAATCATAAAGTCCGCTTCCGTCATGGCAATATTAGCTGCGAATGACCCGTGCATGCCTCCCATTCCAAGGAAGAGTGGATGACTCGTTGCAATCGTTCCTTGTCCCAAAAGACTGGTTACCACCGGGATTTGATAGCGTTCTGCAAATTCATTTAATTCTGCAGCTGCTTCAGCATAACTAATCCCCCCACCAGCTAACAAGACTGGTTTTTTAGCCTTGGACAATTGCTTCAAAATTTTCTTGATTTGCATATCATTCGGCTCAAGAGTCGGTTGATAGCTTGGTAGGTTCACTTCTGGTGAATAGATGAAGTCGGTTTCTAAAGCAGATACGTCTTTAGGTAGGTCAATGACAACTGGCCCTGGTCGACCTGTAGTTGCGATATGGACAGCTTCCGTAATGATTCGAGGGATATCAGCTGTCTCCCGAACTTGGTAATTGTACTTAGTGATTGGCATGGTAATTCCCACAATGTCTGCCTCCTGGAAGGCATCCTTCCCAATCCCTGCTCGCGCCACCTGACCTGTAAAGACCAAAAGGGGAACACTATCGCTCATGGCATCCGCAATCCCTGTAATAGCATTTGTTGCTCCCGGTCCGCTAGTGACGACGGCAACACCCAACTTTCCAGTTGATTTGGCATAACCTTCAGCTTCATGCAAACAACCTTGCTCATGGCGTCCTAGAATGTGGCGAATGCCTTTAAAATTATATATCGCATCATACAAAGGCAAGACTGCACCACCAGGATAACCAAAGATGGTATCAATTCCTAAATCACGAAGTGTTTCCAAAACTAGGTCCGACCCCGTCTTAGGAGATTCTAAACTGATTTTCTCCATTGTTCCCCTTTCTCTTCTCTTAAAAATAACTTGTTACTATCATACCATTTTTTCAAAATTTTTCAAGAGAAAAGAAGAAATTTTCTGAATTTTCTATTTTAACGTTTATTTATGAATGTTATTTTTGTTTTTATTAAAAAGATACCGATTTCATTTACTAAAAAAGAAAAAAGAACTGATTTCTCAGTTCTTCATTAATCTTATTCCACACTAAATAGGTATGGGTAAACTGGTTGTTGGCCTTGGTGAATCTCTACCTCAACATCTTCGAATTCTTCTGCGATTTCTTGGGCAATTTCATTGGCAAGTTCTTCGCTTCCGTCTTCACCGACATAGAAGGTTACGATTTCACTATCTTCATCCAACATATGTTTCAAGGTTTCAGTCAAGGTTTGGTGAATGTCAGGGTTTGACACGAGGATTTTCCCATCCACCATACCAAGATTATCGTTTTCATGGATTTCTAAACCATCGATTGTTGTATCACGCACAGCTGTTGTGACGCTTCCGCTAACGACATCGCTAAGAGCAGCAGTCATAC
The DNA here is from genome assembly GCF_000148585.2 of Streptococcus mitis NCTC 12261. NCBI lineage: Bacteria > Bacillati > Bacillota > Bacilli > Lactobacillales > Streptococcaceae > Streptococcus > Streptococcus mitis. The sequence continues at coordinate 1,635,539 of NZ_CP028414.1, forward strand.
GCTCTTGGTTTTCTTCGATGGACTTGCTTGGGTCAAAGGCGAGAAGACTTGTCAAACCTTGTGGCAAAGTACGAGCTTCCACCACTACTGCTGGTTGCTCCAAAACTTCTGCTGCAGATTGAGCGGCCATAAAGATATTCTTGTTGTTTGGCAGGAAGATGATGTTACGAGCGTTGACCTGTTCAACAGCCTTGATAAAGTCTTCTGTTGAAGGGTTCATAGTTTGACCGCCCTCGATAACATAATCCACACCTTGAGAACGGAAGATATCTGCGAGACCTTTACCAGCCACCACAGCAATTAAAGCATACTCTTTTTCTTCAGCAGGCTTGCTAACTTGAGCAGCTTCTTTCTCAACCTGTGCTTCGTGTTGGTTACGCATATTGTCAACTTTCACCTTGACCAAGCTACCATATTTGAGACCCTCTTGCATAACAAGTCCTGGATCTTCTGTATGGACATGGACTTTGACAATTTCATCATCATTGACAACAAGGAGAGAGTCTCCAAGCACATTCAAGTAATTACGGAATTCATCGTAGTCAAAATCTTTGGCATAGGTTGGGCCTTGCTTAAGAGCTACCATGATTTCAGTACAGTAACCAAAGGTGATGTCCTCAGTTGCTACATGACCAGCTACAGACTTGTGGTGCTCTGCATTGATCATTTCACTCATGTTAGCCGGAGTCGCTACAAAGTCCTCAGATGCAATATATTCACCAGTAAGGGCTGAAAGGAAACCTTCATAGATAAAGACCAGTCCTTGACCACCTGAATCCACAACGCCAACTTCTTTCAATACTGGAAGCATGTCTGGTGTTTTAGCTAGAGCTGTTTTAGCACCTTCCAAGGCTGCGCGCATGACTTCAACAGCATCATCTGTTTGCTCAGCTTTTTTCTTAGCACCGATAGCAGCCCCACGAGAAACTGTCAAAATCGTTCCTTCAACTGGCTTCATTACTGCCTTATAGGCAACTTCCACACCTGATTGGAAGGCAAGGGCCAAGTCTTGACCTGTTAACTCGTCTTTATCCTTGATGGCTTGTGAAAATCCACGGAAAAGCTGAGACGTAATAACTCCTGAGTTCCCACGCGCTCCCATCAAAAGACCTTTGGCAAGAATGCTCGCTACCTCTCCAACTGTAGAAGCTGGCTTGTCTGCAACTTCTTTAGCACCATTTTCAATGGTCATTCCCATATTTGTCCCGGTATCTCCATCTGGAACGGGGAAGACGTTTAATGAATTGACATATTCAGCTTGCTTATTCAAGCGAGTTGATGCAGCTTGCACCATTTCTTGAAATAAGCTAGTAGTAATTTTTGACACGGTTATTCTCCTACAACTTTGATATTTTGAATGTAGACATTTACAGTCTGAGCAGTAATTCCAAGTTGGTTTTCCAAACTAAAACGAACACGCTCTTGAATGTTTTTTGACACTTCGCTAATCTTTGTTCCGTAGCTCAACACGGTATATACATCAACTGCAATACTGCCATCTTCGGCTGCCTTTACGACGACACCTTTGGAATAATTTTCCTTACCTAGAAGGGCTTGGAAATTATCTTTGAGGGCATTTTTACTAGCCATACCGACCACACCAAAAATCTCAGTTGCTGCTCCACCTACGACGGTTGCAATCACTTCATCTGTTAGTTCGATTTGACCATCTTTTGTATTAATTTTTACAGTCATCCTTTTTACCTCAACTAGTTGATACTCTATTTTATCATATTTCAGCCCAAGTGTAAAAGCAGAATACTGTATCAGCGGATATTTACTCTATTTTTCAAATGATTTTATATCTACAGTAAAAGAAAAAAGACCCTAAGGTCTCCTTACTTTTATTATTAAACGCGTTCAACTTTACCTGATTTCAAAGCACGAGCTGAAGCCCAAACTTTTTTAGGTTTACCATCGATAAGAACAGTAACTTTTTGAAGGTTTGGTTTTACGGCACGTTTTGTTTGGTTCATCGCGTGTGAACGGTTGTTTCCTGATACAGTCTTACGACCTGTAAAGTAACATACTTTAGCCATTTGTGTTTTCCTCCTATTAGATCTAATATAGCGGATGTGCTAGCACCACATACTGTACTATGTTATCACACTTTCTTCATTTTTGCAAGGGAATTGGAAGATTTTTTTATTTAACGTAGACAATTCCCAACTTCCCAAAGGCCACATCTCCACGGATAATCAAGGTTTTGCTGGTTGGCGCTAGAGGAGTATCTGCCTTGGCTACGCCACAGAAAGTTTCTACCTTTAAATCAACTCCCCAATGTTTAGGAACATAGATAACTGCATTCCCAAAACCGACTTCCACTTTCAGAGTTGCGCTATCTCCTAAAATCTCTGCATTGTCATAATATATCTTGGCATTTCCAAAACCAACTTCTACTTGGTCGTCTACCAATTCTTGATTTTGCTTGTAGAAAGTCCCAGTCCTAAAAGCAACTTCCTTATCTGTAAGAATGGTCTTTTTACCATCATACCACCATTTTTTCCCATTCCAAGTTCTGTTAGAATGAGTGAGTGCGCTGACACCTATTACGATTAAAATACTTGCCCAGAACAATGACTGATTGGGAATTGGTAAAATGCCATAAAAGTGGTTAGCAATCATTAAGGCTACTAGAACTGTAAAAGAGGCTGAAGTTAAGTGACGACGCAACAAAGCTCCAACTGATTGATAGGCAAAAAATGCAATACCAAGCAAGGGCCAAATTTGCCCACCGAATGAAGGGATTCCAAAATTTCCTTGTAATAATATTAAAGCTGCCAATACTAGCAACACAATACCAAATGCTTTCTTTTTCATCTTCTTACCTCATGTTTCTTAGATTTTCTTTTAGGAGGGATTGGTAATGTCGTGAGACATGAACCTCCTTGTGGGTCTGATAAAAGGAAATGGTGCCCGTTCCTGAAAAGGACTTGTCCACCGAGTAAACCTGACGGATATTTGCAATAGTCGACTTGGATACCCGACTGAAATAACGGGGCAGGATAGACTCCAACTCATAGAGTTTAAGCCGAACCTCGTAGGCATCTTTCTGGGTATGAGCATAAATTTTGCTACCTTCCGTCTCAAAGAAGAGAATTTCTGATAAGTCCAGATAATATTCACCTGTTCCCTTGTAAAAAATCAACCTAGGAGACTTGGATTCTTGCAAGAGGCGCTGTAAATCCGCAATCTCATCTGTCAAAGCCGCTGCCTTGATGACAATTTCAGTTTCCTCTAAATTGCTGTCAATTTCGATTCGTAACTTCATTCCATCTCCTTTCTGACTCTACTATATCAAAGGAAAAATAAGAAAACAAGAGCAAAAAAGCAAGTGGTTACTTTAGATCCGTAAGTGGTTGTAAGGCTACCTTAACTTACAGGTCAACATAGAAATAAAATCACACCCCACACAAGACCACAAATATAGCCAACCACTACATCCTTGGGATAATGCACTCCCCCTAAGACTCTTACTAGACCGAGGAAAGCTGACAAGACCAACAAGATAACCCCTACAGATAAACTAGCATGTAAGCAAGCCATGGAGATAATGGTTGCTGAAAAGACATGACGACTGGGCATTGACTGACCAGGACTATCTCTGTCAAGCAAGGGTTTAATAGTCCATTCCTCATAAGGCCTAGGGGCATTGATTTTCTTACGAAGAAAGGACAAAATCACAAAACCTGACGCTGGAATAAACAAATAGATCCCGACCTGTTTCCCAAGTCCTTGTTGGAGATAGGTAGTTGCTAACAAGGTTAGATAAATCATAGGCATAACTACTGTCATGAACCGATTGAAAGTTCTTAACAAGCTCAGAAGAAAGGGCTTATTTCCAATGTTACCGGCAATGTGGTCATACCATTCTTGATAATTTTTCATATATTTTCTCATCACTTATTCAAATTTTGCTTATAGGGAAGCACTTGTCTTCTAGTATAGTGCAGAAAAAGAAGGCCGTCAAGCCTTCTTTGGGTTTATTCTTCTGCTTCGTCTTCTGTAAATTGACTGTTGTAGAGGTCAGCGTAGAAACCAGCTTGCGCCATCAGCTCATCATGATTTCCTTGCTCGATGATATTACCATTCTTCATAACAAGAATCAAATCAGCATTTCGGATGGTAGACAAGCGGTGAGCGATGACAAAGGAAGTTCTTCCCTCCATCAAACGATCCATGGCTTTCTGAATCAATTCCTCTGTACGGGTATCAACAGAAGAAGTCGCCTCATCTAGGATTAGGAGCGGTGCATCTTTCAGCAAAGCACGAGCGATGGTCAAGAGTTGTTTTTGTCCGACAGACAAGGTCACTGTGTCGTCCAAGACGGTATCGTAACCATCTGGTAGAGTCATAATAAAGTGGTGAATCCCTACAGCCTTGCTAGCTTCAATCACGCGCTCATCACTAATACCTGTTTGGTTATAAATGAGATTGTCTCGGATAGTGCCTTCAAAGAGCCAAGTATCCTGCAAGACCATTGAAAAGGCATTGTGTACTTCCGAACGCTTCATATCCTTGGTATCCACACCATCGATACGGATACTTCCCTTATCAATCTCATAGAACTTCATCAAAAGATTGACAATAGTTGTCTTACCAGCCCCAGTCGGTCCGACAATGGCAACCTTTTGACCTGCATGAGCGGTCGCAGAAAAGTCATGAATAATGGTTCGCTCTGGTGTATAACCAAAGGAGACTCGATCAAAGACTACTTGACCTTTCATATCGCTCAATTGTCTTTCTTTATGGGATTCGTCTTCCATTTCCTCTTCAGCTAGGAATTCGAAGACACGTCCCATGGCTGCACTAGCCTGCTGAAGACTAGTAACCCCTTGGGCAATTTGTGAAAGGGGCTGAGAAAAGATACGAACGTAGGCCATAAAGGCAACGATAATCCCGATACTGATGTGCCCATTTAAGGCCAAGGCTGCACCAACGATAATCACCAAGGCATAGCTAAAATTCCCAATAAACATCATAATCGGCATCATAATCCCTGAAATAAATTGAGATTTCCAGATACTATCATACAGACGATTGTTTAATTTCGCAAACTCTTCTTTCGTGCTCTCGATAGCATTGTAACTGGTCACCACATTATGGCCAGAGTACATTTCCTCCACATAGCCATTGACAGCTGCCAAATCTTGTTGCTGACTCTTAAAAAAGCCCTGTGATTTGCCCATAAAGACGGACACGAAAACAAAACCAACAAGAGTTGAAACAACCGTCACCAAGGCTAAAATCCAGTTCATCCCAAACATGGTTACCAAGACTGCCACGACCAGTAAAGTGGATGAAAGAACTGTTCCCAGACTTTGATTGAGGGACTGGGCTGCAGTATCAACATCATTGGTCACACGAGACAAGGTATCTCCTTGAGAATGTCCATCAAAATATCCCAATGGTAGGCTATTGATTTTCTCTGCAATAGCTCTTCTCAAACGCTCTGAAAAACGTTGAATAGCTGTTGTAAACAGAAATGCCTGTAAATAATTTGATAGAAGTCCTATCACATAAATCACGGCCAAAAAACCACCAATAGCTGCAACCGCCACGACATCCACACTTGTTTCCAGACCACTAGCAATAATATTAGTCATTTCCTTGATGCGGGTTGGACCATATACAGTAATGATATTGGATACGATTGTTGCTAGAAAGGCTATCAGAAGGGCAAACTGGAGGCCTGCAAGATAGGGTTTGCTCTGTTTCCAAAGAGACATTTTCTTATTTTCCATGTTCCAATTCCTCCTTCGATAGTTGTGAATAGGCAATTTCTTGGTAAACTTCATTATTAGCTAGAAGTTCCTTGTGGGTGCCTTGTCCCACGACTTTTCCTTGATCCAAGACCAAAATCAAATCTGCATCCATAATCGTTGAAATACGCTGTGCGACAATAAGCTTGGTCATAGACTTGGTTTTCTCTACTAACTCTTGGCGTAGGACACGGTCTGTCTTGTAGTCCAAGGCTGAGAAGGAGTCGTCAAAGATGAGGATTTCTGGCTTCCGAGCTAAGGCACGCGCAATTGCTAGACGCTGTCTTTGACCACCTGAGAAGTTGGTTCCTCCTTGGGACACTTCTGACGCTAAGCCCGCTTCCTTGTCTTCGATAAAGTTCTTAGACTGGGCCAACTCCAAAGCCTGCCACATAGCCTGCTCACTAAGCGGTGTTTCTAGACTTTGTCCAAAGTCTAGATTGCCCTTGACATCACCTGAAAAGAGAACCGCTTTCTGAGGAATATAACCAACTTTGTTGCGCAAATCTTCTAGAGCATAGTCTTGAACATTGACACCGTCCACCAGAATTTCTCCTTCTGACACATCGTAGAAACGTGGAATCAGATTGACTAGAGTTGATTTACCAGAACCTGTTGACCCAATAAAGGCCACTGTTTGACCAGTTTCTGCTCTAAAGCTAACATGCTCGATAACTGCCTCCGAATTTGCCGCATAGCGGAAGGTCACATCCTTAAATTCGACCTGACCTTTGAGGTTTTCATCAGCCAGCTGCACTTGAGCAGGGTTTTGGATAGAAGAATGCAAATCTAAAACTTGATTAATGCGCTTAGCAGAGACTATAGTTCGGGGAAGAACGATGAAGAGTGCTCCCATGAGAAGGAAGCCCATGACAACCTGCATGGCATAAGACATGAAAACAATCATATCACTAAAGAGAGGCAGACGTGCTATCGGAGCAGCGTCGTTAATCACATAGGCCCCAATCCAGTAAATCGCCACACTCAAACCACTTGAAATTCCCATCATGATAGGGTTCAAAATAGCCATAAGACGGTTGACAAACAAATTCAAGCGTGTCAATTCATCATTTGCTGCTGCAAATTTTTCATTTTGGTATTCTTCAGCATTGTAGGCGCGAACGACGCGAATACCTGTTAAACTCTCACGAGTGATACTGTTCAGTTTATCAGTCAGCCCCTGAATCAAGGACTGTTTTGGAAAGGCTAGCGTCATCAAAACAGTCGTCATCAGAACGTTGACAATCACTGCCACAAGTACGGCCCAGAGCCAGTATTCTGAATGACCTAAAATCTTCCCGATAGCCCAGATAGCCATAATCGGACCACGCGTAACTACTTGCAAGCCCATGGTAATCAACATCTGAACTTGAGTAATGTCATTGGTGGTACGAGTTAAAAGACTGGGAATAGAGAATCTCTTAATCTCTGTCTGCGAGTAATCCAAAACTCGGTTAAAAATATCACTTCTCAGCCTACTAGTATAAGAAGCCGCCACTCGGGATGCAAAAAATCCAACTGCGACTGCGGATAAGAAGGCAAAAAAAGACATTCCGACCATCATACCTGCTGGTTGCCATAACTCATCCAAGTTGGTTCCTTGACTTCCCAGCAAATCCGTAATTTTCGAGATATAGGTCGGAACTTCCAACTCTAGGTAGACTGAAAAGCAGGTAAAGAGAATGGCTAGTAAAATCATCCCCCATTCTTTTCTACTAATTCGTTTAGCTAATTTCTTCATTATCTCCTCCTATTCTCTTGATATTTTCCTGTAGTTGACCGAGAACTTTCTCAAAAATCAGTAATTCATCTTCATCAATGTCTTCCATCAACTTCTTGTCTATTCGTTCAAAAAAAGACTTAACCTGTTGCATCTGAGAACGTGCTTTGTCCGTCAAACGAACAAATTTTGCCCGCTTATCGCTAGGACTCGCCTCCAATTCCACCAAACCATTTTGCACCATACGCTTGACCAAATTACTAGCAACAGACTTGGTAATATTGAGTTCCTGCTCGATATCCTTAATCAGGACCAGTTCCTCTTTTTGTTCACAATGATCTAAAAAATGCAGAACCTGCCCTTGAGGCCCACCCATAAATTCAATACCACAACGTTTGGCTTCCTTTTGCACCATCAGGTGAATCTGATGACCAAAACGCTTAAAGACTAACATCGGTTTATCCATACTAACTCCTTTCTAACTATCACATTTAGTTCTCCTAGGAACTAAATAAGTTTCCATGAGAACTATTTTACCACTTTAAAAAGAGATGTCAAGAAAAAGTTTCCATGAGAACTATCTTAGTTTAAATTGACATTAGGCAAGATTTTTTATATAATAAGCGCTCACTACTGTGGGTAGAAATCCATTCACTTAATGAGGAGAGAAAACTTTCAAATGAAACCAGAAGAACAAAGAGTTTTAGGAATCTTAGCAACTATTTTTGGAGCCATCGCACTTTTAGGATCCTGGATCCCGTTTATTAACTATCCATCGTTGTTCATCGGCATCGTCGCATTTATCTTGGGGATTATCGGCCTTATCGTCAACCTCAAAAAACGGAAAACAATGACTATTATCGGAACATCCCTGGCAGTTGCCTCTGTTGTACTTTTCTTTACGACTCAGGTACTATACGCTGATGTCTACAAAGAGTATGCCAAGGAGTTTAACCGTTCCTACATGGATACGAGTGCCTCAATGGAACGCGAAGAAAAAAGCGGCTTGACAGACGATACCTTCTCCTGGACCCAAGAACAGTTCGACGCCTTAATCGAAGGTGACCTTGACAACAAAGGAAAAGGTGGTACCACCTACGAGGATATTATCAACAAACACGGAAAGCCAGATTCCGAGTTTGACTTCACTCTTGGGGGTTACAATACGAAAAAAATCACCTATATCTCTATTGGAGACAAGATCAAGACTGTTACCTTAACTTTTGCAAAACAGGACAATGGAGAGCTCTTGCTCGTCCAAAAACATCAGTCGGTCTAGGTCTAGAAAAAGCAATCAACAAAACGATTCTGAAACCAGATTCTAAGTTCAAATATCAAAAAAACGAACAGCTAGTAAAACTGTTCGTTTTTCTATTAGAATCCATCTACGTTTGTGTAGATCTTTTGTACGTCTTCGTCGTCTTCAAGAACGCTGTAAAGTTTTTCAAAGGTTTCAAGATCATCGCCTGACAATTCCACTTCTGACTGAGGAATCATTTCCAATTCAGTCACTTGGAATTCTTCGATACCTGACTCACGAAGGGCAACGATAGCCTTATGAAGGTCAGTTGGAGCTGTGTAAACTGTGATTGTCCCTTCTTCTGCTTCTACATCATCCACATCCACATCTGCTTCTAGCAATTGCTCAAAGACCGCGTCCGCATCTTCACCTGCAAATACGATAACTCCCTTGTTGTCAAAGAGGTATGAAACTGAACCTGAAGCGCCCATGTTTCCGCCATTTTTACCAAAGGCTGCACGGACATTAGCCGCTGTACGGTTGACATTTGAAGTCAAAGTATCAACAATCAGCATAGAACCATTTGGTCCAAAACCTTCGTAACGTCCTTCTGTAAAGGTTTCGTCTGTGTTTCCTTTAGCCTTGTCCAAAGCTTTATCGATAACGTGTTTTGGCACTTGGGCTTGTTTAGCACGGTCGATAACGAATTTCAAGGCTGAGTTTGATTCTGGATCTGGATCACCTTTTTTAGCTGCTACATAGATTTCTACACCAAATTTTGCATATACTTTAGAGTTAGCTCCATCTTTAGCCGTTTTCTTGGCTACGATATTGGCCCATTTACGTCCCATTAGGAATCTCCTTTTTTCACATTTTAATCTTTCTTATTATAACACAAGTTTTTTCGATTTTCACTAGAGGAAATGGATTTTATTCAGTAAATACAACTAGGATAGCACTTTAGTTGCTAAAATTTCCTTGCCTTCTTTTATCAAGGGGTGACGAAACAGTGAGAAATACAGTTGAATGGTCATGGCAACCCAGATTAAGGGTTCGCAAAGGATAACTCCCTTATATCCTGCCCAAGGGATAATCAAAACCACAAAAGCGATTTTCCCGATTAGTTCGATAAAGCTAGAAACCAGAGGAAGGATTTTTTGCCCCAAACCCTGCAAACAATTGCGATAAATCAACAAGAGACTCAAAATAGGATAAAAGGCTGAACTGATTTGCAAGTACAGACTTCCATTTTCTATCAAGTAACCATTTGTCGAACTAGCCAAGAAGGAAACCAAGGTTGGACTGGCAAAAAAGAGGAAGATACAAACAAAAACTGCCCAGGATATACTTAGACGACTGCCGATTCGAAGTCCTTGAACAATGCGGTCTGGTCGCTTAGCTCCTAGATTCTGAGAAGCAAAGGTCGTCATTGATGCAGAAATAGCAGTCATGGGAAGAAGGGCGAAAGCCATAATGCGTCGAGCTGCCGTCTGGGCACTAATAATCACTGCACCAAAGGTATTAACAGAAGACTGTAAAATCACACTGCCGATCGATACAATTGAACTCATCAAACCCATAGCTAAACCTTGCTCCAAGAGATCAGCGTACAAAGCCTTGTTCCATTTGAAATGCTTGAGTTGAGGCAAAAGTTCTGGCACACTCTTACGGATATAATAAAAGCAGAGAACCGCTGATAAGCCTTGCGAAATGATGGTAGCAAGGCCTGCAGATTGAACTCCCAGATGCAATTGCGTAATGAAATAGAGATCCAGAACCACATTAACCAGAGCAGAGAAAATCAGAAATCCAAGCGCTGCCAGACTGTCCCCAATGGACCGCAACAAACCTGCAAAGAGATTATAGGCAAAGCTGACACCGACACAGGTCACAATCATAGAAATATATTGATAGGACTGGGGAAGAATTTCTGCAGGAGTATCTAGGTATTGCAAGAGAGGATACAAACCAAGAAATCCCAGCAGCATAACTACAATACTCAAAAGAGCACCTAAAATCCAGGTGGCTGCTACTGCTTCCTTAATTTTTATAAAATTCCGAGCCCCGTAATAACGGGCAATGACAATTCCCATGCCATTGCCAACACCAAGAGTAAATCCTACAATCAGGTCAAAAATTGCTGTCGTCGCTCCTACTGCAGCCAAGGATTCTTGACCAAGAAAACGCCCAACAATCAAGACATCAGCAGTATTATAGAGCTGTTGAAAAATATTTGATAGCAAGATTGGGAAGGCAAAACTCAAGAGAGAAGGAAGAATCGGACCATGTATCAGGTCCACTGTTCGTTTTTTATTCATAAGGCTATTATATCAGCTTTCCAGAGGAGCGACAAGAAACAGCAAACTATGCGTGAGCGGAAAACCAGAATAAGGCATCGAAAAAGCAGTGGATTTGCTCCACTACTTTAACAACTTATTCTTCAATTTCGATTTCAAGCTCATCGCCTAGGTCAAGGGTTACTTCTTCATTCACAGAGTCTACTTGAGCTGCTTCATCTTTTTTGCTTTCAGCAATTTCTTCTCCATCAATCAAACCAAATTGAACACGGACTTGATGGTCAATTTCATCAAAGATTTCTGGGTTATCTGCCAAGTATTTCTTAGCATTTTCAGAACCTTGCCCGATTTTCTCATCCTTGTAAGAGTACCAAGCTCCTGCTTTTTTGATGATATCCAAATCGCTTGCGATTTTCAAGAGTTCACCAGTCTTAGAAATACCTTCTCCGTACATGATTTCAACGAAGGCTTCCTTAAATGGTGGAGCCACCTTGTTTTTCACGACCTTGATTTTAGTTTCTTTACCGACATTGGTATCTTTTTGGTCACCAGTTCCCTTGATTTGTGTGCTTCCACGAACATCCAAACGGACTGATGCGTAGAATTTCAGAGCACGTCCACCAGGAGTTGTTTCTGGATTTCCAAACATGACCCCAACTTTTTCACGCAATTGGTTGATAAAGATGGCAATTGTTTTGGTTTTATTGATAGAAGCACCAAGTTTACGCATAGCCTGGCTCATCATACGAGCCTGCAAACCAACGTGGCTATCACCGATATCTCCATCAATTTCCGCACGAGGGACAAGGGCCGCAACTGAGTCGACTACGACAAGATCCACGGCTCCTGAGTCAATCAATTTTCCTGCAATCTCAAGACCTTGCTCTCCTGAGTCTGGTTGTGACAAGAGCAATTCGTCAATGTTGACACCAAGGGCCGCAGCATAAGCTGGATCAAGGGCATGTTCCGCATCGATAAAGGCAGCAATACCACCTTCTTTTTGTGCTTGCGCAACTGCATGAAGGGCAACCGTTGTCTTACCAGATGACTCTGGCCCATAGATTTCAATGATACGTCCCTTAGGATAACCACCTGAACCAAGGGCAATGTCAAGAGCCAAAGAACCTGAGCTCATCACTTGCACCTTTTGCTCCGCACGTTCACCCAAACGCATGATTGAACCCTTACCAAAGTCTTTCTCAATCAATTTAAGAGCGTCATTCAAGGCTTTTTCACGTTCTGCCCCGAATTTTTTTGAAATTTCATCTAATTTTTTTGGTTTTTTCGCCATTCTATTCTCCTACATTCTAATGGTCCTCAGACCTATCTACTATTATATCAAAAGTTAGTCACTTAATAAAGCCTTGCGAACTAGGTTAAAGGCATGCATAACCGCAATGTGACGTACATCTGCTCGACTTCTGCCTCCAATATTGACCTTGATGACCTCAGTTCCTTGCTCTTGAGCCAAGCCTATGAAGACTGTCCCAGCTGGATGTCCTTCTAGGCTATCTGGCCCTGCCACACCAGTCAAACTAAGGCCAAAATCAGACTGGGTCTTGATTCGTGCCTGCTCAGCCATCTTCTGTGCTGTAAATTCAGACACCACACCCTGTTCTTCCAAATCCTTGACAGGAATATCCAACATCTTTGATTTTTCCTCCAAGCTATAGGTTACAAAACCACCCTTAAATATACTTGAAGCACCCGAAAAATCCGCTACCCTAGCTTGGAAAAGACCAGCCGTCAAACTCTCAGCAGACGTGATGGTTTTCCCTTGCCTTTTCAGTTCTTCTACCACAATGCTAGCTAAACTAGTTTCTTCCCCATAACCATAACAAAGATCTCGTAAAGAAAGGCCTTCAAAGGTCTGGCGACCTAAGATTTGATTTTCCAAGATATCCAGCACTTGATTCGCCTCTTCTTGGCTGCTAGCTTTTGTTGACAGACGCAGAGTGACTTCTCCTGTCTTAGCATAAGGGGCCAAGGTCGGATCGGTTTGATTATCAATCAAATCAGACAAAATCGTAACCAACTGGCTCTCGCCAATCCCAAAGAAACGAAGAACTCGGGAATGCAGCTTGCTCCCTGTCATCAACTTGGGTAGAAGTTGGTTTAAAACCATAGGTTTTAATTCACTTGGTGGACCTGGAAGGACAACGTAGGTCACTCCATCGACTTCCAATATTCCTCCCACAGCCAGTCCTGTTTCATTTGGCAGTGGAATCGCTCCTTCTACAAGTTGAGCTTGTCTTTCGTTATTCGGTGTTCGGGCATAGTCTGGTCTCTGGGCAAAAAAGACATCCAACTTCTCCTGCGCCTGAGGATCAAAGACTAATTCTTTCCCTAAAAATTTAGCCAGAGTTTGTTTGGTCAAATCGTCCTCAGTTGGCCCTAAACCACCTGTCAAAATCACTAGACTACTACGTTGACTGGCAATTTCGAGCAAAGACAAGAGACGAGCTTCATTGTCTCCTACAGCCGTCTGAAAATATACATCTACCCCAATCTCTGCTAGTTTTTCCGACAAAAACTGAGCATTGGTATTGACAATCTGTCCTGTCAAAATCTCTGTTCCAACAGCAATAATTTCTGCTTTCATGTTTCCTCCTAACTATCTATTCGTATTTTTTTGAAAAAATCGTAGGAAATTTCCCACGATTTTAACTATAAAATAGATTATTCTACATCTTCTTGATTTGTTGTATTATTAATCGTACCTGTTCCCAAACCGATACCATTTTGGTTTCCAAAAATATCTTCATATAAGACTGCATTTGTCTCTAACTCTGTCACCCTCGGTTTATCAAGTGAGGTTCTCAAAAGATTCTGGATCTCTAACAAATGGTTAGCAGTTACGATTTGGTAAGATGTCCCTTGCAATTCGGCATCTTCTCCTCGTAATTGTTGGGTTTCAATCGTTTTAAACGAGTCCTTGTAACCTAACAAACTTGGGATACTCTTAGCAGATAGATCAATATTAGTCTGCATATTGGTACTTAGGGCTTTTAAGATAGATTGATAGTGACTAACACTATTCAAGCTAAGAACTTTTTCAACAACCTTTTGAATGACTTCACGCTGACGTTTCTGACGTCCGTAGTCCCCTTCTGGGTCCTGGTAGCGCATGCGAGAATAAACAAGAGCTTCATCTCCATTTAGAGTTTGTTGCCCAACACCAATAGAAATAGTATTAAATTCCTCTTGGTCACTAATAGAAATCGGGAAACCTAGCGTGTTATTGACAGTTATACCACCCACTGCATCGACTAATTGTTGTAATCCGTGCATATTGACCATAATATAGCGGTCAATATGGATGTTCATCATCTTCTGAATGGTTGAGATAGCTAATTCTGCACCTCCACCCGCATAGGCGGCATTCAGTTTCGCTTCTTCAATACTACCATCTTTATGCTGAATTTTAGTCAGGATATCACGTTCCAAACTCAACATCATGGTCTTTTTCGTGTGCGGATTAACTGTCAAAAGAATCATGGAATCACTATTTCCCTCCCAAGGGTCCGTTCGTTCTTCGTTTCCAGTATCAACCCCCATTAAAAGGATCGTTAAGGGTTCAGTAGCCTCAATAACATTGGTTTCTTCCCCAATCTTTTTATAGGTTTTTGATAAGGTTTCTGTACCTTGCTGATAAATAGTATAAGCAAAAACACCCACACCTAAAACTGTCACAGCTAGAAAAGCTAGCACCATTCCAATAATTTTTTTAACCATATTTCTATCAATCTATCAGTCTACCCATCAGGTAAACATCTATAAATTTCCCTTCTTCTATGTACGCACCGCGCTCTTGTCTACCTTCAATTACAAAGCCATGCTGTTGATATAAATGAACTGCACCCTGATTGCGAGTTTGGACAGTTAGTTGAAGTCGACGAAGAATGCCACTAGCCTGTGCCCATTCTACGACTTCTTCAAGTAACAAACTCCCCAGTCCATTATTCCAATACTTCTGACCAATCACAATAAAGAGATCTCCAATATGACGAACTCTCTTGCGTTGATCAGCTGTGATATTCACAAGACCAGCAATTTCATCATTCAGCAAGGCCAGTAAAGTGATTTGATTTTCAGAGTGAGCCTGTTTATCCAAAAACAACTCCATCTCAGTATCTGTCATCAAAATGCCATTCCTGTCCAGACTGGTAAAATCTGTTTCTACACTGACACGATTTAAAAATGATACTAATTCAGCCGCATCTTCAACTTCTGCTTCCCTAATGAGCAACTCATACTCCATGTTGAAGCTCCTCTAAAAGCTTTTCTGCACGCAAACCTTTTGCTTGAAAATTCAGTCTGCGACCCTCTTCTTCTTTTAGAATTTCCAATTCTAAATAAGTATCTGGCAAGGCATCACCTAAAAGATGCCCCCACTCGATGACAGTTACCCCACCACCAAAGAGAAACTCATCTAAATCAATAGAATCAGCATCCCCCTCTATACGATAAACATCTAGGTGGTAAAGTGGAAGACGACCTTCATACTCTCTTACGATAGTGTAGGTTGGACTCTTAATCATCTGAGAAATATGTAATCCTTTAGCAAGACCTTTTGTAAATGTCGTTTTGCCTGCTCCAAGTTCACCAGTTAAAATTAAGACATCATTCTTTTCTAATAAATAGCCCAAACGTTCACCTAAGGACTGTAACTCTTCTTCGTTTTTAGTGTACATGTTTCTATTATACCAAAAAGTTGTCCTTTGTCTAGGTATTATCTATGAATTCCATATTATAAATTGTAAAACTAGAACTATCTCTTTTTTTGTTCTTAAAATAGAAACAGTAAGAAGACAACTAACAAGATATCTCTCATCAAATGACTGTAAAATGAAACTTCCCAGCGAATGACTTTTGGCACCAACAGTCCTAGAAATAGCATCCCCAAGGCAATATAAAAGGTCATGGACAATAGCATCCAAGGATTTCTGAGAAAGATTAGAATAGCTAGTCCACTAATAAAACAGATTTCCTTCTTTCCCAAAAACTTTTTCACTCCATTTACATACTTCTGAATCGGCAGAAAAACTAACAAATCAATCCCAAATAAGAAAAAGAAACTCGGTAGAAAGGCTTCCACAAATCCTTCTACGGATGTATTTCCTGCAAGGATATGTTCTATGACAATTAAAGCTAAACCCAAAATATTTACTAAGAGCAAGAGACTATACAAGAATTGTTGCTTATCTTCCTTAAAAACTGAATAATGTTGATTTCCCTGCCCTCTATAATAGTTTAGCCCTGCACCAATACTGGCAAGAAGCAACATGCCAACTAAATAATAGAAGCAGTTTTGATTTAACATCAAGGCCCAAGTAGATAAACTTAAACAAGAACAGCTGCTAAGACCAAAAACTGTCAGCAATAACAAAACTCGAATTTGCTTTTTCATTTTTTCCATCATTCTTCCTCCATACTTGCTCTTATTATATGCTAGAAAGCCTCACCATTGCTAGAATATTTCTCAACTGTCAGTTTTCTACTCTAAAATGCAAAAAAGTTTGACGCAAGTATCCCTTACATCAAACTTTTACTATTTCTCTTCAAACCAAAGAGCAATTTCTCGCTTAGCTGACTCTTCTGAATCTGAACCATGCACAACATTTTGGATAACCTCATTTTCTCCAGCAGCTTTTGCAAAATCACCTCGAATAGTTCCTGGTAAAGCTTCTTCTGGACGAGTTGCACCCATCATAGTCCGCCAAGTTTCAATTACTTTGGGACCAGAAATGATACCTACAAGAACCGGTCCTGAAGTCATAAATTCACGAATCGGTGGGTAAAAACTTTGACCAACCAAGTCCTGATAGTGCTGATCAATTAACCCTTCTGAAACCTTTGTACGCAACTCCAATTTTTCGATTGTAAATCCACGTTGTTCGATGCGTTTCAACACCTCACCCACTAATCCTCTTTTTACACCGTCTGGTTTAATGATAAAAAATGTTTGTTCCATACCTGTCTCCTTTGTCAGCTTCTTTCTTTTATACTCTTCGAAAATCTCTTCAAACCACGTCAACGTCGCCTTACCGTAGGTATGGTTACTGACTTCGTCAGTTCTATCCACAACCTCAAAACAGTGTTTTGAGCTGACTTCGTCAGTTCTATCTACAACCTCAAAGCAGTGCTTTGAGCAACCTACGGCTAGTTTCCTAGTTTGCTCTTTGATTTTCATTGAGTATTATTTTACCACATTTCATGGAAAAATGGAGAAAGTTTTCAGAAAAGAGAAAGAGAACCCGAAGGCTCTCTCATTCTCTTTTATTCTACTGTTTCTTCCACAGTTTCAACGGCAGTATCCACAACTACTTCTGTTATTTCTTCATCCCCTTCTTCCTCTACTGGAGGATTAAGGTATTCTTCTTCGTTGATAGCATGTGGTTCAAGGTTACGGTAACGGGCCATACCAGTACCAGCTGGGATGATCTTACCGATGATAACATTTTCCTTAAGTCCAAGGAGATGGTCTTTCTTACCACGGATAGCCGCATCAGTAAGGACACGAGTTGTTTCCTGGAAGGAAGCCGCTGACAAGAAACTATTTGTTTCAAGTGAGGCTTTGGTAATTCCCATAAGAACTGGGCGACCTGTCGCTGGAACTCCACCTGCAATAAGGACATCTTTGTTGGCATCTGTAAAGTCATTGATATCCATGAGGGTACCCATGAGAAGATCTGTGTCACCTGGATCCATGACACGGACTTTACGGATCATTTGACGAACCATTACCTCGATATGTTTGTCACCGATTTCTACCCCTTGGCTACGGTAAACTTTTTGTACTTCACCGAGAAGGTAAGTTTCAACTGACAAGACATCACGAACTGCAAGGAGACGTTTTGGTTGGATAGAACCTTCTGTAAGAGCAGCACCACGCGCTACTTGGTCTCCAACTTCAACACGCATACGAGCTGTAAATGGAACGACGTATTCACCTTCGCCAGTTTCACCCTTAACAAAGACTTTCTTAGTACGAGTTGATGCATCTTCTTCGATAGCAGTAACTTGTCCTTTAACCTCTGTGATAACCGCTTCCCCTTTAGGATTGCGGGCTTCAAAGATTTCTTGGACACGAGGAAGACCCTGAGTGATATCGGTATTTGAGGCAACCCCACCCGTGTGGAAGGTACGCATTGTAAGCTGTGTACCAGGTTCCCCGATAGATTGGGCAGCGATTGTACCAACTGCTTCACCAACTTCAACCGCATCACCAGTCGCCAAGTTGATACCGTAACAGTGACGACAGACACCATGACGAGTGTTACATGTAAATACAGAGCGGATAGTCACTTCTTCCACACCAGCATTAACAATTTCACGCGCCTTGTCTTCTGTAATCAACTCATTTGAACCGATAATCACTGCACCAGTTTCTGGATGTTTAACGGTTTTCTTAGTGTAACGACCATTGAGACGTTCTTCAAGAGACTCGATCATCTCTTTTCCTTCTGCGATAGAACGGATCAAGAGACCACGGTCTGTTCCACAGTCGTCCTCACGGATGATAACGTCTTGGGCAACGTCAACCAAACGACGAGTCAAGTAACCTGAGTCAGCTGTCTTAAGGGCCGTATCGGTCATACCTTTACGGGCACCGTGAGTTGAGAAGAACATTTCGAGTACTGACAAACCTTCGCGGAAGTTTGAAAGGATTGGCAATTCCATGATACGTCCGTTAGGAGCAGCCATCAGACCACGCATACCGGCAAGCTGTGAGAAGTTTGAGATATTACCACGGGCTCCAGAGTCCATCATCATAACGATTGGGTTCTTAGGATCTTGGTTGGCAATCAAACGTTTCTCTAGTTTCTCACGGGCAGCACGCCATTCAGCTGTAACAGCATTGTAACGCTCGTCGTCTGTGATCATACCACGACGGAACTGTTTTGTGATTTGTTCTACACGTTTGTGTGATTCTTCAATGATTTCAGCCTTGTCATCAACGACTGGGATATCGGCAATACCAACTGTCAATCCTGCAAGAGTTGAGTGGTGGTAACCGAGGTTCTTCATACGGTCAAGTAGAGCAGAAGTTTCTGTTGTACGGAAACGTTTGAAGATTTCAGCGATGATATTTCCAAGGTTTTTCTTCTTGAATGGAGGGTTGAGTTCAAGTTTGCTGATTGCTTCCTTGATATCTCCACCAAGTGGCAAGAAGTATTTAGCTGGAACGCCTTCTGTCAAGTTGGCATTGTTTGGTTCTTGCAAGTATGGTAGACCCTCTGGCATGATGTCGTTGAAGAGGATTTTACCAACTGTTGTAAGCAAGACCTTGTGTCTTTGCTCTTCTGTCCATGGTTTGTTGAGGCTGTCTGTTGCGATACCAACACGTGAGTGGAGGTGAACATAACCATTACGGTAAGCCATAACGGCTTCGTCACGGTCTTTGAAGACCATTCCTTCACCTTCACGGCCAGCTTCTTCCATAGTCAAGTAGTAGTTACCCAAAACCATATCCTGAGATGGGGTAACAACTGGTTTACCATCTTTCGGGTTCAAGATGTGCTCAGCAGCGAGCATGAGGATACGAGCTTCTGCTTGGGCTTCTTCTGAAAGCGGTACGTGGATGGCCATTTGGTCCCCGTCAAAGTCGGCATTGTAGGCTTCACAGACAAGTGGGTGCAAGCGAAGGGCCTTACCATCAATCAAGACTGGCTCGAAGGCTTGGATACCCAAACGGTGAAGGGTCGGTGCGCGGTTAAGAAGTACTGGGTGTTCTTTGATTACTTCTTCAAGGATATCCCAGATACGCTCGTCTCCACGTTCCACCAAGCGTTTAGCCGCTTTGACGTTTTGCACGATATCACGTGCAACGATTTCTCGCATAACGAATGGTTTAAAGAGCTCAATCGCCATTTCACGTGGCACACCACATTGGTACATCTTAAGCGTTGGACCAACGGCGATAACGGAACGTCCTGAGAAGTCAACACGTTTACCGAGCAAGTTTTGACGGAAGCGTCCTTGTTTACCTTTAAGCATATGGCTCAATGATTTCAATGGACGGCTACCTGGTCCTGTGATTGGACGACCACGACGACCATTGTCAATCAAAGCGTCAACCGCTTCTTGAAGCATACGCTTCTCATTTTGAACAATAATACCTGGTGCATTCAACTCAAGCAAACGAGCCAAACGGTTGTTACGGTTGATAACACGGCGGTAAAGGTCATTCAAGTCAGATGAGGCAAAACGGCCACCATCCAACTGCAACATTGGACGAAGATCTGGTGGAATAACCGGAAGGATGTTGAGAATCATCCATTCAGGTTTGTTTCCAGACTTGTAAAAGGCATCCAAAACATCCAAACGACGGATAGCTTTGACACGTTTTTGTCCAGTAGCTGTTTTCAACTCTTCTTTGAGTTCAGCAATTTCTTTTTCAAGATCTACTTGTTTTAGAAGGTCTTGGATAGCTTCGGCACCCATCTTGGCAACGAATGATCCATAACCATACTCACGCAAGCGCTCACGGTATTCGCGCTCTGTCATGATAGACTTGTGCTCAAGTGGTGTATCCTTAGGATCAATCACCACATAAGCTGCAAAGTAGATAACTTCCTCGAGGGCACGAGGGCTCATATCAAGGGTCAAGCCCATACGGCTTGGAATCCCCTTGAAGTACCAGATGTGAGATACAGGAGCTTTCAACTCAATGTGCCCCATACGCTCACGACGAACTTTTGTACGCGTTACTTC
This sequence comes from Streptococcus mitis NCTC 12261, assembly GCF_000148585.2. Taxonomy (NCBI): domain Bacteria; kingdom Bacillati; phylum Bacillota; class Bacilli; order Lactobacillales; family Streptococcaceae; genus Streptococcus; species Streptococcus mitis. The sequence goes on from NZ_CP028414.1 coordinate 1,656,275, forward strand.
AACCCCACAACGGTCACAAACAATTCCTCTGTAACGAATGCGTTTGTACTTACCACAAGCACATTCCCAGTCTTTTGTAGGACCAAAGATAACTTCATCAAATAGTCCTTCACGTTCTGGTTTCAAGGTACGGTAATTGATTGTTTCAGGTTTTTTGACTTCTCCATAAGACCATGAACGGACTTTGCTTGGAGAAGCTAGGGTGATTTGCATACTTTTAAAACGATTTACATCAACCACTATTTCTTCCCTTTCTATTCTAAGTGAACTGCTTATTCTTATTCAGCAGTTTCTTCTGTTGCTTCCGCTTTTGTTGCTTTCTCAGCTTCTTCAGCTTCAAAGGCTGCTTTAGCCTCTTGTGCTGCTTTTTCGCGGGCTTTTTCAAGGTCATCTACGTGGATGACATCTTCGTCCATTCCTTCATCCAAGTCACGAAGTTCCACTTCTTGATCATCTTCGTCAAGGACTCGCATGTCAAGACCAAGAGATTGCAATTCTTTGACAAGAACTCGGAAGGATTCTGGAACACCTGGTTTTGGAATTGGTTTTCCTTTTGTAATAGCTTCATAAGCTTTCAAACGTCCGTTGATATCGTCAGACTTGTAAGTCAAGATTTCTTGAAGGACATTTGATGCACCGTAGGCTTCAAGAGCCCAAACCTCCATCTCACCGAAACGTTGTCCACCAAACTGAGCTTTACCTCCAAGTGGTTGTTGAGTAACGGTTGAGTAAGGTCCGACTGAACGCGCGTGCAATTTATCATCAACCATGTGGTGGAGTTTGATCATGTACATGACTCCGACAGAAACACGGTTATCAAATGGTTCACCTGTACGTCCATCGTAAAGGATTGTTTTGGCATCGCTATCCATACCAGCTTCTTTAACAGTTGACCAAAGATCTTCAGAACTTGCTCCGTCAAAGACTGGTGTTGCGATGTGAATACCAAGAGTACGAGCTGCCATCCCAAGGTGGAGTTCCATAACCTGACCGATATTCATACGTGATGGCACCCCAAGTGGGTTCAACATGATATCGACTGGAGTTCCATCTGGAAGGTAAGGCATATCTTCTACAGGAACGATACGAGAGACAACCCCTTTATTTCCGTGACGTCCGGCCATCTTATCTCCGACCTTGATCTTACGTTTTTGAGCGATGTAGACGCGAACCAGCATGTTGACACCTGATTGCAATTCATCTCCATTTGCACGTGTAAAGATCTTAACATCACGAACCACACCATCAGCTCCGTGTGGTACACGAAGAGAAGTGTCACGTACTTCACGAGATTTATCTCCGAAGATAGCGTGCAAGAGCCGTTCTTCAGCTGAAAGGTCTTTCTCACCCTTAGGTGTTACTTTACCTACAAGGATATCCCCTTCTTTAACCTCAGCACCGATACGGATAATACCCATTTCGTCAAGATCTTTAAGGGCATCTTCCCCAACGTTTGGAATTTCACGAGTAATTTCTTCAGGCCCAAGCTTTGTATCGCGTGTTTCTGATTCGTATTCTTCAAGGTGGACAGATGTGTAGACATCGTCTTTCACCAAGCGTTCGCTCATGATAACGGCATCCTCGAAGTTGTAACCTTCCCAAGTCATGTAGGCAACGATTGGGTTTTGTCCAAGCGCCATTTCTCCATTTTCCATAGAAGGTCCGTCAGCGATGAAATCGCCTTTCTCAACGGCATCACCAACTTTTACGAGAGTGCGTTGGTTATAAGCAGTACCTGAGTTCGAACGACGGAATTTTTGGATGTGGTAAACGTCCAATGAACCATCTTCACGACGAACTTCTACCTTGTCAGCATCTGCATAGGTAACTTTACCGTCATACTGAGCAATCACAGCCGCTCCTGAATCGTGGGCTGCTTGGTATTCCATACCAGTACCAACGTAAGGTGCTTTAGGATTAATCAATGGTACAGCCTGACGTTGCATGTTGGCTCCCATGAGGGCACGGTTGGAGTCATCGTTTTCCAAGAAAGGAATACATGCTGTCGCAACGGCAACTACCTGTTTTGGTGATACGTCCATGTAGTCAACAACATTCGCTGGATACTCTTGGTTGACCCCTTGGTGACGTCCCATGACAACTTTCTCAGCAAATGTTCCATCTTCATTCAGACGAGAATTAGCCTGTGCTACAGTAAATTCATCTTCTTCATCGGCTGTCAACCAAACGATTTCGTTCGTAACAACACCTGTTTCACGGTCAACTTTACGGTATGGTGTTTGAACAAAACCATATTTGTTCAAGTGTCCGTAAGATGACAAGTTATTGATCAAACCGATGTTAGGTCCTTCAGGTGTCTCGATTGGACACATACGACCGTAGTGAGTGTAGTGCACGTCACGTACTTCATATCCAGCACGGTCACGTGTCAAACCACCAGGCCCCAAGGCTGACAAACGGCGTTTGTGAGACAACTCAGAAAGTGGGTTGTGTTGGTCCATGAACTGTGACAACTGTGATGAACCAAAGAATTCTTTAACCGCAGCTGTTACAGGACGGATATTGATAATTTGTTGTGGTGTCAAGACTTCGTTGTCCTGGACAGACATCCGTTCACGGACATTACGTTCCATACGAGAAAGTCCAAGACGTACTTGGTTAGCAAGCAATTCACCTACCGCACGGATACGACGGTTTCCAAGGTGGTCGATATCATCTACACGACCAAGTCCTTCAGCCAAATTGAGGAAGTAGCTCATTTCAGCAAGGATATCTGCAGGAGTGACGATACGAACCTTGTCATCTGGATTGGCATTACCAATAATAGTTACGACGCGGTCTGGATCAGTTGGAGCAACAACCTTGAATTTTTGAAGAACAACTGGCTCAGTCACAACCGCTGCATCATTTGGAATGTAAACAATCTTGTTCAAGTCGCCATCCAAATGGCTTTCAATGCTTTCAATCACGCTACGAGTCATGATTGTACCAGCTTCTACCAAAATTTCTCCAGTTTCAGGGTCTACCAATGGTTCCGCAATGGTTTGGTTGAGCAAGCGTGTTTTGACATTGAGTTTTTTATTGATTTTGTAACGACCAACTGCTGCCAAGTCATAGCGGCGTGGGTCAAAGAAACGAGCCACAAGCAAGCTACGTGAGCTTTCAGCAGTCTTAGGCTCACCTGGACGAAGGCGTTCGTAAATTTCTTTCAGGGCTTCGTCTGTACGAGAGTCCATTGGATTCTTGTGGATATCTTTTTCAACAGTGTTGCGAACCAATTCGCTGTCGCCGAAGATATCAAAGATTTCATCATCTCCTGAGAAACCAAGGGCACGAACCAAGGTTGTAAATGGAATCTTACGAGTACGGTCAATACGAGTGTAGGCGATGTCTTTTGAGTCGCTTTCAAGCTCCAACCAAGCTCCACGGTTAGGGATAACAGTTGAACCGTAGCCCACTTTACCGTTTTTATCAACTTTATCGTTAAAGTAAACACCTGGTGAGCGGACCAACTGCGAAACGATAATACGTTCACCACCATTGATGATGAAAGTACCCATTTCTGTCATGATTGGGAAATCACCAAAGAAAACTTCTTGGGTCTTGATTTCGCCTGTTTCTTTATTGATCAAGCGGAAGGTTACAAAAATTGGTGCTGAATAGCTAGCATCGTGGATACGAGCTTCTTCTAGCGTGTATTTTGGTTCCTTGATTTCATATCCAACAAATTCCAACTCCATTGTGTCTGTGAAGTTTGAAATTGGCAATACATCTTCAAATACTTCCTTCAGACCGTGGTCTAGGAAATCTTTGAATGAGTCAGTTTGAATTTCAATCAAATTTGGTAAGTCAAGAACTTCTTTGATTCTTGAAAAACTACGACGGGTACGATGTTTCCCGTATTGAACGTCATGTCCTGCCAAGATGATTCTCCTTTGTAAATAAGTTCCAAGCCTTGTCAATCAGGCTTTTCTAATCGTCATATGGTTTTAAAAACCCTTATCACCGTGTCCTCTTGATAAATTTTCAGAATCTTTAAGTCTTTGTTACAAGTACTAAAAATCCTGAAAAAAAGCACAAAAAGAGCAGCTAAATCTGACTTTTTCAGAAGATTTAACTGCTGTGAGCCTTGTCTGGACAATATTTCAGACAAAACCTACGACAAATGATTACTCATATTATACCCTATTTAGCTAGATTTTTCAAGGGGATTAACAATTTTTTGACAAAATCTTTTCCTATAAGAAATACTGGCTTAATCGTAACAAAATTTGTTGCGATTTTTTCTTTTATTTTAATTTTAGGAAAACGCTTGCATCTTATTTTACTAAGTGCTATACTGATGATAGAAATTTATTGATTGGAGAATCATTATGAGAAAAATACCATCTCAAACTGAGAAAAAAATGGTCTACAGCATCCGTTCCCTCAAAAATGGAACTGGTTCTGTCCTTATTGGAGCAAGCCTTATTCTGCTTGCCATGGCTACACCAACTATCTCAGCAAACGAAAATACACCAACCACTAACGAACCCAGCAACAGAAATACGACCTCCCTTACTCAACCTCTTACTGATGCAACAAACATCGCTGGCAAGAACGAAAGCGATTTTTCTTCACCCGATAGTGCAAACGCTTCCCTAAAGAAAACAGAAGAAAAACCTGCAACAGAGCCAACTACTCCTGCTGCAACTCCCGCCGATTCAGCCCCACAAACCGGACAAGATCGTTCAAGTGAACCAACTACTTCTACGAGTCCAGTAACGACTGAAACTAAGGCAGAAGAACCAATAGAAGACAACTACTTCCGTATCCATGTCAAAAAGCTTCCTGAAGAAAACAAGGATGCTCAAGGACTATGGACTTGGGACGATGTTGAAAAACCATCTGAAAACTGGCCTAACGGAGCCTTGTCCTTTAAGGATGCCAAAAAAGATGACTATGGCTACTACCTAGATGTCAAATTAAAGGGAGAACAAGCCAAGAAAATTAGCTTCCTCATCAATAATACAGCTGGGAAAAATCTAACCGGCGATAAATCGATAGAAAAACTGGCACCAAATATGAATGAGGCTTGGTTGGACCAAGAACACAAGGTTTTCTCTTACGAGCCACAACCTGCAGGAACTATTCGCGTCAACTACTACCGTACAGATGGCAACTATGACAAGAAATCTCTCTGGTACTGGGGAGATGTGAAAAATCCAAGTAGTGGTGAATGGCCTAACGGAACAGATTTTACGGCTACAGGCAAATATGGTCGCTATATCGATATTCCACTCAAAGATGCAGCTAAAGACCTTGGATTTTTATTACTAGACAGAAACAAACAAGGAGACGATGTGAAAATCCGTAAAGAAGATTATAAGTTCACAGATTTAAAAAATCATAGCCAAATTTTCCTAAAAGACGATGATGAATCGATTTACACAAATCCATACTATGTCCATGATATCCGTATGACAGGAGCCCAACACGTAGGCACTTCTAGCATTGAGAGTAGTTTTTCAACACTTGTCGGTGCTAAAAAAGAGGATATCCTCAAACACTCCAACATCACTAATCACCTAGGAAATAAAGTAGCTATCACCGATGTTGCAATCGATGAAGCTGGTAAGAAAGTGACCTACAGTGGAGATTTCTCGGACACAAAACATCCTTATACCGTGAGCTACAACGCTGACCAATTCACTACCAAAACAAGCTGGCGTCTGAAAGATGAGACTTACAGTTATGATGGCAAACTTGGAGCTGACCTAAAAGAAGAAGGAAAACAAGTTGATTTAACCCTTTGGTCACCAAGTGCTGACAAGGTTTCTGTCGTTGTCTACGACAAGAATAACCCTGAAAAAGTGGTTGGAACTGTCGCTCTTGAAAAAGGGGAAAGAGGAACTTGGAAACAAACTCTAGATAGCACAAACAAACTCGGAATCACAGATTTCACTGGATACTATTATCAATACCAAATCGAACGTCAAGGTAAAACTGTTCTTGCACTCGATCCTTACGCTAAGTCCCTCGCTGCTTGGAATAGTGACGATGCTAAGATTGACGATGCCCATAAAGTGGCTAAAGCCGCCTTTGTAGATCCAGCCAAACTCGGACCTCAAGACTTGACTTATGGTAAGATTCACAATTTCAAGACTCGTGAAGATGCCGTTATCTACGAAGCTCATGTGCGTGACTTTACTTCAGATCCTGCCATTGCAAAAGACTTAACCAAACCATTTGGTACCTTTGAAGCATTTATTGAAAAACTAGACTATCTCAAAGACTTGGGTGTAACCCACATCCAGCTCCTTCCAGTCTTGTCTTACTACTTTGTCAATGAATTGAAAAACCATGAACGCTTGTCTGACTATGCTTCAAGCAACAGCAACTATAACTGGGGATATGATCCTCAAAACTACTTCTCCTTGACTGGTATGTATTCAAGCGATCCTAAAAATCCAGAAAAACGAATCGCAGAATTTAAAAACCTCATCAACGAGATCCACAAACGTGGTATGGGAGCTATCCTAGATGTAGTGTATAACCATACAGCCAAGGTCGATATCTTTGAAGATTTAGAGCCAAACTACTACCACTTTATGGATGCTGATGGGACACCTCGCACTAGCTTTGGTGGTGGACGCTTGGGGACAACCCACCATATGACCAAACGACTCCTAGTTGACTCTATCAAATATCTAGTTGATACCTACAAAGTGGATGGATTCCGCTTCGATATGATGGGAGACCATGATGCAGCTTCTATTGAAGAAGCGTACAAGGCCGCACGCGCCCTCAATCCACACTTAATCATGCTTGGTGAAGGTTGGAGAACCTATGCAGGTGATGAGAACATGCCTACTAAAGCTGCTGACCAAGATTGGATGAAACATACCGATACAGTCGCTGTCTTTTCAGATGACATTCGTAACAACCTCAAGTCTGGTTATCCAAACGAAGGTCAACCTGCCTTTATCACAGGTGGCAAGCGTGATATCAACACCATCTTCAAAAATATCATTGCTCAACCAACCAACTTTGAAGCTGACAGCCCTGGAGATGTCATCCAATACATCGCAGCCCATGATAACTTGACCCTCTTTGACATCATCGCCCAGTCTATCAAAAAAGACCCAAGCAAGGCTGAGAACTATGCTGAAATCCACCGTCGTTTGCGACTTGGAAACCTCATGGTCTTGACATCTCAAGGAACTCCGTTTATCCACTCTGGTCAGGAATACGGACGTACTAAACAATTCCGTGACCCAGCCTACAAGACTCCAGTATCGGAGGATAAGGTTCCAAACAAATCTCACTTGTTGCGTGATAAGGACGGCAATCCATTTGACTATCCTTACTTCATCCATGACTCTTACGATTCGAGTGATGCTATTAACAAGTTTGACTGGACTAAGGCTACAGATGGAAAAGCATATCCTGAAAATGTCAAGAGCCGTGACTATATGAAAGGGTTGATTGCTCTTCGTCAATCTACAGATGCCTTCCGACTTAAGAGTCTCCAAGATATCAAAGACCGTGTCCACCTCATCACTGTCCCAGGCCAAAATGGTGTGGCAAAAGAGGACGTAGTAATTGGCTACCAAATCACTGCTCCAAATGGAGACATCTACGCAGTCTTTGTCAATGCGGACGAAAAAGCTCGCGAATTTAATTTGGGAACTGCCTTTGCCCACCTCAGAAATGCTGAAGTTTTAGCAGATGAAAACCAAGCAGGGCCAGTAGGAATTGCCAACCCGAAAGGACTCGAATGGACTGAAAAAGGCTTGAAATTAAATGCCCTTACAGCTACTGTTCTTAGAATCTCTCAAGGCGGTGCCATCGTTGCCCCAGCTGTGGAAGAAAAACCAGAATTTGACCTTTCTAGCTTAAAACAAGAACAAGGGCAATATAATATCCAAGACAATATGTCAAACCGAGTAGTCAAACCGGAACAGCAAACTCCAGCTCCACAAACTAAACCTGATTCTGCAAAACCAGATGCAAAAGTAGCTGATGCAGAAAATAAACCTAGCCAAGCTACAGCTGATTCACAAGCTGAACAACCAGCACAAGAAGCACAAGCATCATCTGTAAGTGAAGCTGTTCAAAACGAATCGGTAGATAACTCTAGCAAGGAAAATATAGCTGCACCCCTAGCTAAACAAGCTGAACTTCCAAATACAGGAACCAAAAACGATCACAAACTCCTGTTTGCAGGAATCAGCATTCTTGCCCTTCTAGGTCTCGGGTTCTTACTAAAAAACAAAAAAGAGAACTAAACTAGCCCTCCTATAGAAAAATCCCCCAAGCCTTGACGCTCGGGGGATTGATTTTTGTACAATATTTATCGTCATAATAAATTTGAGTAGTTTTTATTAAGCCTCTTTCATGGCAAAGTAAGCTCGAACTTTTGGAGCCACTTGCGTTCCGAAAAGTTTAATAGCTCTTAGAACTTGATCATGAGGCATAGAACCAAGAGGTAAGTGCAACATAAAGCGGTCCAAACCTAAGTCTTCAATCATGCGAATCAATTTTTCTGCTACCTGATCTGGATTGCCCACAAACATAGCACCATTTGGCCCAACTTGCTCCAAATATTGCTCATAACGCAATCCCTGCCAGTGTGGACGGTCTTTGGAAATAGCATCCACCACTTGCTTGGTCGGATGAAAATAATCTTTCACCGCCTGCTCGCCATCTTCAGCAATCCAGCTCCAAGAATGGGCTCCAACCTTTAGTTCATGACTGGCATGACCCGCTTCGCTCCCAATCTCACGATAAGCCTGAATCAACTTTTTAAAATAACTAGGATTGCCACCAATAATGGCATAGACAATCGGTAGGCCTGCCTGAGCAATCTTCACTGTTGATTCGACATGACCACCTGTCGCTATCCACAAGGGCAATTTGTCCTGAACTGGACGAGGATAAACTTCTCTGCCAGAGATTGTTTGGGTCAAGCGACCTTGCCAGTCTAACTTGGTCTTTTCATTAACTAACTGGAGCAAGTCTAATTTCTCATCAAAAAGGGCTTCGTAGTCTTTCAAATCATATCCAAACAAGGGAAAAGATTCCGTGAAAGAACCCCTTCCGGCCATAATCTCCGCACGTCCATTAGACAAAGCATCAATAGTGGCATACTGTTGGAACAAGCGAATCGGATCCATACTTGAGAGAATGCTGACTGCACTGGTCAAACGGATTTTCTTGGTATTGACTGCCCCAGCTGCCAGAACAATCTCTGGAGCAGATATCGCAAAATCCGCTCGATGGTGCTCACCAATCCCATACACATCCAAACCAACCTTGTCAGCCAGCTCAATCTCTGCCACCAACTGACGAATGCGTTCGGCATGACTGTAAGTTTTCCCAGTCCCTTCAAGCTCCGTTGTTTCCCCAAATGTTGAAATTCCCAATTCTACCACAGTGATTCTCCTTGTCTATTCCGGTCCTTCATTTTGAAAAATTATTCTAACTCGAATCTTGAGTACAAGCAACCGATTTGCTCACAAGAAAAAGCCTAGATAACTAGACTTTTTAAGCTTATTCTACCGTTACTGACTTAGCAAGGTTACGTGGTTTGTCCACATCAAGCCCACGGTGGAGTGTTGCAAAGTAAGCGACTAATTGCGTTGGCACGACCATTGAAATTGGTGAGAGGTAAGGGTGTACAGTCGTAAGGACAATATCATCTGTCTCTTTAGCAACATTTTCTTCTGCGATAGTGAGGACTTTGGCACCACGAGCTGCCACCTCTTGGATATTTCCACGAGTGTGGTTAGCGAGGACTGGATCTGACAAGAGAGCCAAGACAGGCGTTCCCTCTTCAATCAAGGCAATAGTTCCGTGCTTGAGCTCTCCTGCCGCAAAGCCTTCACACTGGATGTAAGAAATTTCTTTGAGTTTGAGACTTGCTTCCATGGCTACGTAGTAATCTTGACCACGCCCAATATAAAAAGCATTGCGAGTTGTTTCAAGAAGCTCACGAACCTTGGCTTCAATGGTTTCTTTCTCTGAAAGAGTTGATTCGATAGACTGAGCTACGATTGACAACTCATGAACCAAGTCAAAGGCTTGCGCTTTGGCATTGCCATTTGCTTCTCCGACTGCTTTTGCAAGGAAGGCAAGGGCTGCGATTTGCGCTGTATAAGCCTTAGTTGATGCCACGGCAATTTCAGGACCTGCATGAAGAAGCATGGTATTGTTAGCTTCACGTGAAAGAGTTGAACCTGGGACATTTGTCACTGTCAAGCTTGGGATTCCCATTTCATTAGCCTTAACCAAAACCTGACGACTATCCGCTGTTTCACCAGATTGGCTGATAAAGATGAAGAGTGGTTTCTTGCTGAGAAGTGGCATACCGTAGCCCCACTCAGATGAGATTCCAAGTTCAACTGGTGTATCTGTCAATTCTTCCAACATTTTCTTAGAAGCAAATCCTGCGTGGTAAGATGTCCCAGCTGCAAGGATGTAGATACGGTCTGCGTCTTGAACAGCCTGGATGATAGCTGGGTCTACGACAACTTGACCAGCCTCATCTGTGTAGGCTTGGATGAGTTTACGCATAACCGTTGGTTGCTCATCGATTTCCTTAAGCATGTAGTAAGGATAAGTTCCCTTACCGATATCAGACAAGTCAAGTTCCGCAGTATAGCTAGCACGTTCACGACTGTTGCCATCATAATCTTGAACTTCCACACTATCAGCCTTGACGATTACCAACTCTTGGTCATGAATTTCCATGTATTGGTTGGTCTCACGAATCATAGCCATAGCATCTGAGCAGACCATGTTATAGCCTTCTCCAAGACCAATCAAAAGTGGTGATTTATTTTTAGCTACGTAGATGACTTCAGGATCTTGTGAGTCAACCAAGGCAAAAGCATAAGAACCACGTATGATATGAAGAGCTTTTTTGAAAGCTTCAAGAACTGAGAGACCTTCTTCTTCCGCAAATTTTCCAATCAAGTGAACGGCTATTTCCGTATCTGTTTGCCCTTTGAAGTGGTGACCTGCAAGGTATTCTTCCTTGATTTCAAGGTAGTTCTCAATCACCCCATTGTGCACCAAAACAAAACGTTCTGTCTCAGAGCGGTGTGGGTGAGCATTATCTTCCGTTGGTTTCCCATGAGTTGCCCAACGAGTATGTCCGATACCAGTTGTTCCCTCAACACCAGCTGTCTTGGCAGACAATTCTGCTATACGACCAACAGCCTTGACTAGATGGTTTTCAGCACCACCTAGAACAAAAATTCCCGCAGAATCATAGCCACGGTATTCGAGCTTTTCAAGCCCTTGAATCAAAATATCAGTTGCATTTGTGTTTCCAACAACACCAACAATTCCACACATAGTATATACGACACAGACAAGCTGTGCTTTCTCCTTAAAATTGGTATAGTCTAATTCCTCTTTTATAGAATCAGCAAAAACAGTATATACTTGTTTCTTTCACTTGTCAAGAGTAAAAATTGGTATAGTTCAAATTAACTTTTTATAACCAAAAAACTCTGACCAATTAGGATAATCAGACAGAGTCCTTTTTTAAAATCCATTATTATCGCTTAATTCCTTGAACCAGTGCCCTGATTTCTTCAGACGACGTTCTTGAGTTTCCAAGTCTAATTCGACCAAACCATAGCGATTTTTATAGCTGTTGAGCCATGACCAGCAATCAATAAAGGTCCAAATCAAGTAGCCCTTACAATTGGCTCCGTCTTCAATGGCACGGTGCAGTTCACGAAGATGACCTTTTACAAAGTCAATACGGTAATCATCTTGAATCATTCCATCTTGACGGAATTTTTCTTCCCCTTCAACACCCATACCATTCTCAGTCAACATCCACTCGATATTACCATAATTTTCCTTGATCTTTTGGGCGATGTCATAAATCCCTTGCTCATAAATCTCCCAGCCACGATGAGGATTAATTTTACGTCCAGGCATCACATAAGCCTCGTAAAAATGTTCTGGTAAGAGTGGACTCTCTGGATGCTTAGCAAATCGAGGAGCCATGACACGCAAAGGTTGATAGTAGTTGACACCAAGGAAGTCTACCGTATTGTCACGAATGAGTTCCAACTCCTCCTCTGTAGCATCAGGTAAGAGACCGTGTTCATGCAAGATTTCTACCAACTCCTGTGGATAAGTCCCCAAAACAGACGGATCTAAGAAAGATTGGGCCTGAAAAAGGTCCGCAATGCGAGCTGCCTTGACATCAGCAGGATGCTGGCTACGTGGATAAGCCGGTGTCAAGTTTAAGACAATCCCAATCTTGGAATCTGGCAAAAGTTCATGACAAGCCTTAACCACCCGACTGCTGGCCAATTGTGTATGATAAGCTACTTTAACGGCTGCCTCTGCATCCACCTTATGTGGATAATGGGCATCGTAAAAATAGCCAAATTCTACTGGAACGATTGGCTCGTTAAAGGTAATCCATTGATCCACTAAATCTCCATAAGTCTCAAAACAAAAACGAGCATAGTCTTCATAGGCTGAAACAGTCGCCTTATTTTCCCAACCATCACCATCCTCTTGAAGGGCAAAAGGCAAATCAAAATGATAAAGATTGACTAAAAGACGAATCCCTTTGGCCTTAATAGCCTCAAAAACCTTACGGTAAAAGTCTACACCTTGAGGATTGACTTCCCCACGCCCTTGTGGAAAAATCCGTGACCACTGAATAGAAGTCCGAAAGGCCGTGTGACCAGTTTCTAACAAGAGGTCAATATCCTTTTCCCAGTTTTCATAAAAGGTTGATGTTTTATCTGGACCAATCCCATTATAGTAACGATTTGGCTCCACTTGGTACCAATAATCCCAGAGATTATCTCCCTTACCGTCACAAGCTACACGTCCTTCTGTTTGTGGTCCAGAAGTAGAGGATCCCCAGACAAAATCCTTTGGAAATCTTAGCATACATTTACCTCTTTATCTACTCATTTTTCCCATTATACAGAAAAAACAAGGTAAAAACTAGTTACATTTTTTCCTTGTTTTTCTTCTGATTATAGTTTTTATTTCTTGCTGAGAATTTCAAGCGTTTCAAGCAAGTTATCTGCATGAACTTCGATAGTGTCACCAGTCGCTTTAATCTTAACTTCTACGATACCATCGGCCGCTTTTTTACCAACAGTAATACGGATTGGCAATCCAATCAAGTCGCTATCGCTGAATTTAACACCAACACGTTCGTTACGGTCATCTGTCAAGACTTCATAACCAGCTCCCATCAAGCTTGCTTCAAGCTTTTCTGTCAAGGCTTGCGCTTCATCATCCTTGACATTGACAGTGATCAAGTGCACATCAAATGGTGCCAATTCTTTAGGGAAGTTGATTCCCCAAGCGTAACGGTATTCACCTTTTGGCGTTTTGTTAACAAAGAGGCGAGCGTGTTGCTCCATCACTGCTGAAAGGAGACGGCTGACACCGATACCGTAACATCCCATGATAATTGGCACAGCACGGCCATTTTCATCCAAAACATCTGCTCCCATGCTTGCTGAATAGCGAGTGCCAAGTTTGAAGATGTGACCAATTTCAATACCACGCGCAAAGTTAAGGACACCTTGTCCGTCTGGTGAAATTTCACCCTCACGAACTTCACGGATATCCACATATTCTGCAGTAAAATCACGACCTGGGTTCACACCAGTCAAGTGGTAGCCATCTTCGTTAGCACCCACAACTGCATTACGAACATCTTGCACTTTACGATCTGCAATGATTTTAACATTCTCTGGCAAACCAACTGGGCCAAGTGAACCAAATCCTGCTTGAACAACATTTGCCACTTCTTCTTCGCTAGCAACGTCAAAGAAATCTGCTCCCAAGTGGTTTTTCAACTTAACTTCATTAAGCTGATCATTTCCAACTAGAAGGGCGGCAACAAGCTCACCGTCTGCCATGTAGAAGAGGGTTTTAATCGTTTGTTCTTCTGGAACGTTGAGGAAGGCGGCAACTTCATCGATTGTTTTAACATCTGGTGTTGCAACACGAGTCACTTCTTCTTCAGCAACGACACGGTTGCTTGGTTTGTACTCGTTTGTTGCCATTTCCAAGTTAGCAGCATAGCTAGACTCACTTGAGTAAGCAATGGTATCTTCACCAGAAACCATCCATTTAAGCAATTCTGCCTTGATTTCTTCTTGCACTTCTGCAGGAATTTCATCAAATGAGGTAACTGACTTGTCCAAAACAACCCATCGGTCAAGGTCTGTACGAGCAGGTGTAATAGCCATAAATTCTTGGCTGTCCTTACCACCCATGGCTCCACCGTCACCGATGATAGCCTTGAAATCTAAACCACTACGAGTGAAAATACGCTCATAAGCAGCCTTGTACTCATCGTAAACACTGTCCAAGCTATCATAGTTAGCGTGGAAACTGTAAGCATCTTTCATGATGAACTCACGTGTACGAAGAAGTCCATTACGTGGGCGTTTTTCATCACGATACTTAGGCTGGATTTGATAAAGATTAAGTGGCAATTGCTTGTAAGACTTAACAGAATCACGGACAATAGCTGTAAAGGTTTCTTCGTGAGTTGGACCTAGAATGAAGTCTGATTTTTCACGGTTTTTTAGTTTGTAAAGGTCCTCACCATAAGTTTCGTAACGACCTGATTCGCGCCACAATTCTGCACTGAGAAGGGCTGGAGCTAACATCTCAACGGCACCAATCTTATCAAATTCTTGGCGCATGATGTTTTTAGCTTTTTCAATCACACGGTTAGCAAGTGGTAGGTAAGAATAAACGCCTGCTGAAACTTGGCGAACATAACCAGCTCGCAACATAAGAGCATGGCTGATAACTTGAGCATCGCTTGGCATTTCGCGAAGCGTTGGGATAGGCATTTTACTTTGTTTCATAATATTCCTCGATTATCTAAAAAAGAGTCGCATGATGTCATTCCAGGTCACAGCAATCATCAAGACAACCATGATGACCACTCCGGCCAAGGTGACATAGGTTTCAATTTCTTGTTTCAATGGTTTGCGGCGGATAGCTTCTAGGATATTGAGCACAATCTTACCACCATCCAGGGCTGGAATCGGAATAAGATTAAAAATCCCAATATTGATGGAAATAATTGCCAAGAAGTACAAGACATTCTCAATTCCATTTTTAGCAGCATCACTACTTGCCTTAAAGATGGCAACAGGTCCACCTAGTTTGTTCAAATCCGGTTGGAAAATCAGATTTTTCAGATCTGATAGAATTCGGAGGGCCGAGTCAACAGCAGTTGTAAAACCACCTACAAACATAGATACAAAATCTGACTTAATCCCCGGTTGAACACCTAGAAGGTAACGGCCTTGACTTTCTTCCGGAGTAACAGTGACTTGTTTGTCACTCCCCTTTTCAGAAATAGTCACATCCAAGGTCGGGGCCGTCTTATCTTTGGTTTCTGATTCCACAGCTTGAATCAAGCTTTCCCAGTTGCTAACCTCATGTGAACCAATCTTGGTAATCTGTGCCGTTTCTGGTACTCCTACCTTAGCCAAAGCCCCTTGAGGCATAATATGGAACTGGTTGGTATCGACATCTCTGACACCACCCTGCATAAAGATTAAAATCCAGAAAACAACGACACCTAAGATAAAGTTGTTCATAGGACCTGCAAAGTTAGTAATCAGTTTCCCCCAGATAGTCGCATTTTGATATTGCACATCCAAAGGAGCAATTCGAACCTCAGTTCCATCTGCTTCCACAACCGTTGCATCGTGATCTACTGCAAATGTTTTTTCTTCTTCCAGAACCAAGCCCTTGATAAAGAGCTTGTCTTCAAAATCAAACTGGGTCACCTGCATAGGGAGGGCTGTTTGATCTAATTTTTTACCTGAAAGATTGATGCGTTTAACCTTACCATCATCAGTAAGGGTCAAACTGACAGGAGTTCCTGTCTTAATTTCAGTTGTATCATCACCCCAACCGGCCATGCGAACATAGCCACCCAGAGGCAAGATTCGAATGGTATAGGCCGTTCCATCCTTGCCAATATGAGCAAAGATCTTGGGTCCCATGCCAATGGCAAATTCACGCACTAGAATCCCTGATTTCTTGGCAAAGTAGAAGTGTCCGAACTCGTGCACCACTACAATAATCCCAAAAACCAGAATAAAGGTTAAAATTCCGAGCATAGTATTTCCTCCGTCTTTTGATTAAAAGAGTCCAAACAAGTGCATGATTGGAAATACAAGCAACATACTATCAAAACGATCCAAAACACCACCATGTCCAGGAATAAATTTCCCAGAATCCTTGACACCAAAGTGACGCTTAATCGAACTTTCTAGTAAATCACCAAATTGTCCAGCAATGCTAAAGAAAATAGCAAAGACTGACATCTTGTAAATTCCATACGGAAGAGCAACTGTACTGTCAACTATCATAAAGATAATAGTTACTAAAATCGCACCTAAAATACCACCCAAGGCACCCTCAAAGGTTTTATTTGGAGAAACTGTCGGAGCTAATTTGCGTTTACCATAGTTCATCCCAACAAGATAGGCACCACTGTCTGTCGCCCAGACGATACACAAGGCCAATAGAGCCTTATCTAAACCTGCAACGCGAGCATCTAGTAAAGCATTAAATCCAAAGCCAACATAGAAACTCATAGCAAGAGGGAAAACAGCGTCCTCAATCGTATAAGACTTGCTAAAAACAGTCGTTCCTAACATAATTGAAATCAAAACACTATAGGCAACCACATTCCCATCAACTGGTAAAAAAGTCAGATAATTCTCCAAGGGAATGGTCAAAGCAAAGGTTGCAAAGAGGGTTAAGAGGCCCTCCATAGTCATGGTCTCTAGACCTCTCATCTTCAAAAGTTCATGCATGGCTAGCATGGCTATGATTCCAATTGCTATCTGAAGCAAGAGGCCCCCAATCATTAAAATTGGTAGGAAAATAGCCAGGGCAATCCCTGCAAACAAGGTTCTTTTCTGTAAATCCTGTGTCATATTTCCTCCTAAACTCCTCCAAATCGGCGATGACGACGATTGTAGGCAAGAATGGCTTCCTGCAAGGCCGCCTCGTCAAAATCAGGCCACAAGGTGTCCGTAAAATAGAGCTCACTGTAGGCTCCCTGCCATGGAAGGAAATTGCTCAAACGCAATTCTCCACTAGTACGGATAATCAAGTCTGGGTCTCGTAACTCCTTAGGTAAATGCTGGGTAAAAAGATAATTACCAATCAATTCCTCTGTGATGTCACCTGGGTTGATTTTGGCATCTAAAACATCCTGAGAAATCAACTTAAGAGCCTGTGTAATCTCAGCACGTCCACCATAGTTGAGGGCAAAATTAAGAATTAATCCTGTGTTGTTCTTAGTTAATTCCTCAGCCTTGGTCAGAGCTTCAAAAGTTTGCTTAGGCAGGCGTTCTGTCTCCCCAATCATTTGAATCTTAACATTATTCGCATGCAATTCCGGGACATAATTATCATAAAACTCTACTGGCAAGTTCATGATAAACTTGACTTCCTGATCTGGACGGGTCCAGTTTTCTGTAGAAAAAGCATAGACTGTAATCACCTTGACGCCTAGTTTGTTGGCTGCCTTGGTCACAGTTTGCAATGCTTCCATGCCCGCCTTATGTCCGAATACTCGCGGTTGCATACGTTTCTTAGCCCAACGACCATTCCCATCCATGATGATGCCGATATGAGCAGGAACCTGTGTCGGAACCTCTACTTCCACAGCCTTATCTTTCTTAAAAAATCCAAACATGATCTTATTCCTATTCAAAAATCTATCGTTTCATTATACCATATTTCCCTATTTTCTTCTATCACTAAGCTATTTATACTCTTCGAAAATCAAATTCAAACCACGTCAGCTCTATCTGCAGCCTCAAAACAGTGTTTTGAGCAACCTGCGGCTAGCTTCCTAGTTTGGTCTTTGATTTTCATTGAGTATTATTCTCAGGCACCAAGCCCATTTTTCAAAAAAATAAGCCGCCTGATTGGGCGACTCTATTTTTTATAGGGAGATTATTATGAAAAAGTTTTAGGAGTTTAAGTTAAGGTCTTCTTAACTTATGGACTTAGTATACACTTCCTAGCTTAAAGTTTCCTTAAGTATTTTTAAAAATCAAATTTTTCCATTTCTCCTGCCAATTTTTCTTGGATAGACGTGTTCGATAAAGTTCCATTCTGTCTTGATTCTCTAAAAAATGAGGAGTTGGACGAACTTGAAAATTCAAAATATCCTCCAAACCATAAGGTGCATAGAGTTCAAAATCGGATTCTTCATTCAAGCGCAGTCCAACAGCCGTACATCGTTCTGGATACTTACTCATAGCATCACGAGAACTGGTATAGGGAGAAGTGTGAGGACTGTGCTGGTGCATATAGACCTGATTTTTCAACTCCCACTGGTACTGAGGAAAGTCCTCTCGCAGTTTTTTCTCTAGGGACAAGGTTTCCTCGTAAGAAATATCTGGATCAAAGAAAATTACATCTACATCTGTTTCACAGTCAAAAGGGGATTTGTCTGACAAGAGATTCCAGATAAAATTTCTGACAGAACCTGCTGCCAACCAGGAATCTGTCAACTCCAAGTTTCGGATGACAGTCAGAATAGCCATCATATCCGGATTTTCTCTAAAATCCTCTAGAATTTCTTGCTCATTTTTCACTATATTCATAACCTAAGTGCTCATATGCCTTAGCAGTCGCCACCCGTCCAGACCGCGTCCGCATGATAAAACCTTTTTGAATCAAGTAAGGCTCATACATATCTTCAACTGTCTCACGTTCTTCTGCTATGTTAACAGAAAGAGTTCCTAGACCAACAGGACCACCACCGTACATCTCAATCATGGTGCGAAGGATTTTTTGATCCACATAGTCCAAACCTTCATGGTCAACATCCAGCATAGTCAAAGCCTTATCGGTAATAAGATCATCGATAACCCCATTCCCCATTATCTGGGCAAAATCGCGCACGCGCTTGAGGAGACGATTGGCAATACGAGGGGTCCCACGACTACGCAATGCCAACTCAGATGCTGCCTCATGGGTGATTTCCATCTCAAAAATATCTGCCGTCCGCTCGACAATTTCCGTCAAGTCAGCATGGGCATAATACTCCATATGACCTGTAATCCCAAAACGTGCCCGTAACGGATTTGAGAGCATACCAGCCCGAGTCGTCGCACCAATCAAAGTGAAAGGTGGCAACTCCAAATGAACACTGCGACTGCCTTCACCAGCCCCAATCATGATGTCAATGTAGAAGTCTTCCATGGCACTATAAAGCACCTCTTCCACCGACATGGGCAAGCGATGAATCTCATCAATAAAAAGGACATCCCCAGGCTCTAAGTCATTCAAAATCGCTACCAGATCTCCGGCTTTTTCAATGACTGGACCCGAAGTCTGCTTGAGATTGACACCTAGTTCGTTGGCAATAACAAAAGCCATGGTCGTTTTTCCCAAGCCTGGAGGGCCAAATAAGAGCACATGATCCAGCGCTTCATCCCGCATTTTGGCAGCTTCGATAAAGATTTGGAGCTGGTCCTTGACCTTGTCCTGCCCAATATATTCACGTAAGTACTGAGGACGGAGCGTGCGTTCTACTAACTCCTCGTCCCCCATTATCTCATTATCTAAAATTCTACTCATTGCTCTATTATATCAAAAAACCAAGCCACAAACAAAAAAGCCACCCGATTGGGTGACTCCCGAGTTTAACACTTATGTGGAATAATATTATACGGCACTACTACACCGCCTACGAAAGGAGGTGAGATAGCTCATGATGGAACTAATCCTTAAAACTATCATCGGACCGATTGTGGTCGGTGTCATCCTTCGCTTAGTCGATAAATGGCTAAACGAAGATAGATAGTGTCAAAAAAGACCCTAAGCTTAATGTGGAAGTTAGCTTGGGGTCTTTTCTAGTCCATAATATAGAACTAATCCTTAATTCCTCTCCATTATCCTACAGTTCACAAATTTTGTCAAAGGTTTACATTCTCGGCTTTTCAAGCTTTAACCGCTGTACAACAAAACGGTCAAGATTAAGAGAAAGTTAGGGATTCTATCAATTTCATAAAAATTTTGATTTCGTAAACGAAGAGACAAGCTTACATATCACTCCTCATTTAATACGCCACTACTGGACAAGTAAAATCATCATTACAATAGTTCCATTCCTTCAATTAACAGTCACCTACAATCAAATTAAGGTTGAATTCACTTAAATAACAACAGACCTATTTCTTACTCATATTCTCTAAAAAAATCCCCGACCAAAATCCGAAAAATATCGAAAAATGATTTTTAGAATAGTCTCCAAAAGCCTGAAATAGAGCCAAAAAACTCCACCTGATTGGGTGGAGTCAAGGGAGATTATTATGAAAAAGAAAAGTTTAGGATTTTATTAAATAAAGTTAGGAGGTCTTTACTTAATAACTATATGATACAAGACGAAGCTTAAAAATAGCTTAACTTTTCTCAAATTTTGCTATTTTGCAAAAAATTTCTATCACCATCACCTATCCAAGAAAAAAAGCCACCTGATTGGGTGACTTCATTAGGAGATTATGATGAAAAAAGTTTTTAGGATTTCATTAAATAAAGTTAGGAGGTCTTTATTTAATGACTATATAATACTAGACCAGCCTTAAACTTTGCTTAAGAAAAATAAGTTTTGTTATTTTTCTCGATTCATCCAAGTCATCCCTATACAATTATAGGTGGATAAGATTTCAAAGCCCATAGAACGATAGAAGCCCAAGGTTCTTTCTGTCTGGTCTGTCACCAGCTGGACTTGATAGGCATCTTTGTAATCCTCTAAAGCCTCTTTCATCAAGGAGCTACCAATCCCTTGGCGCTGATAGCTAGGCAAAACAATCAAATCCTGTACAAAAACTGATGAGAATCCATCGCCAACCAAACGAATCAAGCCCACCACAGCATCACCATCAAGTGCCAGATAAATTACTAATGAATGAGACAAGGCCTGCTCCAGCATCTCTGGTTGATGGGTATAATTTGTCCAACCGACAGCCTGATAGAGATGCAAAACATCCTCTAGCTTGACAATTTCTTGCTTTTTAATAGTAATCATCTCAACACCTCTTAGAGTTCTCTCAAGCTCTTGTACTGCTGTCCATTTTTGTCAAAATTTTCAGGACGCAACCATGTTTCCAAACGAGATTTTACTTTGGGCCAATCCTTATCAATTATAGACAACCAATCCGTATCCCTCGTGCGCCCCTTATAAACCACTGCCTGACGGAAGGTTCCTTCATAAATAAAGCCCAAACGTTCCGCTGCTCGTCTTGATGGCAGGTTAAGAGCATCGCATTTCCACTCATAGCGACGATAGTTAAGTTCCTCGAAAACATAGCGCGCCAGGAGATACTGGGCTTCTGTCCCTATTCGTGTCCCCCTGAGCTCTGGAGAAAAAGTGACAGCTCCCACTTCTATTACTCGGTTATTCTGGTCAATACGCATGAGAGAAAAAGTTCCTAAAACTTTACCAGTTTCCTTGTCTATGATTGCATAGTAAAAACGGTCCTTACGAGCTAACATCTGATTTAAAAGGGTAACCAGCTCCTCCATATCTGCCACTGGTTCCTGAAAAAGGTAGGTCCACATCTCCCGAGGAGTATCCGGACCATAAACAGCTAATAAATCCTCCGTATGCTTTTCCACTGAAAGAGCTTCTATTCGAGCATATCGCCCTTCTAAGAAATCAATAGAAGGCAGTTCACCTGGTGTATAACCTTCCATTGACTCACCAATCATTTGACCATATTCATTTACTGGCATAACTTTCCCCTTGTTTTGCTTTCCAAACTTTATAGTTGCCCATAGTATATCATACTTTCATAAGAAGACTCAAAAAATCCTCCAGATTCTACTCTGAAGGATTCCTATCTTATTTCACAACAATATTAACCAATTTGGTTGGCTTCAATAGTCCAGTGGACTATTGAAGGTGGCAGATAGAGCTAATAAACTCGTTATTTAACGACGATATTAACGAGTTTGTTAGGTACCGCAATTACTTTCACGATGTCCTTACCGTCAATTTCTGCTTTGACTTTTTCATCCGCTAGAGCAATTTCTTGCAATTCTTCGCGTGATAGGTCTTTAGCGACCATGAGTTTGGCACGAACTTTTCCTTTGATTTGGACAACGATTTCGATTTCGTCTTCAACCAATTTGCTTTCGTCCCATGTTGGCCAAGCCACGTAAGAGATTGACTCACCTGTTGCCGCAACTGTTTGCCAGAGTTCTTCTGCCAAGTGAGGTGAAAATGGGGCAATCAATTGGATAAAGCCTTTGGCGTAGTCCACATAGAGTTTGTCTTCCTTGTTAGCAGCGTTGACAAAGACCATAAGTTGAGCAATGGCTGTGTTGAATTTGAGGGACTCGATTTGCTCTGTGACAGCTTTAACGGTTTCGTTGTAAACCTTGTCGAGAGAGCCATTGTTTTCTGCAACAATTTCCTTGCTTGTAATCAAACGGTAAACACGGTCAAGGAACTTACGGCTTCCTTCCAGACCTTCTTCAGACCAAGCAATCGAAGCATCAAGTGGTCCCATAAACATTTCATAGACACGAAGGGTATCGGCACCGTATTGTTCCACAACATCATCTGGGTTAACAACGTTCTTGAGCGATTTAGACATCTTGGCTGGCGCTTGCTCCAACTCCTCTCCTGTTTCCACATGGAAGAAAGAACCGTCACGTTTTTCAACCTTGTCGGTTGCCACAAGAGCCCCACGGTGGTCACGGTAGCTGGTTCCCAAAATCATTCCTTGGTTAAAGAGTTTTTGGAATGGTTCCTTAGTCGGAACAACACCGAGGTCATAGAGGAATTTATGCCAGAAACGAGCGTAAAGCAAGTGAAGAACGGCATGCTCTGCACCACCCACATAGATATCTACTGGCAACCATTGTTTGAGAAGATCCTCATCAGCCAATTTCTCAGTATTGTGTGGGTCGATATAGCGGAGGTAGTACCAGCTTGAACCAGCCCACTGTGGCATAGTATTGGTTTCACGACGACCTTTGACGCCATCTTCACGAGTCACTTCAAGCCAGTCTGTCAAGTTAGCCAGTGGACTTTCCCCTGTACCTGAAGGACGGATGTCCTTGGTTACTGGCAAGACAAGTGGCAATTCACTTTCTGGAACTGCTGTTGAAGTCCCATCTTCCCAATGAATAATTGGAATTGGTTCACCCCAGTAACGTTGACGGCTAAAGAGCCAGTCGCGGAGACGGTAAGTAACCTTCTCTTGTCCACATCCTTTTTCTTCCAACCAAGCCACAATCTTAGCAATAGCGTCTTCTTTGTTGAGTCCATCTAGAAAGTCTGAGTTGACATGAAGGCCATCTTCTGTGTAGGCAGCTTCTGCTACATTTCCACCTTCAAGTACTTCGACGATTGGAAGATCAAATTGTTTGGCAAATTCCCAGTCACGTTGATCGTGGGCAGGCACAGCCATAACGGCACCTGTTCCGTAACTAGCAAGAACATAGTCGGCAATCCAGATTGGAATTTCCTTACCATTGACAGGGTTGATGGCATAAGCACCTGTCCAGACACCAGTTTTTTCTTTGGCAAGGTCTGTACGAGCCAAGTCTGATTTCAGACTGGCTTGGTGTTTGTAGTCTGCTACTGCTTCTGCTTGCTCTGTGCTTGTAATGGCATCTACTAGTTCATGCTCAGGAGCCAAAACGGTGAAAGTCGCACCGAAAAGAGTATCAGGACGAGTGGTAAAGACGGTGAATTCCTTGTCTGTTCCCTTAACTTTAAAAGTTACATTAGCCCCCGTTGATTTCCCAATCCAGTTGCGTTGCATGTCCTTGATAGACTCTGGCCAATCAAGTTCATCTAAGTCATTAAGCAAACGCTCCGCATAGGCCGTGATTTTGAGCATCCATTGGCGCATTGGTTTACGGACAACTGGATAGCCTCCACGCTCAGACGTTCCGTCAGGAAGGACTTCTTCGTTGGCAATGGCTGTTCCCAATTCCTCAACCCAGTTTACTGGCACTTCCGCTTCATAGGCCAAGCCTTTTTCGTAAAGCTTAGTGAAAATCCATTGCGTCCACTTGTAATAGTTTGGATCTGTGGTGTTGACTTCACGATCCCAGTCGTAAGAGAATCCAAGCGCATTGATTTGACGTTTGAAGTTAGCAATGTTCTCAGCTGTAAATTCTGCTGGGTCATTTCCAGTATCCATAGCGTATTGCTCTGCAGGCAAACCAAAAGCATCCCAACCCATTGGGTGAAGAACATTGTAGCCTTGCGCACGTTTGTAACGGCTGAGGATATCGGTTGCGGTATAACCTTCTGGGTGTCCTACGTGCAATCCAGCTCCAGACGGATACGGAAACATGTCAAGCGCATAAAACTTAGGTTTTGATGCATCTGTTCCTGTCTTAAATGTATGATGTTCTGCCCAGTAGCCCTGCCACTTAGGCTCAATTTCTTTATGATTATAAAAACTCATGGTCTCTCTCCAATTTTGTGATGTTACTATTATACCATTTTTGAGGGAATTTGGTCTCGTTCTATTCTATACTTTTCTATTTTACCTTGCTCTAGAATTTTTAAACTGCTATACTTATAACAAAAAACCCTTCCAAGGAGGTAGCGGATGTCTCATTCCTTTAAAAAATCTCTCCAAAAAGAAATTCTCCATAGAAGCTCTATCGCAGCCTTTATGACCTCTCTTTTACTACTCATTTTACTTTTTGGTTTTTCCTATTTTTTACAAAAGCAACAACTCTCCAAAGACACGAGACAGATTGTCAAACAAGTTCAAGAGATGAAAGAAGCAAATAATGAGCTCCTGACCACTATGAACTATAAAATGATTCCTGGATTTTTGGATGGCAAACACACAGAGAGAGAAGTCTTTAGCTTATTTTACGAGACAAAAGCTAAATTAAAACTTAGTTCTGACCTCATTATCCTAAGTGATACAGGTGAATTACTATTTAGTACCAATCGCAATCATCAAGAAAGTATTTTATCTCCCTACTATCTAAAACTGCTCATTCAAAATCCTTCTCAAGAAAAAGTTACAGAAAAAATTGCACTCTCTTCAGATAAGCAACATTACACACTCTTTATCAAACCACTACTTCAAAACCAACGAGTTATAGCCTATACGATTGCTTTCGTAAATGAGAATGATTTCATCTCAAGTTTCCCAATGATAAATTCTAAATACATCATTACCGATAGCTTTGGAAATATGTTTTCCAACAATACAAACCAGTTCACTCGCTCCACTCTTGAAAAATTTGATGAAAAACTCCTACACTCTCGTACCCACTGGTATGAGAATGAACCGCTTATTGTTCAAAAAGAAAAAGTCGGTGCTATTTTTTCAATCTATACTTTTCAATCCTTTTTTCCTATTCCTAGCTTACTCGGCCTAGCCTCCATTCTCACCTTATGTATATTCTTCCTCTACTTCTGGCAAGCAAGACGAATTGCTCATAAGATTGCTACACACAACGCTGTTCCTATTGAAAGCTTAGTTTACCAACTTCAAGAAATTCCCAAACAAGCAGAAAAAAGACTTTCTCTACAAACAGGTGATGAGTTTGAATTTATGGCCGAAAAAATTAATAATATGTTGTATGAATTAGATCAACTTCATCAGAAAATGTTGACCATCGAAAAAGAAAAGTGGATTTTTGAAAGAAAAATGCTGGAAGCTCAGTTCAATCCTCATTTTCTCTACAATACACTTGAGACGATTAAAATCACTTCTTTAATGGATGCAGCTCTCACACAAGACCTGATTCAAAATCTCACGCGCATTCTTCGCTACAGTATCACCGATTTAGAAAAAGAAACAACCATTTGCCAAGATTTAAAGATTATAGAGGATTACCTTATTATTCATAAGATTCGTTTCGAGCACTTTTCCTATGATATTGTCTGCCCAGAAACTATCGATAATCAACCTATTCCTAAACTTTTCTTGCTTCCTCTAGTAGAAAATGCTATAAAATATGGGATGCAATACCGTATTGATCTTCATATTGATATCCAAATTACCTTGGAAGCAGATTCTCTAACTTTTTTAGTCAAGGATAATGCTGGAGGACTCACAAAACAAGAGCGACTCGCTATTTTAGACTCTTTAGAAAGCCCTCATACCCAGCATGGCATCGTTAACAGCTATAAACGATTGAGCAATTTCTTTTCTGATGTCCAGCTAGATTTAGGAGTCAATCGCCAAGGAGAAACTTGGGTCAAATTTATAACGAAAGGACTAACTCATGTTTAAGCTCATTATCGTAGAAGACGAACACCTCATTCGAAAATGGCTAGAGATTGCCGTAGACTACTCTGCCTTAGGTATCCAAGTAGTAGGAACTGCCAGTCACGGTCAAGAGGGAATGAAACTCATCCAAGAAAAAGAACCTCATATTGTCTTAACAGACATCACAATGCCAATTATGGATGCTTTTATGATGTTCGAAGCCACTCGTACTCTCTCCTATGAAAAAGTTATTTTATCAGGTTATAACGATTTTCAAAATGCCAAAAAAGCCATGCAATATGGGGCAGTTGATTTCTTATCCAAACCAATTGATACCAAGGAGTTGACAGAATGTCTTCAAAAAATTGTTTTGCGATTACGAGTTAGCACTCGTCAAGAAACTCCTTTTTTAGAAGAATATCAAACTTTACTTACCTCTATCCAACAAATTGATACACAAAACCAAATCATTCAGCAAATTCTTGAATTTGTTCATCAACACTACTGTATGCACTTTACCATTTCTAGCATTGCAGAGAATCTAGGGTATAGCGAAAGTTATCTATATAAGGTTATCAAAGAAGACTTCCCAATGACGCTAAATGAATATATCTTACGCTACCGCCTCAAGCAAGCTATAGATAAAATGGCTGAATCCCCCAATTCCCCCCTAAGCGATATCTCTGAACAAATTGGATTTTCAGACTATAAATATTTTGCAAAAGTTTTTAAAAAGTATCTCCATATTTCTCCAAAAGAATTAAAACTCATGGATAAAAACCATTGATGTAAAAGGATTGCTCAGCTCAGGCAATCTTTTTATTTTGTGCTTTTACCCAATGAAAATCAAAGTGCTAACTACTCAAATCATAGCTTTGAGATTGCAGATAAAGCGACGTGTTTTGAAGAGTATTACCATCAAAATCTCAGCTACAATTCACCCATCCTTGCTCTAGGAACCCATTTCCTATTTCCCGTTTTAGATTTCTTTAAGGTTTTTATTATATCCTGTAGAACTCTACAATTTAAAAACATTAACAATCTAGGTAGAGAAATTGTTCGTAAAAAAGGAGATACTTATGAAAAAAATACTATTCTTTCTCTCTTGTGGATGGATATTCCTTTCTTTATCAGGATGTTCTTCACCTATAGAAGCAGAAACTAGCGCTGAAAAAGATTCAGATAACACTTTGGTTGTCTACTCGCCTAACCCTGAAGACCTTATCGAAGAAACAATCCCTTCCTTCGAAGAAAAATATGGTATTAAGGTTGATTTAGTACAAGCCAGCACTGGTGAATTATTCAAAAAAGCTGAGGCCGAAAGAGAATCCCCAGTAGCCGATGTCATTTTCGGAGGCTCCTACGCCCTCTTCTCTTCTAACGAAAAACTTTTTGAACCTTATATTTCTCAAGAAAACGACCAGATAATCCCTGAATATCAAAATAAAACTGGATTCTACACCCCTTACACACTGGATGTCAGTGTTATCATTGCCAATTCAGCCCTTACAAAAGATATAAAAATTGAAGGCTACAATGATCTACTCAATCCTAAATTAAAAGGAAAAATTGCTACTGCTGATCCAAGTAATGCTTCTAGTGCCTTTGCTCAATTAACAAACATGCTTGTAGACCAAGGTGGATACGAAAATGAACAAGCTTGGACCTATGTAAAAAATCTATTTACCCTAGTAGATGGAAAGATTGCATCTAGTTCTTCAAATGTTTACAAAGCTGTCGCCGATGGGGAAATGGCTGTTGGACTCACCTATGAAGATCCTGCTTTAAAACTCTTAAATGATGGGGTTGATGTAAAAGTCATTTATCCAAAAGAAGGAACCGTCTTTTTACCTGGTAACGCAGCTATCGTCAAAAATGCCAAACACATGGAAAACGCTAAGAAATTTATCGATTTCCTCCTTTCTCAAGAAATCCAAGATAAGCTAGGAACTGAAACAACAATCAGACCCATTCGTAAAAATGCTAAAACCAATAAAAATATGAAGGCTATGACAGAAATCAAGATTGCCACCGAAGATTCAGATTATGTCATTAAAAATAAATCCACTATTCTTAAAAAGTACAATGATATTTTCACAGATATTCTATCTAAAAAATAAAATTTGATTTCCCAATGATTAACTGTCGCACCCTACTATAAAATCAAAAAGATTGCTTCCGTTTTTGTAGAGAATTTTACTCTAATAGAATAGAATTATCGGTTTTAAAAACGCTTACATTATTTTAAAATAAACTTAAATAACATAACGGAGGTATCCATCATGAAAAAGAAATGGATGTATTATGCTGCTTGCGGACTAGCTCTTTTTGGTCTTGCCGCTTGTTCTTCTAGTGAATCTGCCGATGACAGTTCATCTGATAAAGGAGACGGCGGTTCGCTAGTCGTTTATTCACCAAACTCAGAGGGCTTAATTGGAGCAACTATTCCCGCCTTTGAAGAAAAATACGGTATTAAAGTAGAACTGATTCAAGCTGGTACTGGAGAACTTTTCAAAAAACTAGAGTCAGAAAAAGAAGCTCCTGTAGCCGATGTTATCTTTGGTGGTTCTTATACACAATATGCTACCCACGGAGAACTCTTTGAAAACTATACTTCAAAAGAAAATGATAATGTTATCAAAGAATATCAAAACACAACTGGCTACTCTACTCCTTATACACTAGATGGTAGTGTTTTAATCGTCAATCCTGATTTAACGAAAGGCATGAACATCGAAGGATATAGCGACCTTCTCAAACCTGAACTAAAAGGAAAAATCGCAACTGCTGACCCAGCAAACTCTTCTAGCGCCTTTGCTCAATTAACAAATATGCTACAAGCTCAAGGTGGTTACAAAGACGATAAAGCTTGGTCTTATGTAAAAGATCTCTTCACACTTATTGATGGTAAAATCGGTTCAAGCTCATCTGGTGTCTATAAAGCAGTCGCTGACGGAGAAATGGCTGTTGGTCTCTCTTATGAAGATCCAGCAGTTAAACTCTTAAATGACGGAGCTAACATTAAGGTAGTCTATCCAAAAGAAGGAACAGTCTTCCTACCTGCTAGTGCTGCTATCGTTAAAAAAGCTAAAAATATGGAAAATGCCAAAAAATTTATCGATTTTATTATCTCTCAAGAAGTACAAGATACACTTGGTACAACCACTACTAACCGTCCTGTTCGTAAAAATGCTAAAACGAGCGAAAATATGAAACCAATTGACAAAATCAAAACACTCACTGAAGATTATGATTATGTCATCAAGAATAAATCAGATATCGTTAAAAAATACAACGAAGTCTTTACAGATATCCAATCTAAACAGTAAAAGAGGTTCACTATGAGTGAGATCAAAATTATTAACGCAAAAAAAATCTATCACGATGTCCCTGTTATTGAGAATTTGAACATTACAATTCCAAAAGGAAGTCTCTTTACCCTTCTTGGGCCTTCAGGGTGTGGGAAAACGACCCTTCTTCGTATGATTGCAGGTTTCAACAGTATCGAAGGCGGAGAATTTTACTTCGATGATAAAAAAATCAATAATATGGAACCCAGCAAACGCAATATCGGGATGGTTTTCCAAAACTACGCTATTTTCCCACATTTGACTGTCCGAGATAATGTTGCTTTTGGTCTCAAGCAAAAGAAGGTTCCAAAAGAAGAATTGATTCAACAAACCAATAAATATCTTGAACTCATGCAAATTGTTCAATATGCGGATCGAAAGCCCGATAAACTCAGTGGTGGACAACAACAACGTGTCGCTTTGGCACGTGCCTTAGCGGTTAATCCAAGTGTTCTCCTCATGGACGAGCCACTTAGTAATCTAGATGCCAAACTTCGCTTGGATATGCGTCAAGCCATTCGAGAAATCCAACACGAAGTGGGAATTACAACCGTTTATGTGACCCACGACCAAGAAGAAGCTATGGCTATTTCAGATCAAATTGCTGTTATGAAAGACGGAGTCATCCAACAAATCGGTCGACCAAAAGAACTCTATCATAAACCAGCTAATGAGTTTGTAGCAACCTTTATCGGACGCACAAATATTATCCCTGCCAATCTCGAAAAACGGAGCGACGGCGCTTATATCGTCTTTTCAGATGGCTATGCTCTTCGAATGCCAGCTCTTGATCAGGCTGAGGAGCAAGCCATTCATGTAAGTATTCGTCCTGAAGAGTTTATCAAAGATGAATCTGGAGATATTGAAGGAATTATTAGCGATAGCGTCTATCTTGGACTGAATACTGAATACTTCATCGAAACAGGATTTGCCTCAAAAATTCAGGTTAGCGAAGAATCAACTTTTGAAGAAGATCTACAAAAAGGCGATCGTATTCGTCTACGAATCAATACTCAAAAATTAAATGTCTTTTCTGCAAATGGTTCACAAAACCTGATAAAAGGAGTCAACCATGGAACGTAAAAAACTAAATATTTGGACAGCCTCCTCTTTCTTCATCTTTCTTACTTATCTTGTCTTTCTCGTTTATCCTATCGTTACCGTGCTCAAGCAAGCACTCATACATGAAGGACAATTCTCACTAGCTAATTTTGTCACTTTCTTTAGTAAAGCTTACTACTCTGAGACACTTGTCAACAGTTTCAAGGTCTCCATTACCGCTACTGTCACTTCCTTAGTCGTAGGAACCCTATTAGCTTATCTCTTCTCTATGTATGACTTCAAGGGAAAGAAATTTCTACAAATATTGATTATCATTGCTTCTATGTCAGCTCCTTTCGTGGGAGCCTACTCCTGGATTCTCTTGCTGGGACGAAATGGGGTAATTACTAAATTCCTGACAAATTCTCTTCATCTTCCAGCTATCGATATTTATGGATTCAAAGGAATTGTACTTGTCTTTACACTGCAACTATTCCCACTGGTATTTCTATACGTTGCTGGTACAATGAAAAGTATTGACAATTCTCTACTTGAAGCCGCTGAAAGCATGGGGTCCTTCGGATTTAAGCGTATCGTAACGGTTGTTTTACCTCTCCTAGTTCCAACCTTACTAGCAGCTGCCCTGCTTGTATTTATGAGAGCATTCTCAGACTTTGGAACGCCTATGTTGATTGGTGAAGGATATCGGACTTTCCCCGTCTTGATTTATACCCAATTCATTAGCGAGGTTGGAGGAAATTCTGCTTTTGCATCTGCTTTAGCAATTATGGCGATTATCATTGCCTTGGCGATTTTCCTTATCCAAAAATACATCTCAAACCGCTACAGTTTCAGCATGAATTCGCTCCATCCAATTGAGCCTAAAAAAACTACAAAAGGAAAAATGGCTGCCATTTATGCAACAGTCTACGGAATTATCTTGTTCTCTGTTCTACCTCAAGTCTACTTGATTTATACTTCTTTCCTAAAAACATCAGGTATGGTATTTGTCAAAGGTTATTCTCTAAACAGTTACAAGGTGGCTTTCAATCGTATGGGATCTGCTATTTTCAATACCATTCGTATCCCTTTGATTGCCTTAGTTCTAGTTGTCCTATTCGCAACATTTATCTCCTACCTAGCCGTTAGAAAACGGAATTTGTTTACAAACTTAATTGACAGCCTCAGTATGGTCCCTTATATTGTACCAGGAACCGTTCTAGGGATTGCCTTCATTTCTTCCTTCAATACCGGTCTATTTGGAAGTGGATTTCTTATGATTACAGGAACTGCTTTCATCTTGATTATGTCTCTATCTGTCAGAAGATTACCGTATACTATTCGCTCATCTGTTGCTAGCTTGCAACAAATAGCACCAAGTATTGAAGAAGCTGCTGAAAGCTTAGGAAGTAGCCGTCTCAATACCTTTGCCAAGATTACAACTCCAATGATGCTATCTGGTATTATTTCTGGAGCTATCCTATCTTGGGTTACAATGATTTCAGAACTCTCTACTTCTATCCTCCTCTACAATGTCAAAACAAGAACAATGACTGTAGCCATTTATACAGAGGTTCTCAGAGGGAATTACGGTGTAGCCGCAGCCTTATCAACTATCCTGACTGTTCTAACAGTAGGTTCCTTGCTCTTGTTTATGAAAATCTCTAAAAGCAATAGCATTACACTTTAGTTTTCCCCATCAAAAACAGCCGAAAGGATTACTTCGGCTGTTTTTTCTTATTTTGATATTCCTACTAGATTCCTAGTTCATTGCAAGCAAGTCTAGACTAATTAAATAGAGACTTCCTCCATCTTCTCACGTCCTAGTTCTCGGTAACTACTGTCACCGACAACTTCTACGCTAAACTGGCCGTCCTCATATTCAAGTATCGTCACGCTACCATTATCGAGACCATGCGGATGCATGCCATTAATCAGATACACAATGGTTCCAATGGTCATTCCGTGGCTCACGACTAGGGCATTGCCCCCACCTTGCTCTTCCATTTCTTTGGCAATCGCTTCAAAACCTTCCTTGATTCGGCCACTGAGTTTTTCCCATCCTTCAGCCCAACCAGCTGTATCGACCTCTACCAACCCCTCAGCCAGTTCAGCATAAGACAATTGGTGAACATGATCCACATTAAAGATACGAGGAATAATGCCCATGAAAAGATCACCATCATAAGCTCCGTCAAAGCTACCAAAACACCATTCTCTGATACGTTTGTCCATGCGATAAGGGATTTTCCCCTGCAAACCAAGTTCTTCAAGAATAATTCCCATTGTCTGAATGGTGCGGCCAGAATCACTGGAATAAGCGCGATCAAACTGTAGACCAGATTCTCGCAAACCGATTCCTAATTCTTGAATCCCTCGCTCACCTTCAGCCGTTAAAGGAGTATCGCTCCAACCTTGCGCGCGACCAATCGTGTTAAACATAGTCTTGCCATGACGTACCAAATACAATCGTACTTTTACCATTTTCCGTCCTCCGTTTGCTTCTATTATATCATGGATGATAAAACAAAAGCCACCCAGACAGGTGACTTTTGCAGGAGATTATTATGAAAAAGTTTAGGAGTTCTATTAAATAAAGATATTAGATGAAAATCAAATTCAAACTAAATCAGTGTTATCTGTTTCAAATAATATTAGGAGGTCTTTATTTAATGATTATAGTATACACATCCAACCTTAAATAGAACTTAAAATTTCTCCTATTTTCTTAATTTTTAAAACTATGAATTGGTGCTGGGATTTGTCCCCCACGAGAAATGAAATCGACAGACGAAGCCCCATTGACTTTCATAACAGGTGCAGTTCCTAATAGGCCACCAAACTCAATCATATCTCCTTCTTTTCCTTTTGGAATGATACGAACAGCCGTTGTCTTCATGTTAATGACACCAATTGCAGCCTCATCCGCAATCATAGCTGCAATGGTTTCAGCAGGAGTATCTTCTGGGATGGCAATCATATCCAAACCAACGGAACAGATAGCCGTCATAGCTTCTAGTTTTTCCAAATTAAGAGAGCCATTTTGCACTGCAGCAATCATTCCTTCATCCTCTGAAACAGGGATAAAGGCACCAGACAAACCACCAACTTGGTTGCAAGCCATAACTCCGCCCTTCTTAACTTGGTCGTTCAAGAGAGCCAAGGCAGCCGTCGTTCCATGCGTACCAACTGTCTCTAGCCCCATTTCCTCAAGGACACGTGCCACAGAGTCTCCAACTGCAGGTGTTGGTGCCAAACTCAAGTCCACAATACCAAACTCCACACCCAGTCTCTCACTGGCCATTTGACCAACCAATTGACCGATACGAGTGATTTTAAAGGCAGTTTTCTTGACTGTTTCTGCTACTACATCAAAGCTCTGTCCACGAACTTTTTCCAAGGCACGTTTCACCACACCAGGACCAGAAACTCCGACATTGATGATAACATCTGCCTCCCCAACACCATGGAAGGCACCCGCCATAAATGGATTGTCCTCAACAGCATTAGCGAATACAACCAACTTAGCTGCCCCCATATCAGATAGAGTTGCCGTTTCCTTGATAACTCGTCCCATATCTGCGACAGCCGTCATATTGATACCAGACTTGGTTGAGCCTATATTGACTGACGAGCAGACCTTATCCGTTTCAGCCAAAGCACGAGGAATAGAATTGATAAGAATCTCATCTCCCTTTTGATAACCCTTTTGTACCAAGGCTGAAAAACCACCAATAAAGTCCACACCAATCTCTTTCGCAGCCTTATCAAGTGCTTTTGCCAGAACCACATAGTCTGTCGCATCTGTCGCCGCCCCAATCAGAGAAATAGGAGTCACCGATACACGCTTATTAACGATTGGAATCCCCAACTCAGCCGCAATTTCATCGCCAACAGCCACTAAATTAGCTGCCTTGGTCCTAATCTTTTGATAAATTTTCTCCGCAGCACGATTGATATCCGGATCGATACAGTCCAATAGGGAAATCCCCATGGTAATAGTTCTGATATCGAAGTTTTGCTCCTCAATCATGGAGATGGTTTCAGTAACTTGTCTAATATCCATGATAACCTCCTAGATATTATACATAGCTTCGAAAATCGCTGCACTCTGAATGTTGATTTTCACATTCAAAATTTGCCCAAAAGCTTCAAATTCATTACGAAGACGTGTAAAATCTTGCTTTTCATCACTAGAGACGACAGCCATCATCGTGAAATATTCATCCAAGACAGTTTGAGAGATATCATCAATATTCAAACCCAATTCTGCTATTTTACCAGAAACACCTGCAACAATTCCAGATTTATCTTTACCAACAACAGTTATAATCGCTTTCATAAGCAAACTCCAATTCTTCTTTTAATAGGAAACCTGAACATTAAACAGGATTCTTTTCAAATAGTATAGCATAATTCTAACTAAAATACTCAAAAACGCCTGCTTACGAAGTTGTTCTTAAGAAAAAAACAATTTCGTAAACAAGCGTCTACTATCCCAACTTATGATGAGTGTTCCCGCTAGGACCGAAATCCTAGCGGTAGACCAGAGCTAGACTAAGAGCACAAGACTCCATCATCATAACACTCAACAAAATTGATGATTTTATACTAATTCGATGATCGCCATTGGCGCTGCATCACCACGACGTGGTTCAGTTTTAAGGATACGAGTGTATCCACCGTTACGTTCAGCATAACGAGGTGCAATTTCTGAGAACAATTTTTGAAGTGCTGTAGTAGAAGTGTACTTATCAGTTGCTTCATCATAGTTTTCAGATGCGATTTCATTACGTACGAAAGCAGCTGCTTGACGACGTGCATGCAAATCACCACGTTTACCTAGAGTAATCATTTTTTCAACAGTTTTACGGATTTCTTTAGCACGAGCTTCAGTTGTCACGATTGATTCGTTGATCAAAAGGTCAGTTGTCAAATCGCGAAGCATTGCTTTACGTTGTGAGCTAGTGCGTCCTAGTTTACGGTAAGCCATTTATTCCTCCTTTATTTATCTTTTAATCCAAGACCCAAATCAATGAGTTTGAGTTTCACTTCTTCCAAACTCTTGCGTCCAAGATTTCGTACTTTCATCATCTCTGCTTCAGATTTTTCTGTCAAATCATGCACAGTATTGATACCGGCACGTTTCAAACAGTTGTATGAACGCACAGACAAGTCCAGTTCCTCAATCGTACGATCCAAAATACGGTCGTCAGATTCAGTATCAGCTTCTTTCATCACTTCAGTTGACTTAGCAATCTCAGTAAGATTTGTAAACAAATCAAGATGTTCTGTCAAAATACGTGCTGAAAGCCCTAAAGCATCTTCTGGAATAATTGTTCCATTTGTCAAGATTTCAAGGGTTAATTTGTCAAATCCATCATTGCTACCTACACGAGCAGGTTCCACTTGATAGTTGACTTTTGTAACTGGTGTATAAATAGAATCTACAGCAAGTGTTCCAACTGGTGCATTATCTTTTTTATTTTCATCAGCAGGTACATATCCACGACCACTGTTAACAGTCATAGTCGCTTTTAGGGAAGAACCTTCACCGATTGTAAAGAGATAATGATCTGGATTTACAATTTCAATATCGCTATCTGTCAAAATGTCACCAGCTGTTACCTCAGCAGGACCTTCAACATCCAGTTCGATGATTTTTTCGTCTTCAACGTACGATTTCACTGCAATTCCTTTAATGTTCAGAATGATTTGCATCACGTCTTCACGAACACCTGGAACTGTGTCAAACTCATGTAACACACCATCAATATTGATAGATGTCACAGCTGCTCCTGGTAGAGAAGCTAGAAGTACACGACGAAGAGAGTTACCAAGAGTTGTACCGTAGCCACGTTCAAGTGGTTCGATTACAAACTTGCCATAATCTTTATTTTCATCAATTTTTGTTATATTTGGTTTTTCAAACTCGATCATTTAGTTACTCCCTCTTAAACGAAAAGCAGTGTAATGCGATGATTATACACGGCGACGTTTTGGAGGACGAGCACCATTGTGTGGCACTGGAGTCACATCACGAATTGCTGTTACTTCAAGACCAGCGGCAGCAAGCGCACGAATAGCTGACTCACGACCAGAACCTGGACCTTTTACAGTAACTTCAACTGATTTAAGACCGTGTTCTTGTGCAGATTTAGCAGCAGCTTCAGAAGCCATTTGAGCAGCGAATGGTGTAGATTTACGAGAACCTTTGAAACCAAGAGCACCAGCTGATGACCAAGCAATTGCATTACCATGCACATCAGTAATCATAACAATAGTGTTATTAAATGTAGCGTGAATATGAGCAATACCAGATTCGATATTCTTTTTCACACGACGTTTACGTGTTGGTTTAGCCAAGACTTTTACCTCCTATATTATTTTTTCTTACCAGCAATCGCAACAGCTTTACCTTTACGAGTGCGAGCGTTGTTTTTAGTGTTTTGTCCACGGACAGGAAGTCCACGACGGTGACGGATACCACGGTATGAACCGATTTCCATCAAACGTTTGATGTTCAAGTTTACTTCACGACGAAGGTCACCTTCAACTTTGATTGCATCCACTTCACGACGGATAGCATCTTCTTGATCTGATGTAAGATCACGTACACGAACATCTTCTGAGATTCCAGCAGCAGCCAAAATTTTCTTAGATGTTGCAAGTCCGATACCATAAACATAAGTCAATGAGATTACTACGCGTTTGTCATTTGGAATGTCAACTCCAGCAATACGAGCCATGTTTTCTCCTTTCTATCTTATCCTTGACGTTGTTTGTGTTTTGGATTTGCTGGGCAAATTACCATAACACGACCATTACGACGAATAACTTTACAGTATTCGCAAATTGGTTTGACCGATGGTCTTACTTTCATTTCTTATCCCTCCAAGTTTTTCGATTATTTAAAGCGGTAAGTGATACGTCCACGTGTCAAGTCATATGGACTCATTTCGACAGTAACACGATCTCCCGCTAAAATACGAATATAGTTTTTACGAATTTTACCAGAAACTGTTGCTAAAATCTGATGTCCATTTTCAAGTTCAACCGTAAACATTGCATTCGGCATTGTATCAACTACTTTGCCTTCAACTTCAATCACATCGTCTTTTGCCACGCAAAAGCACCTCCATAAATTTCGATTCGATGCCTCTAGACACAGAGACAACAATTATAAGTCAGACTATCTCAGTATAACATTTGTAGCGGATTTTTGCAAGTGTGAAAAACGCTTTATTTCAAATTTGTCAATACTTTTTCGATATCTGAGAAGACATCATTGATATCTTGATTACCTTCGATGTCATGAACCAAACCTTTGGCACGGTAGTGAGCAATGATTGGTTCCCCTTGAGCAATATTCACATCCAAACGACGTTTGACTGTCTCAGGCTTATCATCTTCACGTTGGTAGTAATCTTCTTCTTTATAGTCAACTGGTGGGTTAAAGACCTTGTGGAAAGTTTCTCCAGTTACGCGGTGGATGATACGGCCACTCAAACGTTCCAAGAGGCTGTCTGGATTCACTTCGATGTTGATAACACCTTCTAGTTCAATGCCAAGTTCAGCCAATGTTTTGTCCAAG
Source organism: Streptococcus mitis NCTC 12261 (assembly GCF_000148585.2). NCBI lineage: Bacteria > Bacillati > Bacillota > Bacilli > Lactobacillales > Streptococcaceae > Streptococcus > Streptococcus mitis. The sequence goes on from NZ_CP028414.1 coordinate 1,694,476, forward strand.
GCATGAGCTTGTTCAATTGTACGTGGGTAACCATCCAACAAGAATCCTGTTTCTTTAATATCATCTTGTGAAAGACGTTCTTTTACGATCCCATTTGTAACTTCGTCAGGAACCAATTCACCCTTGTCAATGTATGACTTAGCAAGAACACCCATTTCAGTTTGATTTGCCATAGCAGCACGGAACATATCACCTGTTGAGATATGTGCAACATGGAATTGTTCTACGATTTTTGCTGCTTGAGTTCCCTTACCTGCACCAGGTAAGCCCATAATCAAAAGATTCATGATTTGATCTCCTTATTTTATTTTTAAATAGAAGCAAAAAGTTTTTTCACCCCTATTTAAAAACAAAATAGAAGAGGGGAGACCAAACTCTCACTAATGTTAGAGTTAAACCTCCACTCCCTCAGTAATTACTGATTCAGTAATTACTTTTATTCTGTTCTGTCCATGAAACCAACATACTTACGTTTCAATAGGTAGCCTTCCAATTGTTTGATTCCTTCAATACCTGTAGAGATAATGATCAAAAGACTGGTTCCTCCAAAAGCAACTGCTTCTGAAAGTCCGAAAACATCTTTTGCTACGATCGGTAAAATAGAAATCACACCAAGGAAGAGAGAACCAACAGTTGCAAGACGACGAAGAAGTTTAGACATATATTCTTCTGTACCTTTACCAGGACGAACTCCATGGATATAAGCACCGCTCTTTTGTAAGTTTTCTGCCGCTTTTTCAGGATTAATCTGTACAAACGTATAGAAGAATGTAAAGAGAATAATCAATAAAGCATACATGGCAATACCAGTTGGTGAAGTTGTTGCCAGCATTTCTTGTGCTGTTCTTACCCAAGCCCAATCATGACCTGTAGCACTCAAAAACTGAAGAATAGCCGCAGGCGCTGCAGTAATCGAACTTGCAAAGATAACAGGGATAACTCCAGCAGGGTTTACCTTCAAAGGAAGGTAAGAGCTAGATGGAGCACCTTGTGCAACCTTAGTATATTGGATTGGAATTTTGTATTCTGCTTGTTGAACATAAGTTGTAAAATAAATGATCAACAATACAGTAATAATCAAAATGATTACGAAAATGATGGATGAGTTGATACGGCTACTTGGGACGTTCACAAAGTAGTCCACATAGATGCCCTGAATCATCTCTGGAATTGAGGCAACAATCCCGGCAAAGATAATCATAGAAACACCATTTCCGTATCCCTTATCTGTAATTTGCTCTCCCAACCAAGTCACAATCATACTACCAGCTGTTAAGATGATACCAATCATGATAAAGACTTGTGGAGTAAGAGCTGTTTTCAACAATTGAGCTCCAGCCAAAGTATTAAAACCAGCTGTAATCCCGATCGATTGCACAAAGGCTAGAACAAGAGCAATATAACGAGTAGCTTGATTTAATTTTCTTCGACCTACTTCCCCTTGTTTACCCCACTCTACAAATTTGGGTAAAATATCCATTTGCAAGAGTTGGACAACGATAGAGGCCGTAATGTAGGGGCTAACACCAAGAGCAAAAACTGAGAAGTTTTTCATGGCATTCCCTGACACCAAGCTCAACATGTTTAAGAAGGATAATCCACTTAAAGCATTCAAGCTATTGGCATTCACACCAGGAACTGTAATGCTAGTTCCGATACGAAAGACCAAAACGATAAAAATTGTGAATAAAATTTTTGATCGAACCTGCTTGACTTTAAGAGCTTCTCTTAATAATTTAAAAAACATAGGTCACCTCTCTTAGATGACTTCTACTGAACCACCTTTAGCAGTGATAGCTTCTTCAGCTGATTTAGAGAATTTAGCTGCTTTCACAGTCAATTTCTTAGTCAACTCACCGTTACCAAGAATTTTAATACCTGATTTTTCAGCTTTAACAATTCCTGCTTCGATAAGAACAACTGGAGTAACTTCAGCACCATCTTCAAAGACGTTCAATTGGTCAAGGTTCACAATTGCGTATTCTTTAGCGTTGATGTTAGTGAATCCACGTTTTGGAAGACGACGGAACAATGGAGTTTGTCCACCTTCAAAACCAAGGCGAACTCCGCCACCGCTACGAGCTTTTTGACCTTTTTGACCACGACCAGATGTTTTACCGTTACCTGATGAAGTACCACGACCAACGCGGTTACGTACTTTACGAGAACCTTCTGCAGGTTTCAATTCATGAAGTTTCATTTTTATTTTCTCCTCTTTTGTAAAATGCTAGCGCCGATAAGGGAGAAAAGGTTGTCTCCCCCATCAACTCGCCTATACGACGTCATCATAGATGACTATATCTAGTTTTAGGGGATGGTATAGTGCACATCCCCTAAAAATTCATTAGTTTACTTCTTCAACTGTTACCAAGTGAGATACTGCAGTGATCATACCACGGATAGCAGCGTTATCTTCTTTAATAACAGAGCTGTTCAATTTGCCAAGTCCAAGTGCTACAACAGTTTTACGTTGTGATGGAATGCGTCCGATTGGAGACTTAGTCAAAGTAATTTTAATTTGAGCCATTTTATCCCCTTTCTTATGCCAAATCAGAAACTGAAATACCACGAAGGGCAGCAACTTCTTCAGCGCGTTTCAATTGTTTCAAACCTTCAACAGTTGCACGAACAATGTTGATTGGAGTGTTAGAACCAAGTGATTTAGATGTAATATCTGCCACACCTGCCAATTCCACAACGGCACGAACTGCACCACCAGCGGCAACTCCAGAACCTTCTACAGCAGGTTTCAACAATACTTTAGCTCCACCGAATTCTGAAAGAACTTCGTGTGGGATTGTTGTTCCAACCATAGGAACTTCGATCAAGTTTTTCTTAGCATCATCTACTGCTTTACGGATTGCTTCTGGAACTTCTTGAGCTTTACCAGTACCAAATCCTACGCGACCGTTGTGGTCACCAACAACAACAAGAGCTGCGAAACGAAGACGACGTCCACCTTTAACAACTTTTGTAACACGGTTGACAGCAACTACGCGTTCTTCTAATTCAACTGCATTGTCTTTAAATGCCATTTTCTAGTGTCCTCCTATTAGAATTTCAATCCGTTTTCACGAGCTGCATCAGCCAAAGCTTTCACACGTCCGTGATATAGATATCCACCGCGGTCGAACACCACTTCTGAAATACCTTTAGCGTTTGCACGTTCTGCAACGAGTTTACCGACAGCAACGGCTTGTTCAGTTTTAGTTCCTTTTGAAACTTCTTTGTCAAGAGTTGAAGCACTTGCGAGCGTTACACCCGCTACGTCATCAATCACTTGAGCGTAGATGCCTGTATTAGAACGGAATACGTTCAAACGTGGGCGATCAGCAGTTCCAGAGAGTTTTCCGCGAACGCGACGGTGGCGTTTTTGGCGGAGTTTGTTTTTATCTGGTTTTGAAATCACAGTTTTCACCTCTTTAGTTTTAAATCGTGTGCTATGCACAAAGTTGGAAAATAGGTTGGTGGTTGAGACTCAACCACTCAACATTATTTACCTGTTTTACCTTCTTTACGGCGAACGAATTCACCAACGTAACGGATACCTTTACCTTTATATGGTTCTGGTGAACGAAGGCTACGTACGTAAGCAGCTGTTTGACCAACTACTTCTTTTGAAATTCCGCTAACAACGATTGTTGTTGGGTTTGGAAGTTCAAAAGTAATTCCTTCTGGAGCTTCAACTTCGTCTGGATGAGATTTACCAACAGCCAAAACAAGTTTAGATCCTTGAAGTTGTGCACGGTAACCAACCCCGCGCATTTCAAGTTCTTTCTTGAATCCTTCTGATACACCAACAACCATGTTGTTCAAAAGGGCACGAGTAGTTCCGTGGATAGTTTTCATTTCTTTTGAATCATTTGGACGGTGAAGAGTTACTTCAGTACCTTCCACACGGATTTCAATATCTTTTGAGAACTCACGAGTAAGTTCTCCTTTAGGTCCTTTTACAGTTACAACGTTGTCATTGTTAGTGATTTCTACACCAGCAGGCAACACGATAACTTTATTACCAATACGTGACATGTTTATTTTCTCCTGTTAAATTGTCAGGCCAGAACGGCCAGTTTTCACGGGGTTCAGATACTTATTTAGTTCAAGAGCTGAACTGAACACGCTCTAAGAACTGTGCAAAATAGATAAGTTGGCTTGTTTGTAAACAAACTTCTCCAACTTTCTAATTTTGCTTTGTTCTTTACGAGCTTTGTATCTTGATTTTACCAAACGTAAGCGATAACTTCTCCACCAACATTCTTTTGGCGTGCTTCTTTATCAGTAAGCAAACCTTCAGAAGTTGAAAGGATAGCAATTCCAAGTCCGTTAAGAACTTTTGGAAGGTCTTCACGTTTTTTGTAGACACGAAGTCCTGGTTTAGAAACACGTTTCAAGTTAGTGATAACTTTTTCACCGTTTGGTCCGTATTTAAGGAATACACGGATGATGCCTTGTTTGTCATCTTCGATGATTTCAACGTTTTTTACAAAACCTTCGCGTTTAAGGATTTCAGCAATCCCTTTTTTGATGTTTGATGCAGGTACTTCAAGTACTTCGTGTTTAGCTTGGTTAGCATTACGAATACGAGTTAGGAAGTCTGCGATTGGGTCAGTCATAACCATTTTGTTTTTCTCCTCTTACTAGTAGTTTGCAAGTTGCACTTGCTAGTTAATGATTGAGCTAGGCTCAGATAGTATTGATACATTCAAATGAGAAAACTCTTATTTGAACACGAGCTACAACCTGTGCAAAAAAGATAAATTTGTTTTGGAGCATCGCTCCTACACCAAATTTCCTATTTTTGCTGTGGTTGTTACGCTCTTCGTATCATGATATTACCAAGATGCTTTGGTAACGCCTGGGATTTGTCCTTTGTAAGCTAATTCACGGAAGCAAACACGGCAAAGTTTAAATTTGCGGTAAACTGAATGTGGACGACCACATTTTTCACAACGAGTATAAGCTTGAGTAGAGAACTTCGCTGGACGTTTGTTCTTAGCAATCATTGATTTTTTAGCCATTAGATTTACCTCCTATATTATTTTGCAAAAGGCATTCCAAGGCCTGTAAGCAATGCACGTGACTCTTCGTCAGTGTTAGCAGTTGTTACGATAACGATGTCAAGACCACGAGTTTTGTCAACGTCATCGAAGTTGATTTCTGGGAAAATCAATTGTTCTTTCACACCAAGTGTGTAGTTTCCGCGTCCATCAAATGATTTTGTTGGAACACCGTGGAAGTCACGTACACGTGGAAGTGAAACTGAAACCAATTTATCCAAGAATTCGTACATACGTTCACCACGAAGGGTAACTTTTGCACCGATCGCAACACCTTCACGAAGACGGAAGCCGGCGATTGATTTTTTAGCTTTAGTGATAAGTGGTTTTTGACCTGAGATAAGTGCCAATTCTTCAGCAGCTTTTTCAAGGCTTTTAGCGTTTGATACAGCTTCACCAACACCCATGTTCAAAACGATCTTATCTACTTTAGGCACAGCCATCACTGATGAGTAGTTGAATTGTTCTGTCAAAGCAGGAACTACTTCATTAAGATATTTTTCTTTTAAACGATTTGCCATTATACTTCTCCTTTCCTTCGTGATTAATCAAGCACTTCGCCTGATTTTTTGTTGTAGCGAACTTTTTTACCGTCTACAAATTTGTAACCAACACGACCAGCTACACCATTTTTGTCCAAAACTTGAACGTTTGATACGTGGATAGCTGCTTCTTTCTCGATGATACCACCTTGAGGAAGTTCGTTAGTTGGACGTTGGTGTTTCTTAACGATGTTAACACCTTCAACGATAACTTTGTTTACTTTTGGAAGGGCAGTAAGGACAACAGCTTCTGTTCCCTTATCTTTACCAGCGATTACGCGAACTTTGTCGCCTTTTTTTACAAACATTAGGTTTCTCCTTGATTTTTCTTACGCCCATAAGGGCACCCTGGAGGTAAATCCAGGGGACTAGTTTGTTTCTAAAAATTAAAGTACTTCTGGAGCAAGTGACACGATCTTCATGAAGCCACCTTCACGCAATTCACGTGCAACTGGGCCAAAGATACGTGTTCCGCGAGGAGTTTTGTCTTCACGGATGATAACTGCTGCGTTTTCGTCAAATTTGATGTATGAACCATCAGCACGACGAGCACCTGATTTAGTACGAACGATAACTGCTTTAACAACGTCACCTTTTTTAACCGCACCACCAGGAGTAGCTTGTTTTACAGATGCCACGATAACATCACCGATGTTTGCAAATTTACGTCCTGAACCACCAAGAACTTTGATAGTCAAGATTTCGCGAGCACCGCTGTTGTCTGCGACTTTCAAACGAGTTTCTGTTTGAATCATTTCAGTTTTCTCCTTTCAGGTTTGATTAGATGATGACCGCTTCTTCAACAACTTCTACAAGACGGAAACGTTTTGTAGCTGAAAGCGGGCGAGTTTCCATGATACGTACGATATCGCCTTCTTTGGCAACATTGTTTTCATCATGAGCTTTGTATTTTTTAGAGTAGTTAATACGTTTACCATAGACTGGGTGGTTACGTTTTGTTTCAACTACAACTGTGATTGTCTTGTCCATTTTGTCAGATACAACACGTCCAACAAGAACTTTACGATTATTGCGTTCCATTGAAATTTCTCCTTCCCTAGTCTATTATTTCGCTTCAGATTGAACTGTTTTGATACGAGCGATTTGTTTTTTAACTTCTTTCAAGCGAGCTGTTTGTTCCAATTGACCAGTAGCAGCTTGGAAACGAAGTTCAAACAATTCTTTTTTCAATTCGTTTTCGCGCTTCGCGAGTTCTTCTTGAGAAAGACCACGAAGTTCTTTAACAAATTCTTTTACTTCATTAAGTTTCATGCCTTCTCCTTATTCTGCTTCACGTTTTACGAATTTACATTTAACTGGCAATTTGTGGCTAGCAAGACGAAGCGCTTCGCGAGCGATCTCTTCAGATACACCAGCGATTTCGAACATCACTTTACCACGTTTAACTGGTGCTACCCAACCTTCAGGTGCCCCTTTACCAGATCCCATACGCACACCGATAGCTTTAGCAGTGTATGATTTGTGTGGGAAGATTTTAATCCAAACTTTACCACCACGTTTCATGTAACGAGTCATGGCGATACGAGCAGCTTCGATTTGGCGGTTAGTGATCCAGTGGCTAGTTGTAGCTTGAAGACCGTATTCACCGAATGCTACTTCTTTTCCACCTTTTGCTTCACCGCGCATTTTTCCACGGAATTCACGACGGTGTTTAACACGTTTAGGTACTAACATTGGTTATTTACCTCCTTTAGTGTTTTTGCGAGCTGGAAGAACTTCACCACGGTAGATCCATACTTTAACACCAAGTTTACCGTATGTAGTATCTGCTTCTTCCCAAGCGTAATCGATATCTGCACGAAGTGTGTGAAGTGGAACAGTTCCTTCAGAGTATCCTTCAGCACGGGCGATATCTGCACCGTTCAAACGACCTGATACTTGAGTTTTGATTCCTTTAGCTCCAGCACGCATTGCACGTTGGATTGCTTGTTTTTGTGCACGACGGAAAGCAACACGTTGCTCCAATTGACGAGCAATTCCTTCACCTACAAGGTGAGCATCCAAATCAGGTTGTTTGATTTCGATGATGTTGATGTGTACTTGTTTTCCAGTCAATTTGTTAAGTTTCGCACGGAGTGCATCAACGTTAGCACCACCTTTACCGATAACCATACCTGGTTTAGCAGTGTGAAGTGAAACGTTAACTTTGTTTACTGCGCGTTCGATTTCGATAGTTGAAACTGCTGCGTCAGCAAGTTCTTTTTGAACGAATTTACGGATTGCAAGATCTTCATGAAGGTAATCCGCGTATTCTTTTTCAGCATACCATTTGGCATCCCAATCACGGATGATGCCGACACGCATACCAATTGGATGTACTTTTTGACCCACGATTTTACCTCCTTATTTTTCTGCAACAGCTACAGTGATGTGAGCTGTACGTTTGTTGATTGGTGAAGCTGAACCTTTCGCACGTGGACGGAAACGTTTCATAGTTGGTCCTTCGTTTGCGAATGCTTCAGATACTACCAAGTTAGCTTTATCCAAACCAAAGTTGTTTTCAGCGTTAGCTACAGCTGAGTTCAAAACTTTCAAGATGATTTCAGCAGCTTTGTTTGGAGTGAATGTCAAGATTGCGATTGCATCGGCTACGCTTTTACCACGGATGTTATCAAGAACAAGACGTGATTTACGAGGTGAAACACGTACTGTACGAGCCATTGCTTTAGCTGAAGTAATTTCTGCCATTTATGTTCTCCTTATTTTCTACGTGTTTTCTTGTCGTCTGCAGCGTGACCTTTGTAAGTACGAGTTGGTGCAAATTCACCAAGTTTGTGACCTACCATGTCTTCTTGGATGTAAACAGGTACGTGTTTACGTCCGTCATAAACTGCGATAGTGTAACCAATGAAACTTGGGAAGATCGTTGAACGACGTGACCAAGTTTTAATAACTTTTTTCTTTTCGTCGTTAGCTTGAGCTTCAACTTTTTTCATCAAATGCTCATCGACGAAAGGTCCTTTTTTAAGACTGCGTCCCATTTTTATATTTTCTCCTTTAAATGTTGTACCACAGCGGCTTGCGCTCACAAGCAGCGCTACCGAGCTGGCGGATTTACTAGTTGCTTAAGCGACTAGTTTAATATTATTTCTCGTTGCGACGACGAACGATAAGTTTGTCAGATTTCGCTTTCTTGTTACGAGTTTTAAGACCAAGAGCAGGTTTGCCCCATGGAGTAGATGGTGCTTTACGACCAACTGGTGCTTTACCTTCACCACCACCGTGTGGGTGATCGTTAGGGTTCATTACAGAACCACGAACTGTTGGGCGGATACCTTTCCAACGGCTACGTCCTGCTTTACCAAGGTTTACAAGTCCATGTTGTTCGTTTCCGACAACACCAACTGTAGCACGACAAGTTCCAAGAATCATACGAACTTCACCTGATTGAAGACGAACAAGAACGTATTTACCTTCAGAACCCAATACTTGAGCAGATGCTCCAGCAGCACGTACCAATTCACCACCACGACCTGGTTTCAACTCGATGTTGTGGATCAAAGTACCAACTGGAATGTTAGCAAGTGGAAGAGCGTTTCCGACTTTGATATCTGCTTCTGGACCTGAAACGATACGTTGACCAACTTCAAGACCTTTTGGAGCGATGATGTACGCTTTCACACCGTCAGTGTAGTGTACAAGAGCGATGTTTGCAGAACGGTTTGGATCGTACTCAATTGTTTTAACAACTGCTTCAACGTTGTCTTTGTTACGTTTGAAGTCAACCAAACGGTAGAAACGTTTGTGTCCACCACCTTGGTGACGAACTGTGATACGACCGTTGTTGTTACGACCAGCCTTGCTCTTCAATGCAACAAGCAATGATTTTTCAGGAGTGCTTGTTGTGATTTCAGCGAAATCCAAAGAAGTCATATTACGGCGACCGTTTGTTGTTGGTTTATAAACACGAATTCCCACGATATTTCCTCCTTAGATTATTCAGCTTCAGCAGCAAACAACTCGATTGCTTTTGAATCAGCTGTAAGTGTGATGATAGCTTTTTTAGTTTTGTTAGTAAAACCAGTGTAACGTCCAACACGTTTAGCTTTTGGTTTTACGTTGATTGTGTTAACATTTGCAACTTTAACACCTTCGAAAGCAGCTTCAACAGCTTGCTTAATCAAAAGTTTGTGTGCACGAGTGTCAACTTCAAATACATATTTTCCTGCTTCAAGTTGAGCCATTGAGCTTTCAGTGATTACAGGTTTTTTGATAACATCATACAAATTCATTATGCAAGAACCTCCTCGATTTTAGAGATAGCTGCTTGAGTAACAAGAAGTTTGTCACTATTTGCGATGTCAAGAACACTTGCAGTTGTAGCAGTCGCAACTTTCACGTTTGGAAGGTTACGAGCTGAGAGAGCTGCGAATTCGTTTCCTTCTTCAAGAATAACAAGGACTTTAGAATCGATGCTCAAAGCTGCAAGAACTTTTGCAAATTCAGCAGTTTTTGGAGCTGTAAATTCAAGAGAATCAACGGCTACAAATTTATTTTCAGCAACTTTTTCTGAGTAAACAGATTTAAGCGCAAGGCGACGAACTTTTTGAGGAAGTTTGTACGCATAGCTACGTGGAGTTGGTCCGAAGACGATTCCACCACCACGCCATTGTGGAGAGCGGATAGAACCTTGACGAGCACGTCCAGTTCCTTTTTGACGCCATGGTTTGCGTCCGCCACCTGAAACAGCTGAGCGGTTTTTAACTGCGTGAGTTCCTTGACGAAGGCTAGCACGTTGGCTGATGATCACATCAAACACAACAGATTCATTTGGTTCGATACCAAAGATTGCATCGTTAAGAACAACTTCGCCCGCTTGTTTACCAGTTTGGTCGAATAATGTTACATTTGCCATTTTGACTGTATTCCCCTTTCCTTATTATTTACCAGCTTTAACTGCTGATTTGATAGTGATAAGAGATTTCTTAGCACCTGGTACGTTACCTTTGATAAGGATAACGTTCTTTTCTGGAACAACTTGTACAACTTCAAGGTTTTGAATTGTTACACGGTCGCCACCCATACGTCCTGCAAGGTTTTTACCTTTGAATACGCGGTTAGGTGCAACAGGTCCCATAGAACCTGGACGACGGTGGTAACGAGAACCGTGAGCCATTGGTCCACGTGATTGTCCGTGGCGCTTGATAACACCTTGGAAACCTTTACCTTTAGAAGTACCAGTTACGTCAACAACATCTCCAGCTGCGAATGTTTCAACTGTGATTTCAGCACCAACTTCCAAGCCTTCAACGTTTTTGAATTCACGAATGAAGCGCTTAGGAGCCGTGTTAGCTTTCGCTACATGTCCTTTAGCAGGTTTGTTGCTCAATACTTCGCGTTTGTCATCGAAACCAACTTGGATAGCGTTGTATCCGTCTGTTTCAACAGTTTTAACTTGAAGAACAACGTTTGGAGCTGCTTCAATAACTGTTACAGGGATCAATTCGCCAGCTTCAGTGAAGATTTGAGTCATTCCCACTTTTTTCCCTAAGATTCCTTTTGTCATGAGAAAATAGTTCCTTTTCTATATTTTTTATTCAAAAAGTTTTTAACGAGCGTTTTTTATGCTCAAGGTATCAAGCTTTAGATTAAAGTTTGATTTCTACGTTTACACCACTTGGAAGATCCAATTTCATCAACGCATCAACTGTTTTTTGAGTTGGGTTAACGATATCAATCAAACGTTTGTGTGTACGCATTTCAAATTGTTCGCGAGAGTCTTTGTATTTGTGAGTCGCACGAATGATTGTGTAGAGGCTACGTTCAGTTGGAAGTGGGATTGGACCCGCAACTTGTGCACCTGTACGAGTAGCTGATTCTACGATTTTTGCAGCCGCTGTGTCAAGCGTACGGTGTTCGTAAGCTTTCAAACGGATACGGATTTTTTTGTTTGCCATCTTTTTCTCCTTTTCGTCTATTTAAGATAATAGGCTAGCTCCACAAGAAAACCGACGCGGTGTTGCGTGGCAATGCAACCGAGCGTGTCGCAACCTCTTGCATCAAAGCTAAGGCTGTAATTTACAGCACCATAATAGAATAACACAAAGCCCCTGCGATTGCAAGGGATTTGTTGCTGTTTTTTTGTTTTTTTACAATGAAACTGTTTTCTTTTTTTATAGGTCATTTATTTAACTATTTTTATAGAAGAAAGTTAATCTCTCTTCACCTGTTCATAGCTTTCTTTTCCATCATTGAGTTTGTCCCAAATCACTATTTGCCCACTTTTGAGAGATTTTTGCACATCGATAATTCGTTGATTGGACGAGCCTCGAAACTGGAGCATGAGATTTCTCTTAGTTCGGTCGTATCGTCCATCGACAAGAATGTCAATCAATGATAAGAGTTCCAGTTTATCTGGAGTTTCCAACATCATTTCTTCCCATGTATAGCCCGTCCAAGACCAGATGTCCTTGTCTGGCAATTCCTTCCGAATACGCTTCACGAGTGGCAAAAGAATGCCAGTATTGAGAAAAGGCTCCCCTCCCAGCAAGGTCAATCCCTGAACATAGGGTTGGGCAAGGTCTGCCATAATCTGTTCTTCTAATTCTGCTGTGTAGGGAATTCCTGCATTGAAAGACCAAGTGGCAACATTATAACAACCCTCGCAGTGAAACATACAGCCTGATACATAGAGAGAGTTACGCACACCCTCTCCATCTACAAAGTTGAAGGCCTTGTAATCAATAATACGCCCTTGACTGAGATCCTCGCTTTTCCATTCTTGTGGTTTTGGATTATTCATTCGCTACCTCTATCCAATAACGCTCAACTCCATTACGAACATCTTCAAGGAGCCCACCATTTGCTAGAATGACTGCTCTGCTAGCAGGATTATTCACGCTACAGGTCACAAGAGTTCTCTTGATGTTCTTTTCCTTAGCAACTTGCAAGCCCTGACGGAGAGTCTCTTTAGCATAACCTTTGCCTCTTTCTGATGGACGAATGGAGTAGCCAATGTGGCCAGCATAATTCAATAAACCCTCATTCAGTCTCAATCGCAGATTCAAAAATCCTAGAGCAGGACCTACATCATCAAATGATACAAATTGAATAGAAGGAACACGATTTTCAGGCAAGTTTATTCCCATTTCTTTTTGCTTATTTGTTTCCAACCATTCTTCATACACAAAGTTCTCTGTATCCCAAAATCCTCCATCATGGGCTGATTGGCTCTTTTCAAACTCTGTCATCATCTCTAAAACTGTTTCTTTATCTGCTAATCTTGGTCTGCGTAATTCCATCCTTACCTCCCACTATGAGAAAAGCGAGAGTTGACTCTCACTTTTATTTTTTCTTGTTCTTGTTTAAAAATTGTTCTCTGAGGTTGAGCAAGCGTTCTTTTTTACCAGCTCCACCTTTAGAGTGTTTCTCGTGATAACGGGTCACTTGTGCACGCCCCTTATCGTCTAATTGATATTTTCCCATTTCATTTCTTTCTAATTGGTTACTTGATGGCCAGCTATTTTAATCGTTGAACCATTCATATGTTTGACACGCGCTGCGATTTCCTTGTGACGGCCATTGACCATAGGTCTCGCTTGAGGATTACCTAAATAGCCACAAGTTCGTTTAACAACATCTACTGTTTTAGGGTCGCTATTGCCACAGTTAGGACAAGCAAAACCCCTCTCAGTTGGTTCAAAATCCCCTTCAAAGTCACACTTGTAGCAACGGTCTATTGGTGTATTGGTCCCAAGATAGCCCACACGGTCATAGGCATAGTCCCAGACAGCTTCCAAGGCCTTTGGATTTTGCTGAAGGACTGGATACTCACAATAATGGATGAAACCACCCGACGCACCTGCTTCTGGATAGACTTTCTCAAAATCCAATTTTTCAAACGGTGTTGGATTTTTACGAACATCGTAGTGGAAAGAGTTGGTGTAGTATTCCTTATCTGTAATATCAGGAATAGAACCAAACTTCTCTGTATCTAGTCGGCAGAAACGATCTGTCAAACTTTCAGATGGTGTTGAGTAGATAGAGAAATGATAGCCATATTGGTCAGACCACTCTTCTACACGGCGTTTCATATCACGAATGATATCCAGCGTGAATTCCTTAGCATCTGGATTACTTTCCCAGCTGTTACCAAAGAAAACAGTCGCTACTTCGTACAAACCGATATAGCCTAGTGAAACTGTCGCACGACGATTCTTAAAGAGCTGGTCAACGCTTTCTTCTTTACCTAGACGATGACCAAAAGCACCGTATTGATAAAGGATAGGAGCATTTTCTGGTGTTGCTTCCTTGGTCCGTTCGACACGATAAACTAGAGCATCTTCTGCAATGTTCATCCGCTCGTTAAAGATTTCCCAGAACTTATTCATATCACCTTCAGACTCAAGGGCAATACGAGGAAGATTGACCGTCACCACCCCTAGATTCATACGGCCAGAGTTAACTTCAACTCCATTTTCATCCTTCCATCCTTGAAGGAATGAACGACATCCCATCGGAACCTTGAAGGAACCTGTCAATTCGATAATCTTATCATAAGACAAGACATCTGGGTACATCCGCTTGGTTGCACACTCAAGAGCCAACTGCTTAATGTCGTAGTTGGGAGTCCCTTCTTCTAAGTTGAGTCCTCTTTTAAGCGTGAAGATAAGTTTAGGGAAGATAGCTGTGCGGTGTTCTGAACCAAGTCCCTTGATTCGGATGTTCAAGATAGCTTTTTGAATTTCACGCTCAAAACGATTGGTTCCCAGACCAAAACCTAGTGAAGTAAAAGGTGTTTGCCCATTTGAAGTGAAGAGAGTATTGATTTCATACTCGAGAGATTGCATGGCATCATAGATATCTTTTTGGGTTTTCTTCCAAGCGTAATCTTCCCGTTTGTCAGGTAAGACCCATTCTTCCGCATCCTTGAGGTGTTTTTGGTAATTCTTCTCTGCATAAGGCGCCAAAACTTCATCGATACGGTCAGCTGAACAGCCACCGTACTGGCTAGAAGCAACGTTGGCGATAATTTGAGAAATCTGAGCTGTCGCAGTCTGGATAGACTTGGGACTTTCTACCTCTGCATTTCCAATCTTAAAGCCATTCTCCAACATACCTTTAAAATCAATCAAACAGCAGTTAGTCATAGGTGTGTAGGGGCTATAATCCAAATCATGATAGTGGATATCCCCCTTTTGGTGGGCATTGGCTACGTGCTTAGGGAGCATTTGCAGTCCGATTGATTTCCCAACAATCCCCGCCGTCAAATCACGCTGGGTATTAAAGACATCGCTGTCTTTATTAGCATTTTCATTGACAACGGCCTGGTCTTTGTTGAGAAGTTTATGGATGCTAAAGTTGATATCTGTCGCTTTTGAACGCTCAAAATCCCTTTGTGTCCGATAAGTAATATACTCCTCAGCTAGCGCATATTCTTTGGCTTCAAGGAGTTCATGTTCTACGATATTTTGAATTTCGTAAATCTTAACCCCCTGCGGAAAACGACTATGAATTTCTGTGACAATTCGCTCGGTCAGAGCATTTAGGCGCTTTTCAACCAAGGGTGTCACATCCATAACCTTGTCAGCCGCCTTGTGGAGAGCCTTGTCAATCTTGTCCACATCAAATACAACACGTCTCCCATCTCGTTTCTCGACGAAGAGAGTTGGCAAAATTGTAATTTTTTCTTCTAGTGCAATCATATGCATGCTCTTTTCTAAAATGTTCTTTCTAAAAAGTATTATACCACTCTAAAAAGAAAAATCAATATCTTGTGTTAAAAATCCTAAAATTTTTAAAAATACACAAGATATTGATTTGGCTATTTGATTTTATAGACTTTAAACTCTGAGTAATCAGTCTTTACTTGTTGGTAATTTTCTTTTAAGAGTGTCTCCGCCTCAGACCAGAGAGCCACCTTGTCGTTTACCACAATCACCTTAGGTTTGTTTTCTTTCAAGTCATTGATTAAACTAGTTTTATTCTCTTCTGTACTCGTGTAAAGAAGAGGTGATGGGAACATGGATCCAGCCAAACGCTGGCTTTCTTTATACATTTGAACATGTGAATCCCAAATATAGATTTGGTCACCATCACTCGTCTCTTGTTTGACTCTATCTACCACTTGATGTTGTTCTCTATAAGAAGCTGGATGCAAGACAAAACGAGCCACAAAAGGAATAGCAATCAGATAAACCACCACTAGAATCGGTAGGTAGAGATTTCCCTTCATGAATTTTTTCCATAGAGTAGGAACTTCTTCTCTTCTCCGACGACGAACTCCCCTAGCTGAATGCTTCCCACGAATACTGGTCATCAAAAGAAGCAGTAAAAATGGAATGATTAGAATCAAACGCGAACCGTGAAGAGGTTCTTGAGAAAAAAGCAACAAGGCTAGTATAAATAAGAAAGCAAAACTAGCTGGTACTGAAATAACATATAATCTTGATGCCTTTGATTGGAACAATCCTAGAAAAACAAGGAAGAGAGCTCCTAAACCAAAGGTCAACAAACCATAGAATACAACATTATCCATTAGTTGAGGATTCGCAAAGACCTGAAGGGAATCAATCGGATATAAAAGACTTCCTAGAGCTTCTCCAAAACCACCTGAAGCAAGAACATAATATCCTACTGGGTAAAAGATGAGAGAAAAGCCAAGTGCTGCTGCAAAAAACTGATAAACTCCATGAGCAAGGCGGCCATGCCCAACATTAAAGACAAATAAACCAATCGTTACTACTGCAATAAAGAGAAGACTTGTAAGAGGCTCTATGAAAAATGATAGAGCCAAGAAAATTCCCAGACGTAGAAACCCCTTGTCATGGTTAGGATTTGATAGATAAGCTGCTATGAACGAAAATCCTGCAAACAGGAATGGCAGAGCTAAAATCGTAGCATATCCTCCTCCAAAACCGAGACCGGATACCAAAATATAAAATATGGTTAGGAGTTGCTTGGCTTGTTCCCTTTGTCCCGTCAGATAGTCAGTTGAAGAAAAGAGGAAATAACCTCCTCCTAAGAGGGCTAGCCATTCTACCAAGGCAAAAAGAATGCCTCCTTGGGTGATGTAAAGTAGCAAGTAATAAATAAGACCGTGACTAGCATAATAGCTACTGTAGAGCTGTCCTCCCTGATGTAAAGCCCACCCTATATACAAATCCTGCGCCTGAGAGGGACTTACCATATCTAAAAGTAAAGGTATCACCACAGAAAAAACCGTTGCAATCGTACTTCCAATGATGAGTCTGAAAAACGGGAAAGCTACCTGTTCTTCTTTTTCTACATGAGATTCAAGGTTCCTATCCAGTCTATTTTCTATTCCATCACTCTGTATCATTTCGGATACTTCT
Organism: Streptococcus mitis NCTC 12261; assembly: GCF_000148585.2. NCBI lineage: Bacteria > Bacillati > Bacillota > Bacilli > Lactobacillales > Streptococcaceae > Streptococcus > Streptococcus mitis. The sequence continues at coordinate 1,711,390 of NZ_CP028414.1, forward strand.
TCGATTCTGCCATATACAGCCATATCGTTTCTCCTATTCAATTTATCTGTCTTAGTATATCAAAAAGACCTAAAATTGTCAGCTTGCGATGGCTGTTTGAGCGATTTTTTGCATAGTTTCACAAAGGTTTCAATTTCCCGAAATCGGTGTAAATGCGTCTGTTTAAATGTCGTGATATAGTTCAATTCCTTCTGAGTCAGCATCGTTCCTCCTACATCTTCTTATTCGTAAAAGGCAAGAAAAATAGGACTGGTTTGTGTCCTAAGTCCTAGATTTCTTATAAGATAGGGGCGAATAACTGGGCAATTTCCTTAATCAATTTTTGATACCAGCTATTTTTTATCGTATGAGGGAAAATTTCTTGCGATACTGAAAAAATCTCCTCAAAATCTTTTTGAATCTCTGTGATTGATGCCGTTTTATATAGCAAAACTGCATCTTCATAGTGATGAAGCAAACTTCTATAATCTAGATTAATGGTTCCAACTGCAGCAAAGTCCTTGTCCACTAGGATTTGTTTACTGTGGATAAAGCCTGGACTATACTCAAAAATCCTGACTCCTGCTGACAAAAGATCCGGATAGGCTCCTCTTGTTATGAGCTGGATTAATTTTTTATCCGGAATGAAAGGAGTCACGATGCGGACATCAACACCCCTCATGGCTGCATTTTTAATACTCTCAGTTAAATCATAGTCAATAATCAAATAGGGTGTTGTGATATAGACTGAATCAGTAGCCTGATTAATCAAACTTTGATAAACTTTTTTCCCTACCTGGGTACGGAAGATAGGCTTGGGTCCACTACCGTAAGGAATGCAGAGCCCTTGGCCAGAACAAGGCTGATTTTCCAAGTGATACTGGTCAAAATCGCTGATTTCCCCACGATTGATATACCAAGTCATCAAAAAGAGACGGGTGAGAGCCTTGACACCAGGGCCATCTAAGCGAACCCCACTATCCTTCCAATAGCCAAAACGTTCTACATGATTGATGTACTCATCGGCTAAGTTAATCCCTCCTGTATAAGCTACCTGACCATCTATGACAAGGATTTTACGATGGTCCCGATTGTTGTAAGCCACCGTCAAACGAGGAATCACCTTGTTAAACTTATGTGCTTCAATTCCTCGACTACGAAGCTGAACAGTATAGTCTCCAGGTAAAGTCGCCATACAGCCGATATCATCATAGAGCATCTTGATCTCTACACCCTGAGCTGCCTTTTGCTCTAGTATATCTAGTATGCTATTCCACATCAGACCTTCTTCGACAATATAGTACTCTAGAAAGATAAATTTCTCAGCTTTCTTGAGGTCTTCCAACATATATTGCCACATGCTTTCACCCGAAGAAAAGAATTGTGAGTCTGTTCGATCATAGACATCGGCGTTACTATCCATACTTAACAAAGATTTGATAACTCCGTAAGCAGCCTTATCCTCTTCCTTCAATTTCTGGCGGAGAGCTTTACTGTTATCCTCCCGAAAATGCATAGAACCAAGTTTGTCCAACTGCTTGATTTCTTTTTTGGACAATCGCCTTTCACCAAACATTAGATAGAGCAAGGGGCCAATGACAGGAACAAAAGTTACCACTAACCACATTACTTTACTTTCAGGTGCCATTGAGCGATTGACAATTGCGACAATAGTCGCCATACTCATAAAAATTAAGACAATTACCCATAGAATAGGGGCCATGCGCCCTAAATAGAGAAAGAGACCAAAAACAAGACAAAGTTCAAGTAACATAATCGAAAGACTAAAGCCATACTTGGACATCAATAATTGAAGTTTTCTATATTTCATATCCCCTCCTTGATATTTTGATACTCAATGAAAAGCAAAGAGCAAACTAGGAAGCTAGTCGCAGGTTGCTCAAAACACTGTTTTGAGGTTGCAGATGGAAGCTGACGTGGTTTGAAGAGATTTTCGAAGAGTATGAATGCTAAAAACAGGTAATTAATACTAGTATAACGCAGGTATTCGGTAGAAGGCAAGTATTTATAATCATTTTTCTGAGTAAAAACAAAAGAGACTGACAAAACCAGTCTCCTTCTAGTCTATTTTGATAAAACAATGCGATCAGACGCTTCTCTATCCATATCGTCGATAATCATCTGATTTCCATTAATTGTATAAATCTTGGCATCATCCCCAATAATCATGCGTTGATTGGCAGCATCGAAGCTAACCTGCTTGATTTCTTGATCTCCGTCAGTTTCTACCTGTGTCCATGTACCAGTTGTTCCAGTTACCACTAAAGTGATACGGTCTCCTTCGTCCTGACCGGTATAAGTTCCATCAATATTGGTTGGTTGAGCCTCGGGCACATTTTGTGAAGAATTTGCTGCTGCCTGATTTGTATTTTCTGTAGAAGATGAAGCAGCTTGTGATTGTTGAGTTTGTTGTGTTTGGGGTTGAGTTGCTGATTGTTGAACTTGTTGAGCTCTTTGTGAACAAGCTACTAAGAGACTAAGACTTGCTAGAGAAGCAAGAGAAAGTGTGAATCTTTTTAATTTCATGATGAATTTCCTTTCTGATACCAATTTACAGAAGTTTTTCCTTCTAACTAGTAGTTTTCCTAGTATAACAAGTTCAAAAAAGGAGGTCAATTTATCTGCTCATGCCCCAGTAGATAGCCCCGTACCTCTGAGATAAAATAGAGAGAACCTGTAACGAACAACAAATCCTGGACATCTACTCTTGCTTCAAAATTGCTAATAAATTCTCGGTAAGAAGGAACTATATCGTAACCTGTTACATCTGTTTCATCCAAAGAACCTTGATAGTCAAAGCCTGTCACCTTGAGTTCCACCTGAGGCAAATTCTCAGTCAAGTAACCCAACATCCCTTGATAATCCTTCCGTTTCAAGGCTCCAAATAGGATTTGAGGCCGATATCCTTCCTGCTCTTTTTCTTTAATAAATTCAACCAAGCGAGTCAAGGCAGGGAGGTTATGAGCACCGTCCAAGTAAATCTGAGGGCAAATACGCTCCAAACGCCCAGCCCAATGGGTCTTCTCCAAAGCCTGTCTTACAACCTGCTCATCAACAACTTCCTTTCCTTCCCTCATAAAGAGAAGAAACGTTTGTAGCGCCAAGGCCGCATTTTCCTGCTGATAAGCTCCTTCCAAACCTATTTTCAACTGTGAAAGGTTAGCCAAAGAGCTTGAAAAATTCCCATTCAGCATTGAAAAATCTTGGCCTGCCTGATAAAGGTCAACAGCTAAAGAGTCTGCTTTTTTCTGACAAACAAGCCTAGCTTCTGAAGGCAACTTAGCAATCACTGCCTTTTTACCAGCCTTAAAAATACCAGCTTTCTGCTCTGCAATTGCTGCTATATTGTCACCCAGAGTCTCCTGATGGTCAAGTCCGATGGAGGTGATGACAGCAATCTCTCCAATTACCACATTGGTTGTGTCAAGTAAGCCACCAATTCCCACTTCTAATAGAACTAAATCCACCTCTTGCTCTCTAAAATAAAGAAAAGCAATCAAGGTCAGCAATTCAAAAAAGGACAACTGATCATGGGTTTGCAGAAGCATTTTCTCCATCTCCTTGACCTGATTAGCCAAACGAATGAAGTCTGCATCAGCTATTGGTTGCCCGTTAATGCAGATTCGATCATTGATAGAGACGATATGAGGGGAAGTAAAGGTCGCAACTTTTTTGTCATGCCCCATAAATAACTCCCTCATAAAAGCAATGGTAGATCCTTTTCCATTAGTTCCTGTTACGTGGATAATAGGATAAGACTTCTCGGGATTCCCCAACAAATCCACCGCTTGTTGCATTCGGCCCAAACCTGATCGAAAATTCAAACCAATCCGACTATGAAGCCATTCTTCTACTTCAAACATATACATCTCCTTAATTACAGGTTCAATCAACTGCCTCAATAAAGTCTCATAACTAACAAAAACGAGGCCAGGATTTTCGTCCCGACCTCTTACCTGGTTAGCTAATAACTAGCTACTATGAATATTAGCTTGGGGTAAAACATCCACTGGATGTGCCTGCGTTTCTAATTTCTAGCGCAGTGCTAAACACGTCCACTGGACGTGTTTACTCCTCCATAAAGCTGTTGAAGACTTCTTCAATCATGTTCCATTCGTCTTCTGAGTCTTCTGGGATTGGTTGCAATTCGCCTTCTGTTCCATCTTCGTTTTCGATGAATGAGTAAGCTTGGATTTCAACTTGTCCGTCTTCGTCTTCTTCTGCGTTAACTGGTACTAGAAGAACATAGTTTTTACCAAATTCTTCTTTTCCGTCAATGGTCAAAAGGATTTCAAACAAGGTTTCATTTCCTTGTTCATCTACTAGTGTGATTAGTTCACGTTCTTCGTGGTCGTGGTTATGATCGTGTGACATAGCCTCTCCTTTATATTAAAATTTTCTATCTAAATAGTTTTGTAAAATCAGCTGAGCTGCTAACTTATCAATGACTTTTTTGCGCTTATTGCGACTAATATCTGCTTGTTCAATCAACATGCGCTCTGCGGCAACTGTTGTCAAGCGTTCATCTTGATAGTCTACTGGTAAACCAAAAAGCTCTTCTAGCTTTGCTCCGTAGGCTTGACTAGCTTCCACGCGCGGTCCGCTTGTATTGTTCATGTTTTTAGGCAAGCCCACTACAAATCGTTCCACCTTGTAAGTATCAACCAACTCCTTAACGCGGTCAAAACCAAATTGACCTTGCTCCTCATTGATTTGGATGATTTCAAGTCCTTGAGCTGTAAAACCAAGCGGATCGCTAATGGCCACCCCTACCGTTTTTGAACCGACGTCCAATCCCATAATTCTCATAGGTTATAGATCGACTCCTTGTCCTTTAAGGTAGTAGCGGACCAATTCTTCAACGATTTCATCGCGCTCATACTTACGGATTTGATTTCGTGCATTATTATAACGAGGAACGTAGGCAGGGTCTCCACTCAATACGTAACCTACGATTTGGTTAATCGGGTTATAACCCTTATCGTTCAACGAAGCATAAACATCAGTCAGAGTTTCGCTAATTTCTTTTTTATTGGAATCGTCCAATTTAAAACGTACTGTTTCTTCAGTAAATCCCATTCTAACACCCTCTTTCCTTAGAATAGTACCATTATAGCATAATTCCTTACGTTCTACAATTCAGGCAGTCTATTTATTTGGATTTTCTACTGTTCTGTCGCGCCATTTGCCAATCTGTCTGAAATATATTTACTTGGTTCATTCTTCAAGAGATTTTCTAAACCAATGTTCTTCAAATATTCTAACTGAGAAGCCTTCTTGACATCCAGAACTTGAAAATCAAAACTAGTGGTTGTTTGAAGTTCTGTTGCGCTCAATAGTTTGGTTTCAAGCTTAAATCCTGCTAATTTACGAGCTTCTATGATAGCCTCATCCTTCTCCTCCGCCTCGAGAAGAGCTTTTTGAGTTTCTTCCACTCCATGTTGGTCAATATAGGTCTTCAATTCATCAGAGACTGGACGCTTTTGTTGAATCGTTAAGCTCAAAAAAGTCTTATCTTTGTAAGTAATGGTTTGGGTTTGCTGGCTGCCATCATCTGACTTGGGCAAGACCAAAGTCTTGGTCACAACTGTATTCTTCTCGGCATTTTCAATAACTGGCAACGCCGACTGAAGCGTATCCTTTTCTGTTTTTGTAGCTGTTCCAGTTTCTTTTTTCTGTCCACAACCAACTAGGACAAAAAGGAAAGCTAGACTAACAAGAACTATTTTTTTCATTTCTTTCTTCTTTCTTTTTGAAATTAAAATAAGACTGGGAGTTGCTCCCAGCCTTGATGTTTATAGAGCTGCACGCAAACGTGCTTCTGCATTTTCTACATTACGGACAGAGCGTGGTAGGAAGGCACGAATATCATCTTCCTTATAGCCAACTTGTAGGCGTTTTTCATCCACAAGAATTGGGCTCTTTAAAATTCTCGGTGTTTCCATAATCAGATTGAGGACTTCATTGACACTCAAATCTTCAATATCCACTCCAAGGGCTTTGGCATAGCGATTTTTAGATGAAACGATGCTGGCTATTCCGTTATCTGTTTTGGTTAGAATATCCAGTAATTCTTCTCTCGTAATTCCTTCTTTACCAAGATTTTGTTCTTTATAACTTAACTGGTGGGCATTGAGCCAGGTTTTTGCTTTTTTACAGCTAGTACAACTTGAGACTGTATAAATTTTAATCATGTACCTACCCCTTTCGCTACATGTTACTATCAGTTTAGTCTATTATACCATAAAAAACATCCGACTTGCGACCTATTTTTAAATTTTTTAACTTTTTTCGTCATTTTCGTACTTTTTTCTTGACAAAATGAAATTTACAGCCATTCTTGATATTTCTTGATATAGATTTTTTTCACAATTGTCACGCTAATCATATACAAAATAATGATGAAAAGTAAAAAGATGAAATAAATCGGTTTTAATGGAGTTAGATGAAGTAGGATTGCGAGTGGACTGTAGGGAAGGAAGGTCACAAAGGCTGCAGCCAATAAGGTTGTCACAAGGACTAGCCAAGCTGGACGACTTTGTAAAAAGGGAATTTTGGCTGAACGCAGCATATGGATAACCATGGTCTGTGACCACATGGACTCGATAAACCAACCTGTCTGAAACAAGACAATAAATTCTACGGCAGACTCTGCCCCATGAACATAAGCTTGACCTGTTGTCATGGGTACAATGATAAAATAAAGCAAAATAAAGGTCAAAATATCAAAGGCAGAAGAGATAGGTCCCATCCAAATCATGAAACGTGTGATGGACCTAGCTTCCCAGGTATGCGGATTTCTCAAAAAATCTTTGTCCACCTTGTCAAAAGGCAAGGCGATACAAGATAAATCATAGACTAGATTTAGGATAATCAAATGGACTGGCGCCATTGGTAAAAATGGTAAAAATATTCCAGAGACTAATAGGGATAAGATATTTCCAAAATTAGAACTCACTGTCATTTTGATATATTTGGTCATATTGGCATAGACCTTACGCCCTTCAACAAGTCCTTTTTCAAGCACCATGAGATCCTTATCAAGTAGGATAACATCCGCTGTTTCTTTGGCAATATCTACTGCTGTATCAACAGAAATCCCCACATCTGCAACTTTCATAGAAGGAGCATCATTGATCCCATCTCCCATATAGCCAACAGCATGACCATTAGCCTTAAATTGCAAAATAATTCGTGCTTTTTGGTCAGGAGAAAGTTTGGCAAAGACTGTTACCTCCTCCACGGCTTGAGCCAATTCTTGATTACTCATCTGATCAATTTCAGATCCTAACAGCATCTGATTGATATCTAAACCAACCTTTTCACAGACTGCTTGGGTAACTTTCTCGTTGTCTCCCGTCAAAATCTTTGTTTGAACCCCATGTTCTAACAGAGCCTTAATTGCTGGTGCTGCAGATGGTTTAGGAGGATCTAGGAAGGCTAAATAACCAGTTAGAATCATATCCCCTTCATCATCAACTGTATAGGCATGACCTTCCCTCAAACCTGACTTATAGGCCACTCCCAAGACACGTAAACCTTGTTGATTTAGTTGTCGGACTTCCTCTAAAATCTCTTCTCTAATAGCATCTGTCAAGGGAGTAATCACTCCTTGGTATTCCGCATGACTGGAAATCGTCAACATTTCCTCTAGGGCACCCTTGGTTACCAAACTAACAACTTCGTGTTCATCCTTAACGATAACACTCATCCGTCTACGTTCAAAATCAAAGGGAAGCTCATCTATTTTTTGAAAAGTTTGATCCAGATTTTGTAAGAGGGTGTGTTCTTTGGCTTCCTTTTCAGTCCGTTTGATGATAGCTCTGTCCATCAAATTTTTCAAGCCCGTTTGAAAATAAGAATTGAGATAAGCTCGTCTCAAGACGGTCAAATCCAAGCGTCCGTGGATGTCCAAGGGATATTCAAGGACAATTTCGTCTTGGGTTAGAGTTCCTGTCTTATCTGTACACAAAATATCAATCGCCCCTAAGTCCTGTATGGCATTGAGTTTCTTGATAACCACTTTTTCCTTGGCCATAATGATGGAGCCTTTTGCTAGACTGGCCGTGATAATCATAGGAAGCATCTCAGGTGTTAATCCGACACCAACACTCAAAGCAAATACGCCAGCTTCCAGCCAGTCACCATCTGTTAAACCATTGGACAAGAAAACGATGGGCACCATGACCAGCATCAAACGAATCAAGAGCCACGAAATACTATTCATCTCCCGCTCAAACGAAGTAGGCTCTTCATAGGTGTTCAAAGTCTGCTCAATGGCTCCCATCATGGTATCATCACCAACTGCTAAAACCACGGCCTTGGCACTACCAGATAAGACATTGGTTCCCATAAAGGCGAGCGCTTCTGCTTCTAGCAGACTATCAGATTGTTGAACTGTTGCCTTGGTCAAGGCCAATTTTTCAACCGATTCACTTTCACCTGTCAAGCCCGACTGTTGTACAAAGAAATCGCGCGACTCAAATAAAAGAAGATCTGCTGGAATCATGTCTCCAGCGCTTAATTTAACCACGTCACCCACTACCAAATCATCGATAGGTACTTCTTGGATTTCTCCTTGACGAATGACAGTCGCTGTGTTGACAATCATTTTTGATAGATTAGTCGCAGCCTTATCACTACGGAGTTCTTGGACAAAGCGTATGCCACCAGAAATGAGGACTAGGACAACGATGATAATGGAAGTTGTCGGATCTTCTTGACCTGGTTTTGCCAACCAGACATTGGTCACCAAGGAAATCACGGCGATGACCAGTAAGATGATCGTAAAAGGATTGATAATGGATTCGTAAATCTTTTTGAGGATACTTTCTTCTTGACCCTTTGTGATGGTATTTTCGCCATATAGGTCACGATTTTTCTCCACCTGCTCCTCAGTCAAGCCTGTTAGACTTGTCTTATAAAAAGATAGAGTTTCGTTTAAAGATGTATGAATAGCTGTTGCTAATCTTTCTTTTGTAGTTTTCATTGGTTTCTCCTATCTGTATGAATGATGTGTTTCATACACAGAGACCAATCACTTTATAAGGGCAGAATGACACAAATCAGCGATTGGCTGTGTATGTGCGGTTCCGGATGATCGTCAATTTGCATCGTCTATCTCCTTTCTTTGATTTAAACAGTAGAAAATCCCACCATAAAATGGCAGGATTAAAAAACTAATTATCTGTTTTTCGTTCAAGCTTTAACTCCATAGGGCAATGTAATGAGCTTAGTCTTGGCCTTCGCGACCAGGACTGTTGACCAACGAGTAGTGTCTCCACTGCTTTGCGGTAGTCATCCGTATCCCTATGGTAGCCTCACCTACCGTTTTCGTTTTTCAGTATAAACCTTTAAAATTTAAAAGTCAATCATTTGAGTTGTTTAACTCTTAGATAACTATCAACTCTTTTGGAGCTAGGGTCAACAATTCACAACCGGTCTCTGTAATCAAGATATCATCCTCGATACGAACACCGTATTTGCCTTCTATATAGATACCTGGTTCATCGGTTAAGGCCATACCTGCCTTAATAATTTCTGTAGAAGTTTGGCTAAAGTAAGGTTCCTCATGAATATCCAGCCCAATACCGTGTCCAATACCGTGGGTAAAGTAGTCGCCATAGCCCGCCTCGATAATAATATCACGAGGGATTTTGTCAAAGTCTCGGAAACCTAATCCTGCCTTAGCCTGGTCAATCAAGGCTTGGTTGGCTTTCAAAACCGTATTGTAAATCTCCGCCTGCTCGTCGCTGACATGCCCCAGATAGATAGTCCGTGTCATATCACTGACATAGTGGTCATAAAGGCAACCGAAGTCCATAGTAATGGCTTCTCCCAGCTCCACTGGTTTGTGCATAGGATGAGCATGAGGTTTGGAAGAGTTGATACCACTAGCTAGAATCGTATCAAAAGACAAGCCAGATGCTCCCAACTCACGCATACGGAAGTCAAGGAAGTTGGCAATCTCAATCTCAGTCTTTCCTGGTTTGATAAAGTCAAGCGCATCGCGGAAAGCTTGGTCTGAGATAGAACAAGCCTTGCGAATAGCTGCAATCTCTGCCTCGTCCTTAATCATTCGAAGACCTTCGACAAACTGAGTTTGTGGAAGCAAGTCAATTCCTTCAAAGGTTGCCTGCATACGGTGATAATAAGACACTGAAATCTCATCTTCAAAACCGATACGAGACAAGCCCATGTCCTTGACAATTCCTGCAATGACAGCCAATTCATCACGGTCTGCCACAATCTCAAAGCCACTGGTTTCTTGCTTAGCTGCAATGATATAGCGAGAGTCTGTCACCAAGACCTGACGGTCACGGCTGATAAAGACTGTTCCGTTTGAGCCCCAAAAACCAGTAAGGTAATAGACGTTTTTAAGGTTATTGATGATGATGCCATCTAGTTCTTTTTCTTGCATTTTAGCTAGAAATGCTTGTACACGTTTATTCATGATGTAACTTTCCTTTCAAATACTGTCCTGTGTAGCTGGCTTCATTGGCCGCTACTTCTTCTGGAGTTCCTGTTGCGATGATGGTTCCACCACCGACACCGCCCTCAGGTCCCAAGTCAATAATATGGTCTGCTGTCTTGATAACGTCTAAATTGTGCTCGATAACAAGGACTGTATTGCCATCGTCAACAAAGCGAGCTAAAACCTTGAGCAAGCGAGCGATATCCTCTGTATGGAGTCCTGTCGTCGGTTCATCCAGAATATAGAATGACTTGCCTGTCGAGCGTTTGTGGAGTTCGCTAGCCAGCTTCATACGCTGGGCTTCTCCCCCAGAAAGAGTGGTAGCTGGTTGACCTAGCGTCACATAGCCTAGCCCTACATCCTTGATAGTCTGAAGTTTGCGTTGAATTTTCGGAATGTGTTGGAAAAATTCCACCGCATCATTGACAGTCATGTCCAAGACCTGCGAGATATTCTTTTCCTTGTAATGAACTTCTAGGGTTTCACTATTGTAGCGAGTCCCGTGGCAGACTTCACAAGCCACGTAAACATCTGGCAAGAAGTGCATCTCAATCTTGATAATCCCGTCACCTGAGCAGGCTTCACAACGACCACCCTTGACATTGAAACTGAAACGTCCCTTTTTGTAACCACGAATCTTAGCCTCATTTGTCTGGGCAAAGAGGTCACGTATATCGTCAAAAACTCCCGTATAGGTAGCAGGGTTAGACCTCGGCGTTCGTCCGATAGGGCTCTGATCAATATCAATCAAGCGGTCTACATGCTCAATCCCTGTAATCGTTTTAAACTTACCAGGTTTGTCTGAATTGCGGTTGAGCTTCTGGGCAATAGCTTTTTTGAGAATGCTATTGATTAGGGTCGATTTCCCTGAGCCCGACACCCCTGTCACTGCGATGAATTTTCCTAGTGGGAAGCGAGCTGTGACATTTTGCAGGTTGTTCTCACGCGCTCCCGTCACCTCGATAAAACGACCATTACCAACACGGCGTTCTTCTGGTACTGGAATGGCACGTTTGCCTGACAAGTACTGGCCTGTGATAGACTTACTGTTACGAGCTACCTGTTTGGGCGTACCTGCCGCAACAATCTCCCCACCAAAAACACCCGCACCAGGACCAACGTCAATCAGATAATCAGCCTCACGCATGGTATCTTCGTCATGTTCCACCACGATAAGAGTATTGCCCAAGTCACGCATCTTTTTGAGACTGGCAATCAGACGGTCATTATCCCTCTGGTGAAGACCGATTGACGGCTCGTCTAGAATATAAAGAACACCTGATAGGTTAGAACCAATCTGGGTCGCCAAGCGAATACGCTGACTTTCCCCACCTGAAAGAGTTCCTGCTGAACGAGACAGAGTCAGATAGTTAAGACCCACGTTATTAAGGAAAGTCAAACGGTCCTTGATTTCCTTGAGAATGGGCCGAGCAATGATGGCTTCATTTTCAGAAAGAGTCAACTGACTGACTAATTCCAAGTGGTCTGCGATAGACAGGTCTGAAATTTCTCCGATATGTGGTCCTTGCGCACCACCAACACGGACAGACAAGGCCTGGTCATTGAGACGGTAACCATGACAGGTTCCGCAGGTCAGCTCATTCATGTAAAGGCGCATCTGGGTGCGAGTGTAGTCACTATTAGTTTCATGGTAGCGACGTTTGATATTATTAACAACTCCCTCAAAAGGAATATCGATATCGCGCACGCCACCAAATTCATTCTCATAGTGGAAATGGAATTCCTTACCATCTGAGCCGTAGAGAATCAAGTTCTTATCTTCTTCTGACAAGTCCTCAAAAGGCTTATCCATATCCACTCCAAAGGCTGTCATAGCCTGCTCTAGCATGTTTGGATAGTAGTTGGATGAGATAGGATTCCACGGAGCCAAGGCTCCCTCACGTAAGGTTTTGCTGGCATCTGGCACTACCAAATCAGTATCCACCTCCAGCTTGATGCCCAAGCCATCACACTCACTACAAGAACCAAAAGGAGCATTGAAGGAGAAGAGACGCGGCTCTAACTCTGGAACAGTAAAGCCACAAACTGGACAGGCATAATGCTCAGAGAAGAGCAACTCAGAGTCGTCCATAGTGTCGATAATGACATAGCCTTCTGCGATACGAAGGGCAGCCTCAATAGAATCAAAGAGACGACTACGAATGCCCTCCTTGATAACAATACGATCAACCACGACATCAATATTGTGTTGCTTGCTCTTAGATAACTCTGGCACTTCGGTCACATCATAGACTTCCCCATCCACACGGACACGGACATACCCATCTTTCTGAACCTTCTCGATAACACTCTTATGTTGGCCTTTTTTCTTGCGGATGACAGGGGCCAAGATCTGCAAGCGCTGGCGTTCAGGCAATTCTAAAACCTTATCCACGATTTGCTCCACTGAAGAGGCCTTGATAGCTCCATGCCCGTTGATACAGTAAGGCGTCCCCACACGTGCGTAGAGGAGACGCAGATAGTCATTGATTTCAGTCGTTGTTCCCACCGTCGAGCGAGGGTTTTTACTAGTCGTTTTCTGGTCGATAGAAATAGCTGGGCTGAGACCATCAATAGCATCTACATCAGGCTTCTCCATATTCCCCAAGAACTGACGAGCATAGGCTGACAAACTCTCCACATAGCGACGTTGCCCCTCCGCATAGAGGGTATCAAAGGCCAGACTGGATTTCCCTGAACCTGACAAACCGGTCACAACAACCAACTTGTCTCGCGGAATCTCCACATCAATATTTTTTAAATTATGGGCACGCGCCCCATGAATGACAATTTTATCTTGCATTTTTGTTCTTTCTAGTCCATTATTGCTTACCATTATACCAAAAAAAGTGAGATTCTATTACCCAAAAGACTTAATTTGTAGTATAATAGTACGGTGTGAAAAAATCTGAAAAATGAGAAAGGATAAGGGATATGAAACAAGTTTTTCTCTCTACAACAACTGAATTTAAAGAGATCGATACACTTGAACCGGGTACTTGGATCAATCTCGTCAATCCAACTCAAAATGAATCACTCGAAATCGCCAACGCCTTCGATATCGATATTGCCGACCTTCGAGCACCGCTCGATGCGGAAGAAATGTCTCGTATTACGATTGAAGACGAGTACACCCTGATTATCGTTGACGTGCCGGTCACAGAAGAAAGAAATAATCGCACCTACTACGTAACCATCCCGCTTGGTATTATCATCACAGAGGAAACCATCATCACTACTTGTTTGGAACCATTACCGGTCCTCGATGTCTTTATCAACCGTCGATTGCGTAATTTCTACACCTTCATGCGTTCACGTTTTATCTTTCAGATTCTCTATCGCAATGCAGAGCTTTACCTAACAGCCCTTCGTTCGATTGACCGTAAGAGTGAACAAATCGAAAGTCAACTGCATCAATCAACTCGTAATGAAGAATTGATTGAGCTCATGGAATTGGAAAAAACCATCGTCTATTTCAAGGCTTCCCTCAAAACAAATGAGCGTGTGATTAAGAAATTGACCAGCTCAACCAGCAATATCAAGAAATACCTTGAAGACGAAGACCTGCTTGAAGACACCCTGATTGAAACCCAACAGGCCATCGAAATGGCAGACATTTATGGAAATGTCTTGCACTCTATGACAGAGACCTTTGCCTCTATCATTTCCAACAACCAGAACAACATTATGAAAACCTTGGCCCTTGTGACCATCGTCATGTCCATCCCAACCATGGTCTTTTCTGCCTACGGGATGAACTTTAAGGATAATGAAATCCCCCTAAACGGCGAGCCAAATGCCTTCTGGTTAATCGTCTTTATCGCCTTTGCTATGAGTGTCTCGCTCACTCTCTATCTCATCCATAAAAAATGGTTCTAAGAGGAGTTCCTATGTCTCAGATTGATCTACAAAAATTAACTAAGAAAAACCAAGAGTTTGTCCACATCGCTACCCAACAATTCATCAAAGATGGGAAAACAGACGCTGAAATCAAGGCTATTTTTGAGGAAGTCATTCCCAAAATCCTTGAAGAGCAAGCCAAGGGTACGACTGCTCGTTCCCTCTATGGCGCACCGACCCACTGGGCTCATAGTTTCACTGTCAAGGAACAATATGAAAAAGAGCATCCAAAAGAAAATGATGATCCAAAACTCATGATTATGGACTCAGCCCTTTTCATCACTAGCCTCTTTGCCCTCGTCAGTGCCCTCACAACTTTCTTTGCAGCAGATCAGGCTTTCGGCTATGGACTTGTCACTCTCCTGCTAGTTGGACTTGTTGGTGGATTTGCCTTCTACTTGATGTACTACTTTGTTTACCAATACTATGGACCAGATATGGACCGCAGCCAACGTCCACCTTTCTGGAAATCTGTACTGGTTATCCTAGCTTCTATGTTCCTTTGGTTGCTTGTCTTCTTTGCAACAAGCTTCCTACCAGCTAGCCTTAACCCAGTACTTGCTCCATTGCCACTGGCTATTATCGGAGCAGCCCTCCTAGCCCTTCGCTTCTATCTCAAGAAACGCTTGAATATCCGCAGCGCAAGTGCAGGACCAACACGCTATTAAGAAGAATCATAAAAGCAACTGCAGATGCGGTTGCTTTTTTACTACTTTCTTGATTTAAAAGTATTCTTATGACATCCCACATAGCTCTATCTAATCTTTTGTGATAAAATAGGCTCAATCTAATTCTAGGAGGATAAGATATGATTTCTACTATTGGTATTGTTAGTTTATCTAGTGGCATTATCGGAGAGGACTTTGTCAAACACGAAGTGGACTTGGGTGTCCAACGTCTCAAGGATCTGGGACTCAATCCTATCTTTTTGCCCCATTCTCTAAATGGATTAGACTTTATCAAGAACCATCCTGAAGCGCGTGCAGAGGATTTGATTCATGCCTTTTCTGATGATAGCATCGATATGATCCTATGTGCCATCGGTGGAGATGATACCTATCGCCTACTATCTTATCTTTTTGAAAATGACCAACTACAAAAGGTTATCAAACAAAAAATTTTTCTTGGCTTCTCGGATACAACCATGAACCATCTCATGTTGCATAAACTAGGAATCAAGACTTTTTATGGTCAATCCTTCTTAGCAGACATTTGTGAATTAGAAAAAGAAATGCTAACCTATAGCCTTCACTACTTTAAAGAATTGATTGAGACGGGAAGAATCTCAGAAATCCGCTCTAGTGACGTTTGGTATGATGAAAGGACTGACTTCAGTCCCAAGGCTCTGGGGACACCTCGTGTCAGTCATACAAATACCGGTTTTGAGTTGTTGCAAGGAAATGCCCAGTTCGAGGGAAAAATCCTCGGTGGTTGCCTCGAATCCCTCTACGATATCTTTGACAACTCTCGATACGCAGATAGCACGGAGCTCTGTCAAAAATACAAACTTTTCCCTGACTTGTCAGACTGGGAAGGAAAAATCCTCTTGCTAGAAACAAGCGAAGAAAAGCCTGAGCCAGAAGACTTCAAAAAGATGTTGCGAACTTTAAAAGACACTGGCATATTCGAGGGCATCAGTGGACTCCTGGTCGGAAAACCTATGGATGAAACTTTCTATGACGACTATAAAGAGGCACTATTGGATATCATTGGCAGCAATATCCCGATTGTCTATAATCTCAATGTCGGCCACGCAACTCCAAGAGCCATTATTCCCTTCGGAGTCCACGCCCACGTAGATGCAAAAGAGCAAGTCATTCGCTTTGACTATAACAAAAAATAAATAGTTTCTCTATTTTTGTGCTTTTGTATTGGTTTTCGTTACAATTTGTATCTGAATTTATTGCATTTCGCTAATTTCTATGATATCCTTTTGAAGGAGGTGTATATGACAAAACAAAAAATTAATCGAATCGTAGGTTCTATTGGTGCCTTTATTGGAATTATAGTATTTATTGCCTACATACCTCAAATTATCGCTAATTTACAGGGAAATAAAGCTCAACCATTTCAACCTTTATCAGCTGCAATATCTTGCTTAATCTGGGTTATTTATGGATGGACAAAGGAACCTAAGAAGGATTGGATACTCATCATTCCAAATTCAGCTGGTGTTATTTTAGGTGGAATCACTTTTCTGACTTCACTCTAACCAATCTAATAGTATATATAAAAAGCTGGGAAAAATTTCTCAGCTTTTTATATATTCTCAGATATGCTAGTTACCTGTACACACTAGTGACCGCTTTTCCACTCACAATCATTCTCATGGTCATCAACTAGCCCTGCTGCTTGTAGAAAAGACAAGACAGCGACTGGGCCTGTGAACTTGAAACCTCGTTTTTTGAGATCTTTGGCTAATTTCTCAGACAAGGGTGTTTTAGCAGGGGCTTGGCGGTAATCGGGAACATCGTTAACGATAGTTTTCCCCTCAACAAAAGACCAAAGATAGGCATCAAAAGAGCCATATTCTGCCTGTAGTCGTAGAAATGCTTGGGCGTTAGTCCGAGTAGCAAAAATCTTGGCTCTATTCCGAATGATGGCTGGATTCTCCAGCAAGGCTTCCAACTCGGTGTCGGTCATGTCTGCCACCGCTTGAATTTGATAGCCATGAAAGGCTTGACGGAAAGCTTGGCGTTTGTTGAGCACCGTTTCCCAAGACAGGCCTGCCTGATAGGTTTCCATACACAATAACTCAAACAATGCTTGATCATCATGGAGGGGCTGGCCCCACTCTTCATCATGATAGGTGATATAGAGAAGATTGCTCATCTTGACCCAAGAACAACGTTTTGTCATGCTCTGCTCCTATTTGACCAACATTTTAAGGGCTGACTTGATATAGTTCTCAGCTGTATCTGTCGTTCCTTCAAAGAATTTCTTGATTTTCTTGAGTTCGGTCGCCTTGTAGCCCAGAGCCAACATGGCTTCCATGGCTTCTTCCAATTCTTGGTTTTCAGCGCTAGCTTGCACTGCGACCTTGGCAGGAAAGTCATCTCCTGCAACTACTACCTTGCCTTCCAAGTCCAACACCATCTGCTGGGCTGTTTTCTTGCCAATTTTAGGAAACTTGGTTAAGTAGGTAATGTTCTTGGTTTCGATTGCTTGAACCAAGCCAGCATTGTCATCAGCAGCGATAATAGCAAGAGCTGACACAGGACCAATCCCAGAAACCGAAATCAGACTGAGAAAGAGCTTCTTCTCGTCTTCTGAGCGAAATCCATAAAGCAGATGAGCGTCCTCACGCACGACTTGATGCACATAAATCTGAGCCTCCTGATTAACCTGTCCTGAATAGGCATAAGGATTGGCCACATGCAAAATATAACCGATACCATTGACTTCAAGAACAATGTATTTAGCAGTGATTTTGGTAATGATTCCTTTTAAATATTCGTACATAGTTTTCCTTTTAGTTTAATATTTCCCCAACTCACGGAGACTGGTGTGATTTTCCTGAATACGTCGGAACATCTTTTCCATATCCGACTTGGTAAAATGCACCAAAACAGGGCGTCCGTGGGGACAGTTATAGGGATTGTCACATTGAGAGAGCTGATAGAGGAGCTGTCTAGCCGAATGGTCGTCAATACGATGGTTGGCCTTGATAGACCGCTTGCAGGACATCATAATAGCCAACTCTGCTCGATATTTCTTGATAGAAACTTCCTTGGTCAAAAGGAGCATGTCGCACATCTCATAGATGCCTGACTCGATTTCCTCCTCTGCCATCCAAATAGGATGTTCACGCAGGATAAATTGATTTTCTCCGTACTCTGCTAGAAAGACGCCCACTTCCTCCAAATGTGTCATTCTTTCCTTGAGACGAAGAGCATCATCCGCTGGAAATTCAAAGATATAGGGCACTAGGAGTTGCTGCTGGCTCTGGTCAACATTGCCAATACTTTCACGGTATTCCTCGTACTTGACCCGTTCCTGAGCCGCGTGCTGGTCTATGATATAGAGCCCATCTCGCCCTTGGGCAAAGAGATAAGTCCCGTGCATTTGCCCGAAAAATTCCAATTCTGGGAAGCTGGATGATTCTTCTCGCTCCAGCTTGTCATAAGCCTTATCAAGACTCGCAAGGTCTAACTCTGGGTGATCTAGCTGGTCGTAGTTAGCAGGCTTTCTCTCTGCAAAATGCAGTTTTGCTGGCTTGGTTAGCTGATCCAAGGTTTCCTTGGCAAACAAAGTCAAGTCTTGCCCTTCCTCAGTTAATTCTACCTGATAATCAGCCACCTCAGCTTGACTGGATCTTATCGACTCTGTTTTCTCATAGTAGAGCGTATTTTCTTTGAGTGGGAGAATGGTCTGCTCCACCTTTTGACGATTGCGCACGGTCGATTTAGCAAGATTTTCCAAGGCATCAGGTATCAAGGTTTGTTCCTTGAGACTGTTTGCAATAGCTTCTGAGACCAGCGCCATCAGTTCTTTTTCCTTGGAAATCCGCACCTCTTGCTTGGTTGGGTGTACATTGACATCCGCTAGATAAGGGTCGATATGAATGTGAATGACAGCCAGTGGAAAACGGCCTACCATAAGCTTACTGCCATAGCCATCTAGAATTGCACGATTGAGCAGGAAGTTCTTTATATAACGGCCATTGATGAAGAGACTGATATAGTTGCGGTTGGCTCGAGTTAACTCAGGCAAGGACACAAAACCTGAAATTTCGAAATCTAGGTCAGAATTCTCAATTTCAATCATCTTCTTGGCACTCACCAAACCGTAAATTCCTGCGATAGCTTGGCGCAATTGACCAGTCCCAGCTGTCCGCGTCATCTCCTTGCCATCACTGATTAAACTAAACGAAATTTCAGGATGGGCCAAGCCCAGACGATTGACAATATCAATGATATGAGACAACTCCGCTTGCTGGCTCTTCATATACTTGAGGCGGGCAGGCGTGTTGAAAAAGAGGTCCTCCACACAAACCTTGGTTCCCACAGGACTAGTCGCTGGGATGACTTCTTCAACTTCTCCCCCACGCGCGACGAGCTTGGTTCCATGACTTGCACCATCCACCGCCGTCAAAAGGGTCAAAACACTAACAGAAGCGATAGAAGGCAAGGCTTCACCACGAAAACCAAGCGTCCGAATCCGAAAGAGATCTGCCTGATTTTTTATCTTACTGGTCGCATGACGACGCAAGGCCAATTCCACCTCATCGTGGGCAATTCCATGACCATTATCTGTGATTTGGATTTTCTTGAGACCAGCTTCCTCAATCTCAATGATAATCTGACTAGAGCCCGCGTCAATGGCGTTTTCTACTAGCTCCTTAACAACGCTAGCTGGACGCTCGATAACCTCTCCAGCCGCGATCTGGTTTGCCAGCACCTCTGGCAATTCAATAATATGAGACATCTTTCAGCCCCTTTCTGTATCTATTTTCCTAGAAATTGATTAGTGCTATTATACCATATTTCAGAAAGGACAGAAAAGCTCCACCACATAGGAGCCAAATCCCTCCACATAAACAAAGTCCCTTGTCAGGTATCGTAAAATAGTGTTTAATAAAGGTGTACAATAAGTGATCACAATTTTGTATGAAAAACAAGGAGAGAAATTTATGAAAGTAGAACTACAGATTAGTGAAACTTACAAGGAGGAAAAGCTGATTGTCCAAGCACCTCAAGAAACCGATAAAATCCAGAAAGTCATCGAGTTCGCAGAAAATCTGGACCAAAAAGAAACAATCAAAGGAAAGATTGATGATCAGGTCTATCTAGTTAAGATTGGTAAGATACAGCGCTTCTATATCGAGAATCGGAAGGTTCTTGCAGAAACGGCTAGCCAGACCTACAATATTGATTTACGACTCTATCAGGTTCTTGAAATTCTGCCAACCAATTTTATCCAAATTTCCCAATCAGAAATCATCAATATCAACTCCATCTCTCATCTCAAGCTAACCCCAAACGGCCTAGTAGAAATTTTCTTGAAAAACGAAAGCTTCACCTATTCTTCACGCCGTTATCTAAAAACCATCAAGGAGAAATTAGAACTATGAAAAAACAAATCTTCCACGACGCAGCTGCTGGTGTCCTCATCGGCCTCATCCTCTCTATCATCTTTTCACTCATTTATGCACCAAATACCTACGCACCACTGAGTCCTGAATCTCTGATCGGACAAGTGATGGCTCAACATCAGGTTCACGGTGCCTTGGTCTTGCTCTACTGTACTCTTATCTGGGCAGCCATCGGTATTCTCTTCAACTTTGGTAAACGATTATTCAGCCGTGACTGGAGCTTGCTCCGTGCAACTATGACCCATTTCTTCCTCATGCTGGCTGGCTTTATCCCACTAGCAACTCTGGCAGGTTGGTTTCCTTTTCACTGGATCTTCTATCTCCAGCTCATTATCGAGTTTGCGATTGTCTACCTCATCATTTGGGCTATTCTCTATAAAAGAGAAGCTAAAAAAGTGGACCATATCAATCAACTCTTGAAGCATAAAAAGTAAGAATGCTGATACAACTGCCTAAGATAATAAAAAAGCCAAGCCTAAGCTTAACTTTCCAACTCATACAAATCTGCGATAATAGCTGCGACACGTTTGATATCTCCCAGCATACCTCGCATTTCAAAATCGGCTAATACAGGGAAACCAAAACGTTGACTGTATTGCTTAGCTGTCAGGCAGTATTGGTTATTAAAGTTACGATTTCCTGAACCAACCACTCCAAAACACTTACTAGCATTATTACCATAGGCGATAAAATCTCCCACTGGCGTTGTCAATATCTCAACATCTCCGTTATCCACGCCATTCCCACCTTCAAGGTAGGTCGGTAAAAAAGCGACATAGGGATGGTCCATTTCATAGAAATCTTGGCCTTCTTTGACCAAATCCTTGATATGAATCTTTTGAACCTCAATCCCCTCGTACTGGGACAAGAGATAGTCTTTCAAGCGTGTCACAAAACTTTCAGTATTGCCACTCAGACTAATATAAACTAAAGAAATTGTCTTCATATGTACCTCCATGATTTTATGTATAATCGAAAAATAACTACCAAGATTGTAACTTGATAGTTATTTTTTGTCAATACTTAGGCAAGTTCTTCGGTTTCCTCTTCTTCCGCCAAGGCTTTCTGTTGACGCCACATCTTATAGAAGACAAGGGCTAAGAAAAGAACATTGATGACGATATAGAAAATGCTAACGGCTTGTGAAATAACACTTATCCCTAAACGCATGGTCTCATCGTGAACTAACTGCACAGCGTCTTGTAAACTAACATAGCCATAAATCGAACCAATAATGGCTAGCAAAACATAGCCGACATAAGTATAGTTTGCATATTGCAAATTCTTACGAACAAGGAAGACAATCGCTACTACAACTAAAATAGCAGATAGTACAATCAAGGCCATATTAAAAATAGAATGAGATGATTCTGCTACTCTATAGGTGTAATTGATGTTGTCTTCTAATTGCTGGGCACTAAGTCCTGCAACATGTGACTGTTTAGCACGAAGGACTTCTTTGCTAGGCAAGGGACTCAACATTCCAAACAGAGACATAGCTGAAATAAGAGCAGACAAGATTAGCAAGACCCATAGATAAATTGGTTTCTTTTTCATAATAGAACCTCCTGATATTATTATTGATATTATAGCACTTTTTGTAAAGGGATACAAATATTATAGTGTCGTTTCTACCTGTTTTCGGTAGGCTTTCGGCGATTTTCCGCACAATTTTCGGAATACTTTATAGAAATATCCAACATTACTGTAACCAACAGCATAACAAATATCTTCGATACTGTCACTAGTCGAAAGCAAGAGCTGTTGGGCGGCCTTAATGCGTTGTTTATTTAAAAGCTCTGCGAAGGTCGAATTGGTTTCACGCTTAATCAACTGCCCCAGATAGACAGGATTGATAAAAAGATCCTTACTGATATCCTTGAGGGAAAGTTCCTTCTGATAATCACGACCAATAACTTCTAGCACACTAACCACATTTTCATTCATTCGATATTGCCCAAAGAATCGAGTCAGAGTTTCCTTGATATAAGGAACCAATTCATCGAAGGATTGAATAGCATGAATGGTTTTGACAATGTCCGTCATATCATCAGCTTTGAGGTGTTCAAACAAGTGGAAGACATCCATGACAAACTGGATAAAAAGCTGTTTGGTAATCGGAACACGCGGCGTATTTTCAAGAACCACCTTCTCCAAGAGATTTAACTCTTCTACGATTTGATTGAGATTTCCCTGAATGATAACCCTATAAATCGGTTCGTAATAGGTAAAGAGACTCTCAGACTGTTGTAGATTTACAGAGCCGTAAAAGAGGGCTTTCTCAGCATTCAGCTTCCAGCGTTCAAAGTGTTCTTGATAAGGAGCTTCAAAGGGAGTAACGACTAAACCATCTAGGGGTTGATCAGAAATAAAAATCTGCCAATCTTGACCCAAGACATAGTAGGGAATGGTGAAGGAGCCTTGCTTTTCCTTGGATAGACCTATCCACCAATTCTCCTTATCCCCTAAATAACTAACAAATCCATCCTCATCTAAATCTTGACTAAGGGTCTGACTTTTCTTTCCTCTCTCGCCGAGCTGACCTGCAATCTTCTCCAGCAGATTTCCCAGCTCTACCTTATCAACAGGCTTGACCAAATAGTCCACCACACTAAGGTTCATTGCTCTTTTTACATAATCAAACTCCTGATAACCCGAAAGTAGGATATAGGCTGCATCTGGTAAGATTTCTTTCATCTCCCGAATCATATCAAGCCCTGTTTTGTCGGGCATATTGACATCGGAAATGACCACATCGACAGGATTTTCCTGAACATATTCTAGGGCTTCATCGGCATGACTGGCTGTTGCGACGACCTCCATATCCCACTTATCAAAGGGAATCAAACGTTTCAGACCTTCTGTCACCATGTACTCATCATCTACTAATAATACTTTATACATTTTCTCCCTTTCTACTCATCTTGAATTGTAATACGATACTGAACACCTGCTTGCTCTGCAGAATCTATAGTAATAGCATAGCGGTCCCCAAAATAGAGCACAAAACGCTCATGGACATTGACAATCCCGATAGATTGCTTTTGATCACTGTAACTGGCTTGGTGTTCAAAATGTCTCTGACTTAATTTTTCTCGAATACTTGCCAGCTTTTCAACCGACATACCACGGCCATTATCGACCACCAAAATTTCCACAAAACCATCCTGTTTAAGCGCCTTGATACTAATCACATTATCTGTCCGTCTATGGTCAACACCATGCGCGAAATAGTTTTCTACCAGCGGTTGCAAGGTAAACTTAGGAATTTTCATATTCTCTAGCTCTGGGTCTATCTTGAAACCATAGGCAATGGACTTGGGATAGCGAACCATGCAGAGATAGCTGTATTTACGACAAAATTCTAATTCCTGTTTGAGAAGGGTCTCTCTTTCGTCGGAAATATTGTTACGCAAGAGACTACTAAACTCATAAATGATATCTGCCAACTCATCTTGACTCTGCATGACTGCGTACATACGCAAGAACTCCAGAGTATTGTACATGAAGTGAGGATTGATTTGCGCCTGCAAGGCCCGCATATTGGCATCTTTTTGACTAAGCTCTAACTGATAAATATCATGGATATTCTTTTCCAAGCGATCCAACATATCATTGGTCGTCTCCGAGATTAGGAGCAATTCCTGATCCTTTTCAAGCGTATCAATGCGAAGACCTTCTTGTCCTTTGGCAATAGCTTGGATGGAATCCACCAGGTCCACTACCTGCTTTTGATAATTAGCAAAAGTCTTCCTCAAAGTCAGATAGAGAATGACAATAAAGAGAAGGCTCAAGCCCACAATCAAAGCAGAGCTAGCCACTGTTCCTTGTAAAACAAAGTTTTTAGGAACTGCCACCTGAACCTGATATCCATGAGAGGTAAAACCGACAAACCAGTTCTCATGTTCCCTATTGACCCTCTCACCAATATGAAAAATCTCCGTATCAAATGGTGATGTCACAGTCACAGCCATCGGGATATGACCTCGGGTATTGTCAATGGCATGATATAAGACTTCTGGATCCAAGGAGATGTAAATCACTCCTATAGATTGATCCGTTGCTGGGTCCAGAACTGGAATGCCAAAACTATTGGCCTCTGGTTTAAAGGCCTCAGCAGGCAAGACATGACCACTTCTTTTATCCCTTGTTGAAACATAAACTTCTTTAAAATCCTGCAAGACGATTGCAACACCCGTTATAGAGTCATTTTGGACATAAAGATCATCAATGTTTTCATACAGAGAAATAGAAGTTGACGAAGCTGCTTGATGCTCCAATAGCCAATAAAAATACTCAGAAGTTGACAAGCTAAAGTACTTATAAACCCCTTGTATCCGGTCTTGATTGGCTACTAAATCTTGCGCCAGTTGGGCTGACTCCCGATAATAATACTCCACCTCATCGACTGTTCGAGTGGTTACACGTTGGGCTACTCTTTGAGCTTCCTTTTCCCGTGAATCCCAGTCAGCGTAAGAGAGTAAGATTGCAAAACTCGCAATAATAATCATCATAACTGAACTGTAGGTTCTTAGAAGCGTATGTAGCCAAAACTGCTTCATTCTATTTTGTCGCCAATTTTTCATGGATACTTTCATAGACCGGTTCCAACATATCACTGATAAAGAAATGCCACATCCCAATTCCTACAAAGAAAAGTAGGGCAGGCATATAGTAACCAATTGCCACAAGTAGCACTGTCCCAAGGAGAACCTTGGCCACAGCCGCTAGGCTCATAAAGATGCCAATCAAGGATAGTTTGAGACTATTTCGATAGGACAAATCAAAATAAACTTGTAATTTCAAAGATACTGTATAAGCCAAAAAGATCAGGGCAACTACTAGGACATTCAAAAAGGTCGCAATCAAATGAATAATAGTCTGATGAGGCAATTGCACCAAGAGATACAGGCCATAGACCAAAACTAGATTCACCCCTAAAAAGCTATAGAAAATCAGGTTGCTTGAGACGAAATTTTGCTTATAAAGAGACCACGCCTCCTTCAAACTGTATTCCCGAAAGCTATAACCATGTTCTGCATATAGGCTCATCAAGGTGGCACTAGCCGGCGCTAGACCAAGGATAATCCCTCCTGCTAAAGTTAATAGCCAAAAGAAGGCTGTCGCAATCATCCCTAAAAAGAAACGATTAAAGACAAAGTCTAAAAATCTCCCCATGATATCCTCCTAAAAATAACTATGAAACTATTATATCATATTTCAAGCGTTTTCAAAAACTTCTAGTGCCCATTTACAATCCCTTCAAACCGTGATACAATGAGAATTGTGAAAAAATTATCAGGAGACAATTCATGAAGAAATCTATCTTAACTACACTGCTTTTTGCAGTTCTTTACTTCCTCTCCATGGGGATTGGTGTCCTTTTGGGCAATCTCTTTGATCAAACTGGAAACATGTTTTATGCGCCTGCTTTTACTGCCCTTGTCGGCGGTGGCGTCTATATGATTCTAATCGCAAAAGTTCCACGTTTTGGAGCCATTACCACTATCGGCCTTGTCATTGCTCTCTTTTTCTTGGGAACTAAACACGGTGCCGGTGCCTTCCTTCCTGGAATTATCTGTGGCCTGCTAGCAGATGCAGTAGCTAGCCTCGGAAAATACAAGGACCAAACAAAGAACTTTCTTTCTTTTATTATTTTTGCCTTCAGCTCAACTGGCCCAATCTTACTTATGTGGATTGCGCCCAAAACCTATATGGCAACCCTTCTAGCAAGAGGAAAATCACAAGAATATATCGACCGTATCATGGTTGCTCCAAACCCTGGAACCGTCCTTCTATTTATCGCAAGTATTATCATCGGAGCCCTAGTGGGTGCCTTGATTGGACAAGCCTTGAGTAAAAAATTGGCACAGAAAATCTGATTACTAAAAAAGAGCCAGACGGCTCTTTTTTATTTATGGCTCAATTTCTTGGTCAAGAAGTCTCCCAAGAATTGGATTGCAAAGATAATCAAAATGATAATAATGGTTGCCAAGATAGTTACATCGTGATTGTAGCGGTTAAATCCATAAGCAATGGCTACGTTACCGATACCACCAGCTCCAACCGCACCAGCCATAGCTGTTTCTCCAACAAGAGAAATCAAGGTCACAGTCGTCACACGGATCAAATCTGGCAGACCTTCGGATAGGTAAACACCTACGATATCCCAGAAGGTCGCTCCACTCGCTTGAGCCGCCTCAATGACACCACCATCTAGCTCAGCCAAGACAACCTGCACCTGACGAGCAAAGAAGGCAAAGACTGCAAAAGATAGCGGTACGATAGCCGCATTTGGACCAATGCTTGTTCCTACGATTAGATGAGAGAAGGGTGACAAGACTGCCAAGAGAATGATAAATGGAACCGCACGGAAAATAGAAGTGATTTTATCCAAAATCCAGAAAACGACTTTATTTTCCAAGACACCACCTGGCGCTGTCAAGACAAGGAAGAGACCTACAACTAGCCCCAAGAACCCTCCGATGATGAAGGAAAGAACTGTCATATAGAGTGTTAGGTAGATGGCTGTTCCCCAACCTGCCTGACCAGCCCAGCCCATCTTATAGACATTTGGCAAATAGGTTTGAATCAATGATTCCATCTTACTGTCCTCCCTTCAATACTTTTAGTTGTACGCCTGCTTGACGAATGGCATCTTGAGCACCTGCCAACGCTGCTTTTTCACCAGACAGTACCACAACCAATTCTCCAACAGGAGTACCATCGAGGATTTCAATATTTCCATAGAGGATATTAGCCGTTACTTGATAATGCTTGTACAATTCATTCAAAAGTGGCTCGTCTGTTGAAGCACCTGCATACTTGAGTTGCACTAAAAGACTGTTTTCAGACAAATGTTGTACGATTTCTTGCTTCTCAATTTTGACCATAGCTTCATCAATTCCTGTGGCTGTTGAGATAAAGTCTTGAGTCAAAGGCTGTTTAGGATCTGAGAAGATTTCAAGGACGCTGCCCTCTTCAATCAAATGCCCATCCTGCATGACTGCCACACGATTGGCAATGTCTTTGACAATCTGCATTTCATGCGTAATCAAGACAACCGTCAAGCCTAATTTTTGGTTCAAATCTTGCAACAAGGCCAAAATCTGCTTGGTTGTCTTAGGGTCAAGGGCAGAAGTTGACTCGTCTGAAATCAAGATTTTTGGATCATTGGCCAAGGCACGCGCAATGGCTACACGCTGTTTTTGCCCTCCAGATAGTTGTGAAGGGTAGTTTTCAGCACGGTCTGCCAAGCCAACCAAGTCCAACAACTTGGCTACTTTAGCCTTCTTTTCTTCCTTGCTGAGTCCAGAGTGTTTAAGGGCAAAGGCTACATTCTCCTCTGCTGTCTTTTGGCTCATCAGGTTAAAATGCTGGAAAATCATTCCAATATCTTGACGTTTACGACGCAACTGCTCGGCCGTCAAGGTCACCTTGCCATCAAAAATCACATCGTCATCAATGGTAATTTTCCCTGCAGATGGCTTTTGCAAGAGATTAATCACCCGTACAAGGGTTGATTTCCCTGCTCCAGAATATCCAACGATTCCGTAGATATCCCCTTCTTGGATGTGAATGGTCACATCCTTGACCGCTGTGATGGTTCTCTTCTTTTGGTGAAAAGTCACATCGATCTGATCTAACTTGATAATATCTCTACTCATAGCTTCTAATCAGCTCCTCTACTAATTCAATATGGGTGTAATAATCGGCGATTCGCACATTTTCATCCCCACCGTGGTCTCGACTATTAGCATTTCCTAGACCGAAGGCCACCATTGGTACCTCTAGGGCATCAAAAACCGTATGCATAGGCCCTGTCCCCGCTGTTGTCGGCAAGACTGAAACGCCCTGTGGATAGAATTTCTTGGCCAACTCGATTACATTGAGAATGGCTGGCGCGCTCATATCGCTTCGATAGCTCATCTCTCCCAAGGTATAGTATAATTCTACCTTATCAAAGCCATTTTTGTCTAGCTGTTTCCGAATTTTTCCCAGAACATCATGCGGTTCTAGACCAGGAACCAAACGAACCTCTAGCTTAGCACTAGCTTCTGCTGGCAAAATCGTTTTAACCCCTTGTCCTTGATAACCTGACTGAATCCCTTCTATATTAAGGGCTGGCTCGAAAAAGAAACGTTTTAGAAAGGCTGCACGGTCCTCTTGTAAGAGAGGCAATTCCAAACCATAAATCTGGCTGATTTCCCCTGGATTTCGTTGGGCGTAAGTGTCCACCAAGGCCAATTCCCGTTCATTTGGCTCTTGTACTTCTTCGTACAAACCTTCAACCAAGATACGACCATCTGTGGCACGAAGAGACTGTAAGGCTTGAAGGAGGTACCAGGGAGCTGATTCCACAACCCCACCATAACTAGAATGGATATCCACATCAGCGCTTTTCACCTTGGCATCAAAGGTCACAATCCCCTTATTTCCACCAGAAATTTCTAGCTGTTCCAAGGCATTTTTGGTCCCTTGTTCCCAGACCAACAAATCCGCCCCACGGAGTTTATCCGCATACTTTTCCAGATACTTATCTAGGTCTGTCGAAGCCGATTCCTCCGCTCCCTCCATGATAAAACTGATATTGACAGGCAAATCATCATGGTGCTGCATGTATTTTCTCAAAGCACTCAAACGAGCCGTGATATGGCCCTTGTCATCGTCAACTCCACGCCCATACATGAAGCCATTGCGGACCGAAAGCGTAAAAGGATCCTCTGTCCAGACCTGATCCCCATCCGCTGGAACAGTGTCATAGTGGTTATAGAAAATCAAGGTCTTAGCATCTGGGCGCGAACTCTTGAAATGCGCCATGACAAAGGGAGCCGTATAAGTCTCATCAATCTCCACTTCAGCCCCAACACGTTTGAAAATCTCGCCCAGATAATTTGCGACTTCCTTAAGTCCGACCTGCTGGGCAAAGACCGATTTCTTAGAAATCAAGGTACGCAAAACCTCAAAATAATGCTGGGCCACATGATCCTTTTCAAATTTTTCAATCTGTTCTTGTTCGCTAGGAAAAACCATATTCTCTCTACCTTTCTATGAGCTACTCTTCCTGACAATCCATGCTTTATACAAAAGCAAGAGGTGGAATTTTCTCTCCCACCTCCCTGTTTCTTATTACCAAACTGGTTGATCCAAACCGTCTGATGTTTCTTCGATAACTTTTTTCACTTCATCTGTATGGTAAGCTGCAACAACTTTCTTGATAGCATCAGCCTTAGGTGATGTTTCCCAATCTTTTTTCGCAACGATGATGTTGTACCATTGTTTTGAATTTTCATCAGCTTGTTCTTTGAAAAGTGCTTTCTTGTAGTCCAATTTTGCTTCTGTAACGAAGGTATTGTTTACAACAGCAGCGTCAACTGATGACAATGAACGAGCTGTTTGGCTAGCATCCAATTCAGTGATTTTCAAGTTCTTTGGATTTTCTTTGATATTAGCAACTGTTGCAAGGGCAGTTCCTGAAACATCCAATTTAATCAAACCAGCCGATTGAAGCAAGTAAAGCGCACGGCTTTCGTTTGTAGCATCGTTCGGTACAGCGATTTCTCCGTTTGCTGGGATGTCTTCTACTTTAGTGTACTTGTTGTCACTTCCATTCAAACCTGAGTAAAGGCGGATTGGAGAGATGTAAGTATCTGCAATCGCTACAAGGTCTTTCCCGTTTTCTTTGTTCCAGTTGTTCAAGAAGTTGTAGTGTTGGAAAGCGTTCAAATCTACTTCGCCATCAGCAGTTGCCTTGTTTGGTTGTGAGTAGTCTGTGAACTCTGTAAATTCCAAAGTAATGCCGTCTTTTTTAACCAATTCTTGGATTTTGTCCCAACGTTTTTCTTCAGAACCGCTACGGTTAACAGTTGCAATTTTGATAGTTGTTGCATTGTCTGCTTTCTTTTCTGAGTTTCCGCAAGCTGCAAGAGCCAAACCTGCGACTGTAGCAAGGGCTGCTACACCAAGCCATTTTTTGATTTTCATGATTCTATCTCCTTTAAAAATAATACCGTACTAGTATCTCACAATTTGTTTGATTTCACAAATTGTTATTAGATAGTCAGATATATAGTTTAAAACTATATCCCTAAAAACTGAGAAATCACCCATCTACTCAGAATGGATGATTTCAAGAAATTATTTAATATCAGCTTCTGCTGGTAGATAAGTGCCTCCGAAGAATTGTTTAGACAATTTTTCAAGAGTTCCATCTTTGTAGAGTTCTTGGATGCGTTTGTCCACAAACGTTTTCAACTCATCTTGACCTTTAGCAAGAAGTGGGTAAACGTAAGGTTGCTGGTCGCTTGGAAGTTCGATAACTTTCAAGTTGTCCAAACCTTGATCCTTGATCACTGTTTCAACACCGATCTTATCAAAAATCTTGTAGTCAAATCGACCATCACTCAAACGTACCATGATTTGTTGGAAGTCCCCTTTAACGTAGTTAAGGACAGTTGGGTTATCTGAGTGTTGTTTGTTGTAGTCTTCTAGCTGTTTAGCAGATGTTGTCCCTTGAACAACTTCTGTTGATTTTCCACCGATATCATCAAACGATTTGATGCTAGAGTCATCTTTTTTCACTACAAGAACGTTAGGGTTTTTAGCAGTTGGAGCTGCATAAAGGTATTTTTCAGCACGTTCTTTAGTGTAGCTGATGTTGCTAACAGCCATTTGGTAACGATCAGCATCAAGTCCTGCAAAGACACCTGACCACTCTGTCTTCTCAAACTTGACATCATACTTGTCAGAGTCTTTAAAGATAGCGCGAACCACTTCAATCTCGTAACCAGTCAATTCGCCATTTTCTTCATAGTTGAATGGTTTTGGTGTAGCATTGGTTACAACGATAATTTCTTTCTTGCTAGCTGCTTCTCCTTCTTTCTTAGCACCACCTGAGCAAGCTGCTAACACACCTGCAGCAACAAGCCCTAGGGCAGCAAGAGATGAGTATTTAACGATTTTTTTCATTTCATTTCCTCCAAAATAGAATACCTTATAATCTTAACAGAAAAAAAACATTTACGCCATTATATGATATCTATCTCTGTGATAGGTTTTCTTTATGGCTGATTTAAAAGACCAAACGCAAGAGTGCAATTAAGACCACTCCAAAGAGAACTGTTCCGACTAGATTGCGATAACGAAAGGCTACCCAAGCTGTTGGAAAGACTGCTAAGAAATCCAGCCATTTGATTTGAGGAAGGCTCCCAACCTTACCTGTTACTACGCTTGAAAGAATCAAGGCAAAGATAATAGAAACGGGCAAGAACTTCAAAAAACGCTCAACGATTGCAGGCAAACCCTTATACTTGACCAAGATGAAGGGAATCATACGGGGAATCCAGGTCACCAAGCCAGAGAAAATAACTGCTAATAAAAGATACTTACTGACCATCTAATACCACCCCCATTGTACAACCAAGTAGCGTCGCAAACAGAACAGCTAGTGACTGAGACACCACTGTTAAGAGTAAAAAGAAGGACACCGCAACAACTGCTAGGATAATGAGCAGATTGCGGACAGGAATCCGTCTTTGCATAATCTGGAATTGCGAAGCAAAAATTCCGATGAACATCCCAACCAAGGCAAAATCTAATCCAAAGATTTCTGGATTTGGTAGCAGGCCACCCAGAGCCGTTCCGACAACTGTTCCCACAAACCAAGCCACATAGCTGTTGAGATTGTTTCCGTGCATCCACATAGGATTGACCTTGTCTGTATGGGCTAACTCGCCCATCAAAACACCATAAGTCTCATCTGTCAAGAGGCTAGACATACCGATATTTTGCCAGAGACTGGTATGACGGAAATAGGTTGATGCGTGCAAGCTCAACAAAAAGAGACGCAAATTGATCAAAAAGACCGTCATAGCAATAGCTGCCACAGGAGCTTGAACCGCAATCAAGGCCAACATGGCAAACTGGGCGCTCCCAGCATAAACAAAGAGGCTCATCAAGCCCATCTCCACAGGTGTCACATAAGGCGCACCAATAATCCCACAGGCCAGCCCGATACTGATATAACCAAGGGCCGTTGGCATGGCTGCCTGCGCCCCCTCCCAAAATCCTTTTTCTTTCATCTTTCTCCTCGTATTGTCTTAATAATACTCAATGAAAATCAAAGAGCAAACTAGGAAGCTAGCCGCAGGTTGCTCAAAACATTGTTTTGAGGTTGCAGATAGAAGCTGACACGGTTTGAAGAGATTTTCGAAGAGTATAAGTAGGCTGAAAAGGCTCCAGCCACAGCATGGACTATTATAACACATTCAGGAAAGAGAAAAAAGTCTGCTGATTGTAATCAGACAGACTCCATTTTATTCCATAGTATCAAAGGCAAGACTTGGTTTGGCATTGAGGTCCAAGTTTGCAAAATTTTCTTTGTTCCACTCGCTGACGCTGGCATAGGCAATCATTCCTGCATTGTCTCCACAAAGACGCAGTGGTGGGATGATGACCTTGACATCTGTGATTTCGGCCGCTAGGCGTTCTCTGAGACCTTTATTGGCTGCCACGCCACCTGCCACAACCAGGGTTTTAACAGGGTATTTTCCCAAGGCCTTCTTGGTTTTTGCCATAAGAATATCCAAGACAGCTGCTTGAAAGGAAGCACACAAATCCTCTGTGGACAAGCTTTCTCCCTTTTGCTCGGCATTGTGGTGAAGATTGATAAAGGCCGATTTCAAACCTGAGAATGAAAACTCCAGATTATCTTCCTTAATCATGGCACGAGGGAAATCATAAATATCCTGTCCCTGATGAGCTAGCTCGTCAATCTCACGACCAGCAGGATAGGTCAAACCCATGACACGGCCAACCTTATCATAGGCCTCACCAACCGCGTCATCTCGCGTTTCCCCAACAATCTTGTAGTCACCAGCCTCCGAAACATAAACCAACTCTGTGTGCCCACCGCTAACCAAGAGGGCTAGCAAGGGAAACTCCAAAGGCTCCACACTCTGAGCGGCCATGAGGTGGCCAGCCATGTGGTTAACGGGAATCAGCGGAAGCCCATGTGCCCAAGCAAAAGCCTTGGCAGCTGACAAACCAACTAGTAAGGCTCCGACCAAGCCCGGTCCATAGGTAACCGCCACAGCTGTTACGTCCTCTTCGGTAATTCCTGCTTCTGCTAGAGCCTCCTCGATACAGGCTGTAATGACCTCGACATGGTGACGACTAGCTACTTCTGGCACTACGCCCCCAAAACGTTTGTGGCTCTCGATTTGACTAGCAATGACATTGGACAAGAGCTGGTCGTCTTTTTTTAAGACAGCGACACTGGTCTCATCACAGGATGTCTCAAATGCTAAAATATATCTATCCTTCATCTATTTCTCTCTTCATGATGATGGCGTCCTCGACTGGGTCATGGTAGTAGGCCTTTCGCTCAGCGATGACTGCCATCTTTTCTTTCTTGTAAAATGCTTGCGCTCTTTGATTTGACTTTCTAACTTCGAGAAAAATCTCCTTGTCTGTCGGCAATTGAGCAAACAAGGTCGAGGCAATCCCCTGACCCTGATAGGCTCCTTTAACAGCGATTTGCAGGACTTCTGCCTCAAAGATATTTTCCTGCACAGCTAGAAAGCCAATCACTTCTGCCCCATCATAAGCCAGAGCATACCAAGTCTGGTCTTGGGACAGGTCTGCTTGGATTTGTTCCAGAGTCCAAGGACTGACTGGGTAAACAGTTACCATGACAGCGTAGATGGCTTGAGCCAAGTCAGGCTGTTGTTGGATTCGTTTGATTTCTATCATAGGCGTTTAATGTAAGACTCGCCAGACTCGGTGTGATTCTTGAGCCAGTTTTCCTCAGCCTCAACACGTTTGAGGTAGTTCGGCACAAAATCATGCAAGGAGTCTGCTTCCTTGTCCCAAGCCAAAAGAGCAAGATTAGCTGCATTTGGCAGGGTTTCTTTGTAATTAGTCCTTGGCAAGTGTTCTTGAATCTGCTCCACAAAGGGGGCAACTTCTCCGACAAAGGTAACCTGACTAGCCCCCTTGATTAACTCAATCACTCGCTCAAAGGGTAAGTGCGCTTCTGGCATGACAGACTTAGCATTTTCATAAAATCCTGCATAAACATTGTTGCGACGCGCATCCATCAAAGGAACGAACAAACCTTCTTGTTGGTAGGGCACCAAAGCCAAGAGGCTAGACATACCAACCAACTCAATGTTCAGAGTATGAGCAAGTGTCTTAGCAGTTGCTACCGCAATTCGCAAACCTGTGTAGCTACCTGGCCCTTCCGCCACCACGATTCGGTCCAAATCCTTGGGCGTCCAATCCAAACTTGCCATCAAAAAATCAATGGCTGGCATGAGGGTAATACTGTGATTTTTCTTGATATTAATCGTCGTCTCGGCAAGAACCTGCTTGTCCTCTAAAATAGCGAGAGAAAGAGCCTTGCTGGACGTATCAAAAGCTAATACTTTCATAACACATTCCTATCTTTTTGTCTGCTTACTATTATACTACAAAAGCTGGCACATGGGAATTTTCTTTATCCCCAAACAAAAATGCCCCAGCATGAGCAGGGCATCTAAGCATTTAATCCAAAGTAAAATACAAACCAAACGACATAGGTTACAAGGAGGAGAAAAAGCGAGTAGAGAGTCACAAAGGTAATCTTCCACAAGAACTTGGTTTGTCGTTGTTCCAGTTTGGCAAATAGAAGATTCCCCGCATAAACGCAAGCAACAAAAACAATAAAAGCTACCAAGCGAGCTCCGATAGCAAAAGCAAATAAGTTATACATAGGGCAACCTCCTTGACTTAAAATCTATATGGAATTATGACAAACAATAAAACTCATTTCCATTATCAAAATAACATATTTTCTTTATTTTTGCAAACGTTTACTAAAGAAATCGTCCTGTGACTTTCTCGTTTCCGTCTTTTACTAATTTTTCATTTTGTGGTATAATTGAAATAATTGTAACGAATCAAGGTCAATCTAGACACAAAATGGAATGAAATTAAGCAAATTTATGCTAAAAGTTTGGAATAAGCTGACCTGTAAATAGAAAGGAACTATATGATTTACAAAGTTTTTTATCAAGAAACAAAAGAACGTAGCCCACGCCGTGAAACAACACGCGCACTATACCTAGACATCGATGCTAACTCAGAACTTGAGGGCCGTATCGCTGCTCGCCAACTTGTCGAAGAAAATCGCCCAGAGTACAATATCGAGTATATCGAACTCTTGTCTGACAAATTGCTAGATTACGAAAAAGAAACTGGCGCCTTCGAAATTACGGAGTTCTAATATGGCCTACACTCTTAAACCTGAAGAAGTCGGCGTTTTTGCCATCGGTGGTCTGGGAGAAATCGGGAAAAACACTTACGGGATTGAATACCAAGACGAGATTATCATCGTCGATGCTGGGATTAAATTCCCAGAAGATGACTTGCTGGGTATCGACTATGTCATTCCTGACTACTCATACATCGTGGACAATATCGACCGCGTCAAGGCTGTCTTAATCACACACGGACACGAAGACCACATCGGTGGGATTCCATTCCTGCTCAAACAAGCAAATGTCCCTATCTATGCTGGACCGCTTGCCTTAGCTTTAATCCGTGGGAAACTCGAAGAACACGGCCTCTTACGCAACGCCAAACTTTACGAAATCAACCATAATACTGAGTTGACCTTTAAAAATCTCAAGGCAACTTTCTTTAGAACGACTCACTCTATTCCAGAGCCTTTGGGAATTGTCATTCATACTCCTCAAGGAAAAATCGTCTGTACGGGTGACTTTAAGTTCGACTTCACTCCAGTTGGAGAACCTGCGGACTTGCACCGTATGGCTGCCCTTGGTGAAGAAGGTGTTCTCTGTCTCCTGTCTGACTCAACAAATGCAGAAGTGCCAACCTTTACCAACTCTGAAAAAGTCGTTGGCCAGTCCATCATGAAGATTATCCAAGGCATTGAAGGACGTATTATCTTTGCATCCTTTGCTTCAAATATCTTCCGTCTCCAACAAGCAACAGAAGCTGCTGTTAAGACTGGACGTAAGATTGCGGTCTTTGGTCGTTCTATGGAAAAGGCCATTGTCAACGGAATCGAGCTTGGCTACATCAAAGCTCCTAAGGGAACCTTTATCGAGCCAAATGAAATCAAAGACTACCCTGCAGGCGAGGTTCTGATTCTCTGTACAGGTAGTCAGGGTGAACCGATGGCGGCCCTCTCTCGTATCGCCAACGGAACCCACCGTCAGGTGCAACTCCAACCCGGCGATACCGTTATCTTCTCTTCTAGTCCAATCCCTGGAAACACTACTAGCGTCAACAAGCTGATTAACATCATTTCAGAAGCTGGTGTCGAAGTTATCCACGGTAAGGTTAACAATATCCATACATCTGGACACGGTGGCCAGCAAGAGCAAAAACTCATGCTCCGCTTGATTAAGCCAAAATACTTCATGCCTGTCCACGGTGAATACCGCATGCAAAAAGTCCACGCTGGACTAGCGGTGGATACTGGTGTTGAGAAGGACAATATCTTTATCATGAGCAATGGTGATGTGCTTGCTCTTACTGCTGACTCAGCTCGTATAGCAGGTCATTTCAACGCCCAAGACATCTATGTAGATGGAAATCGTATCGGTGAAATCGGTGCTGCTGTCCTCAAAGATCGTCGCGATCTATCTGAAGACGGTGTCGTTCTGGCAGTCGCAACTGTTGACTTCAAATCGCAGATGATTCTGTCTGGTCCAGACATCCTCAGCCGAGGCTTTGTCTACATGAGAGAGTCTGGCGACTTGATTCGCCAAAGCCAGCGTATCCTCTTCAATGCCATTCGTATCGCACTGAAAAACAAGGATGCTAGCGTGCAATCAGTCAATGGTGCCATTGTCAACGCTATTCGCCCCTTCCTTTATGAAAATACAGAACGTGAACCGATCATCATCCCTATGATCCTCACACCAGATGAAGAATAAAGCAAGAAAACAGCCCCGTCTTCGGAGCTGTTTTTTTCTATGCTTTCTTTTCTTGATTTTTAGAAATACTACGATTTTTACCTTCCAGATACACCATCAAAATAGAAATGTCTGCTGGGTTTACTCCCGAGATACGGCTGGCTTGGCCGATGGTTTCTGGATTGATAAGTTTGAACTTCTGACGGGCTTCGGTTGCGATAGAATCAATGTCATCCCAGTCGATATTGGCTGGAATGCGCTTTTCTTCCATGCGTTTCATCTTGGCAACCTGGTCCATGGCTTTGGAAATATAGCCTTCGTACTTGATTTCTGTTTCAATCAATTCGATAATCTTGTCATCCAAGTCCTCTGCTGCTGGTCCGATGAAGGCCACCACATCTTGGTAAGACACTTCTGGACGGCGAAGGAATTCCTTGGCTGTCACTGCATCGGTCAACGGCTTGAATCCCATCTCCTCAACCTTAGCATTGGTTTCCTTGACTGGCTTGAGTTTGATACTGTCTAGGCGCTTCATCTCATTGTCAAATTGATTTTTCTTGATTTCAAAACGAGCCCAACGTTCATCATCCACAAGCCCAATCTCACGTCCCATCTCAGTCAAACGCATATCAGCATTGTCATGACGAAGAATGAGACGGTACTCGGCACGACTAGTCAAAAGGCGATAAGGCTCAATGGTTCCTTTGGTCACCAAGTCATCAATCATGACCCCGATATAACCGTCACTGCGCTTCAAAATCAATTCAGGCTTGCCTTGGATTTTCAGAGCCGCATTAATACCCGCGATAATCCCTTGGCCAGCAGCTTCTTCATAACCTGACGTTCCATTTGTCTGACCAGCAGTGAAAAGACCTGAGATTTTCTTGGTTTCCAGAGTTGCACGCAACTGATGAGGCAAGACCATATCATACTCAATGGCATAACCTGTCCGCATCATCTCTGCATTTTCCAAACCTTTGATGGAATGAACCAAGTCACGCTGGACATCCTCAGGCAGACTGGTTGAAAGTCCTTGAACATAGACTTCCTCTGTATTGCGCCCTTCTGGCTCAAGGAAGAGCTGGTGACGTTCCTTGTCCGCAAAGCGTACAATCTTGTCCTCAATCGACGGACAGTAACGAGGTCCCACTCCCTTGACCACACCTGTAAACATAGGCGCACGGTGGAGGTTGTTTTGAATAATCTCATGACTGGTACCATTGGTATAGGTCAACCAGCATGGCACCTGATCTTTGACATAATCCTCATCACGTGAAGTATATGAGAAATGATTAGGCGCTTCGTCTCCTGGCTGAATCTCTGTCACATCGTAGTTGATTGAAGAAGCCTTGACACGTGGAGGGGTTCCTGTCTTGAACCGACCGATTTCTAG
This sequence comes from Streptococcus mitis NCTC 12261, assembly GCF_000148585.2. NCBI lineage: Bacteria > Bacillati > Bacillota > Bacilli > Lactobacillales > Streptococcaceae > Streptococcus > Streptococcus mitis. Next base: position 1,750,176 of record NZ_CP028414.1, read on the forward strand.
GCCCAATTCCTTGAGATTATCAGCAAGGTTAATAGAAGCTAGGCTGTGGTTAGGACCTGATGAGTACTTGAGATCTCCGATGATAATTTCCCCACGGAGGGCGGTCCCTGTCGTCACGATAACAGCCTTGGCAGCATACTCTTGATGGGTCGCTGTACGAACACCGACAACTTTGCCGTCTTCAACCAAAATCTCATCAATCATAGTCTGACGAAGGGTCAGATTTTCTTGATTTTCAACCGTCTTGCGCATTTCCTTAGAGTAAAGCTCCTTGTCAGCCTGCGCACGGAGGGCACGGACAGCTGGCCCCTTCCCTGTGTTGAGCATCTTCATCTGGATGTAAGTCTTGTCAATGGTTTTGGCCATCTCGCCACCGAGGGCATCAACTTCACGCACAACAATCCCTTTGGCAGAACCACCGATAGAGGGATTGCAAGGCATGAAAGCCAGCATTTCAATGTTGATAGTCGCAAGCAAAACCTTACAACCCATACGGCTAGCAGCTAAGGAAGCCTCGACCCCAGCGTGTCCCGCACCAATTACAATAATATCGTATTCTTCTGTAAAATTATATGTCATTTCTTAACCTTTCAAAAATTTCTCGTAAATAAGGAACTAACTTCTCCTCCTCTAGAGCTTGAGCCATAGTAACCCATTTAAAGTGCGTATGCTCTTCAGGATCTAATCTGATAATTGGCTTCTCCCCAACCCACTCTGCTTTATAAACTAATCGAGTAAAGACAGTATCCTTAGAAGTATCCAGTTGACTATCTTCGTGAAGAAGTTTGAGCAAACTGCTATCTAGCCTAACTCCCGCTTCTTCAATACATTCTCTAAGAGCTCCATCTCGCGGAAGTTCACCCTTTTCAACCCCGCCACCAGGAATATCCCAGTAAGTTGGATAAACATTGGGTTGTCCTCTTTTAATTTCCGAACGCTGAATGAGCAAATAATCATCTCCACTATGAACAAGTACATGGGCAATAAGCTTAACCATCCTTTTCTCTCCTATTTCTCAAGATGAATGTGTCTTAGTTGGCCGTCCCAAGTTGGTAGGGCTGTTTTTAAAAAGGCTGGAACTAGCTGGATATTCTGGAGTTCATCCAAGTCAATCCACTCACAAGGCTGCATTTTTTCGTCTTCCTGCATGGTCAATGGGGCATCCTCAAGCAAGTTCACCAGATAATGAAACTCGATGTTGTGATAGGAAACACCGTCTTGTTCAAAACGATTTTCAACCACAAAAGCTAGCTGCCCAGCTTGAGCTTTAACACCCAGTTCTTCCCTCACTTCACGGACTACTGCGTCTTCCGTACTTTCATTGACTTGGATGGCACCGCCAATAGTGTAATACTTGCCCTTATCTTTGGTGACTAGAAGCTTGCTATTTTGGAGAATCAAGGCTGTCGCCCGAACACCAAAAACTGTATTTCCTACTTTTATCCTAAAGTCTTGCTGAGTCATTTTTTCCTTTCCCTTAAACGACACAAAAACAGTCAAAACTCCAAAGAAGTGCAGGACAAAAAAGCCTGCAACATCCATGAGCTTTGACCATCATTTCTATTGCTTTTATTATTGTAGCAAATTGAGAAAATTTGTCAATCTAAATGTACTGACAAACTTGTCCATCGCGGTAGGCATTGTCAATCAAACCACCACCTAGACACTCTTCCCCGTCGTAAAAGACAACTGCCTGACCTGGTGTGATGGCGCGTTGCGGTTCTGCAAAGATAACCTCTGCCTTGTCTCCTTTGACATGGACGGTCACCTTAGAATCAGGCTGACGGTAGCGGAATTTAGCCGTACATTCGAGCGTAAACTCCTCTGGCATGTCACGAGTAAAGTGAACTTGACTAGCCTCAAGGCTGGTTGACATGAGCGAATCATGGTAGAAACCTTGTCCGACATAGAGAATATTCTTGCTTAGATCTTTTCCGACAACGAACCACGGCGCGTTGTCACCACCGTGTTGACCACCGATACCGAGACCTCCACGCTGACCGATTGTATAATACATAAGTCCTGCATGCTCGCCCATATCGCGACTATCTACAGTCATCATGCGACCAGGCTGAGCTGGCAGGTAGTTGCTGAGGAAATTTTTAAAGTTCTTTTCTCCAATAAAGCAAATCCCTGTTGAGTCTTTCTTCTTAGCAGTCGCAAGGCCTGCTTCTTCTGCTAGTTTTCGAACTTCAGGCTTTTCCAAATGTCCTAGTGGGAACATGGTTTTTTGGAGTTGTTCTTGCGACAGTTGGCTGAGGAAATAGGTCTGATCCTTGCCATTATCCACACCGCGAAGCATGTGAACAGTGCCATCCTCATCACGCGCCACTCGGGCATAATGCCCAGTCGCTACATAGTCTGCCCCCAAGGTCATGGCATAGTCCAAAAAGGCCTTGAACTTGATTTCCTTGTTGCACATAACATCTGGATTTGGCGTGCGTCCTGCACGGTATTCCGCTAGGAAATACTCAAAAACGCTGTCCCAGTACTCTTTTTCAAAATTGACAGAGTAGTAAGGAATGCCGATCTGGTCTGCTACCGCAGCCACATCCTTGTAATCTTCGGTCGCCGTACAGACGCCGTTTTCATCTGTGTCGTCCCAGTTCTTCATGAAGATACCGATCACATCGTAGCCCTGCTCCTTGAGAAGAAGAGCTGTCACCGACGAATCAACACCACCACTCATCCCTACGACAACACGTGTTTTAGAGTTCTCACTCATGGTAAGTCTCCCATCTATTCGTTTATTCACGATTGAAGGTCGTGTGTGCTTAACGATTGAAGGTCGCTTGAGCAGTATTCATTATAACATGCTTGGTTGGAGAAGACAAGAAAGAGGATGTCAATCGACCAACCTCTTTGTAAATACATATATAATTGTTTAAAAAGAGGGTAATTTATAGCTTAATCCCTCTACTGCTTATTATCTTATTTATAAAATAAACTAAAAATGATATACTATATTGAGGAGGAATACGTACATGATCCCTTAAAGATACTACCATCCATGTACGTAGAACGATTGTGAAAAACTACAAAGATATTCTAAAATCAAAAAATACCATTTTTACTATTATCATTGTCGCAAGTATTGGACTTTTAATTGGTCTAGTCATTCACCAAGAAAACATCTTAACAGAAAGAGGCAATATTGCTTTCTTCAAACGGCAAAAAAATGAACAAGATGTCGAACAAGTAAAAAAAGCCATCAAAGATTTTAATATCGATTCTGAAACAATTATAGAAGATTGGAAAAGAATTCAAGAATTGAAGCCAAACACTGACGAAGGCAAGCAAACATTAGCAGACTTTCTTACTACTACGTCCGATAAAATCACCAATCATTATAGCGAAAAAGCTTTAAAAATGGATATAAAGGAATCCGATAGTCAGTTTGAAGATAAACAAACACTTGAAACAGCCATCACTTCCTTACAAAAAATACTAGAAATCATTAAAAGTGTTAACTCCACAAGCGAACAAGCCACTATTGATGAAAAAATAAAACCCATCCAAGAACTAATTTCTAAATTCCAAAAGCAAGTTGAAGTCTTGACCAAAAAAGAAGGACAAAAGACTGACAAAAAAGAAACAGGAACGACTAGTAGCGAGGGGGAAAGAGAAACCTATTCTTCAGGAGGAGGGAGCTACACTCCAACCTATACTGAGTCAAATGGGAGCAGATACAGTTCACAAGCGCCTGCAAGCGAACCACCTTCATCTAATAGTGCTGGCAGCAGCGGAAATGATGTGGCAAGTACACAAAATCAAGCAGCTAATACTTCAGAAGCTCAAGCAGAAACTAATACCAATAGTAACAATGCTGAAGTTCCCACAATAAACAGTGATGATCTCGCTAGTTTAGGTGGCGGAGTTACATCATTCGGTCAGCAGTAAGCAATCGGCTATCACTAATTTAATTGTCTTTTATCGAACAAAGTATATAAAAGTCTAACAAAAACTAACTTCTAAATAAAACCACACAGTCATTCCAATATTGAACATAATCAAATTGAAAGGGATACTGTGTGGTTTTTGAATTGTTGAACATTCAGAGATTCCATTTTTGGGGCAATTGTCTATCAAAATGTCCTTTTATCTGTCAATAATCCTAAAAAATCTTGTCGTTTCAAGTCGGAGAAATGTTTGGCGGAAAGACTTCCCTTTTGAAGTCCATCATCTCTGACCTGCAAATAATAGCTATGTTGGCTTGTTTTAATCGTCAAAAAGTCTCCAAATACAAAAGCTCTTTTCCAGTTGCGAATCTCAAATTCTTTTATCTCTGATTTGGGAATACGGATAAGTCCTTGTCGCAAATCACGATGATGCTCACTTGTGAAAGTCATCCCATTTCCAAGATTTCTTATCAGCAGTTCATCTGGAGTTACCATCACCAGCGCTATTTTAGTTAAGAAAATTTCAACTGTTGGTGGTAAAATCGCCAAATCAAACCAAGGATGTAGGTAGCGATAGGCTAAGAAATAATGAGGCTCCTCACCCAATCCTAGTTGTTTATACAAGGTCTTGACTTCACTATCTAACCTCGCTTCAAAAGACACATCCGAATGCTCTTCTTCCTTCCTCTGATTAACATAACGCATCCAGACTAGGAAACCTATAAAGACTAGGACAAATATTCCTGATAAAAGATATTTTAAATTGTAGTTCATCGCTTAACCTCCTGATTCACACCTCTGCCTAAAACAGAAGCCTATTTATTTTGAAAATAGGTCCATCATAACTTTAAATAAGACGGGTGTCATTAAAATTAGGATAATTCCTATCACAAATATCATGACTACTCGAAAAAGTTCCTTATTTTTAAACATTTTTCCACCCCTTTTCTAGCTACATCATAGTACTCATTAACCCCATATTAAAATTACACCAAACTTATTTTAGCTTTCTTTTTTACTTTTTATATTACTATGATACAATATTTTTAATAGGATTTTATTGTTTGTTAACTTTTTTCACTAAAAGGAGAAAATCATGCGTTATGATTTTGGAAAGGTCTATAAAGAAATACGTGAGTCAAAAGGATTAACCCAAGAAGAGGTCTGCGGAGATGTCCTATCAAGAACCAGCCTATCAAAGATTGAAAGTGGTAAGGCAACTCCTAAATATGAAAATATGGATTTTCTTCTTCGGCAAATGAATATGAGTTTTGAAGAATTTGACTACATCTGCCATCTCTATCAGCCGAGCCAACGGACAGAAATCATGCAAACTTATCTCAATATGAATTCCATCATTGGTGGCAGTGGTCTAGTTCATTTTTTTGAAACATGCCAAAACTATCTCAAGACCCATCACGACCTGCCTATAGAAGAAATCAGGGATATGCTGGAAGTTGTCATTCATATTCGCCAACATGGTACAGAGCAACTGTCAGACCAAGTGAAACAGACTATCAAAAAACTTTGGGAAAAAATTGAAAAACAAGATACATGGTATGAAAGCGACCTAAAAATCCTCAATACCATCCTTTTCAACTTTCCCATTGAACACCTCCATCTCATCACTGAAAAAATCTTGCAACGCTTAGAAGACTATAAAAACTATCAACATTTATATGACTTGCGAATGACAATCCTACTCAACATTTCCACCATTTACTTATACCATCAAGACAAAAACATGTGTCAACAAATCTGCTATACTTTACTAGAGGATGCCAAGAATAAGAAAAGCTACGATATGCTTGCTATCTGCTATGTCCGTATTGGGATTTGTAGGGATGATGCCAAACTTATCCAAAAAGGATTCTCCCTTCTAGAGCTGACCGATGAAACTTCCATTCTAGCCTTTCTCAAAAAAGAAGTGGAGATCTATTATCAACCGAAAGAAATATAAAAAGTCGAGGGATTTCCTCGACTTTTTCAAATTATTCTGTTCGTTATTTCTTAATACCAGCCGTTGTTAAGCCAGAAGTTTTTAGCAGCTGACCATGAACCGTAACGTCCTGCAACGTAAGCATCTGCTACACGTTCTTGGTTTTCAGCTGAGTAGTCACCGTTCAAGTATGAATCTGTCAATTGGTAACGTCCAATGTATTGGCCGTTTGTAGCTGTATAGCTACCACCTGATTCTTTTTGTGCAATCCATTCTTTAGCTTCTGCTTCAGATCCACTTACAGTTGCAGCTGGTGCTGAAGTTTCTGCTGCAGCAACAGTTTCTTCTGCTACAGGAGCGCTTGCAGCTGGTGCTGCTTCTTCTACTACTTCTGTAGTTTCTGCTACTGGAGCTGAAACAGTTTCATCTTGAGCTGCTGGTGCCGCATAAGTAGCTGGCGCTGGTGTTGCAGCAGGCGCTACAGGGCCATCGATAACCAACTCTTGACCAACATAAATCAAATGAACGTTGTCGATGTGGTTGTTTTCTGCCAATTTCTCAACAGTTGTGTTGTGAGTTTCAGCGATTTCTGAAAGTGTATCACCTTCTTTAACAGTGTAAGTTGATGATTCTTGAGCAGATACAAATGATGGAGCAAATACTGCAAACAAGGCAGCTACTCCTGCAAGAGTTGTTTTAATCTTTTTAGTTGTTGATTTCATATTTGAAAATTCTCCTTCTTTCTATAGTTCTATCATACCCTTTAAATATTACCGTTTCTTGACACTTTTATGTAGAAATATTACAAAATTATTTTTTATTTCTCTAAATAAGCCATTTTTTGTTACAAAAGATGCTTTTTTATGCTATTTGTAGTGTAAAAAGGTTTTCATCCACAATTAAAGCCAAGACCTTCATTCTTTGATATAATAGAGATAAGAATTTTTATAAGGGGAAACTGATGAAATCACTTCGTTTTCAATCTGTCTTTGATATCATCGGACCAGTTATGATTGGCCCATCTAGTAGCCATACAGCTGGTGCTGTTCGTATTGGGAAGATTGTCTCTTCCATTTTTGATGATACTCCGACAGAAGTCGAATTCCAACTATTTAACTCATTTGCCAAGACCTATCGTGGTCACGGAACAGACCTAGCCCTTGTTGCAGGTATTTTGGGCATGGATACAGATGATCCTGAAATCCCAAACAGCCTGGAAATTGCCCACAAGCGTGGCATCAAGATTGTCTGGACCATTCAGAAAGACAGCAATGCCCCTCACCCAAACACCACTAAAATTACCGTCAAAAATGCTCATAAGACCATTAGCGTGACTGGTATTTCTATCGGGGGAGGAAATATTCAGGTAACTGAACTCAATGGCTTTGCCGTCTCTCTCAATATGAATACACCGACTATCATCATTGTTCATCAAGATATTCCAGGTATGATTGCCCTCGTAACAGAGGCCCTTTCCCGCTATGGTATCAATATCGCTCAGATGAATGTTACTCGTGAAAAAGCTGGTGAAAAAGCTATTATGATTATCGAAGTTGACAGTCGCAACTGTGATGAGGCCATCGAAGAAATTCGAAAAATCCCTCATCTCCACAATGTCAATTTCTTTAAATAGGAGGAAGCATGTTTTATTCTATCAAAGAATTGGTCGAGCAAGCAGATCTGGACTTTCAAGGAAATGTCGCAGAACTCATGATTACAACAGAGTTTGAATTGACCGGTCGCGAACGTGAAGAAGTCTTCCTTCTCATGGAACGCAATCTAGAAGTCATGAAAGCCTCTGTCCAACTTGGCCTCAATGAAAATAAATCTCGTAGTGGCCTGACAGGTGGAGATGCTGCCAAATTGGATCACTACATCAAAAACGGAAAAACTCTGTCAGATTACACGATTCTCTCTGCTGCCCGAAATGCCATTGCAGTCAATGAACACAATGCCAAAATGGGCTTGGTTTGTGCCACTCCGACCGCAGGAAGTGCTGGCTGTCTGCCTTCCGTTCTAACAGCTGCTATTGAAAAATTAGACCTCAGCCACGAGCAACAGCTGGATTTCCTCTTTGCTGCCGGTGCCTTTGGACTAGTCATCGCAAACAATGCCTCTATCTCAGGTGCTGAAGGTGGCTGTCAGGCCGAGGTTGGTTCGGCCTCTGCTATGAGTGCTGCAGCCTTGACTCTAGCTGCCGGTGGAACACCTTATCAGGCCAGTCAAGCCATTGCCTTTGTCATTAAAAATATGCTAGGCCTCATCTGTGACCCTGTTGCCGGCTTGGTCGAAGTTCCCTGTGTCAAACGCAATGCCATGGGAGCTAGCTTTGCCTTCATCGCAGCAGACATGGCCCTGGCAGGTATCGAATCTAAAATCCCTGTGGATGAAGTTATCGATGCCATGTACCAAGTAGGAGCAAGCATGCCAACTGCCTTTCGTGAAACAGCTGAAGGTGGACTCGCTGCCACCCCTACTGGTCGTCGCCTCCAAAAAGAAATTTTCGGAGAATAAGCTTATCAAATAGGAGAAACCATGACCTCTATCTCAGCTATCTTTTTCGATCTGGACGGAACCCTCGTTGATAGTTCTATCGGGATTCACAATGCCTTTACCCATACCTTTAAGGAGCTGGGGGTACCTAGCCCTGATGCCAAAACTATTCGTGGTTTTATGGGACCGCCTCTTGAAAGTAGTTTTGCGACCTGCCTTCCCAAAGAACAAATTTCTGAAGCCGTGCAGATATACCGTTCGTACTATAAGGAGAAAGGCATCCATGAAGCTCAGCTCTTCCCTCATATTGTAGGCTTGCTTGAGAAGTTATCGAGCAATTACCCTCTTTATATCACCACTACAAAGAATACTCCAACCGCTCAAGACATGACTAAAAACTTGGGAATCTATCATTTCTTTGATGGCATTTATGGTTCCAGCCCCGAAGCACCCCATAAGGCAGATGTCATACGCCAAGCCTTGCAGACACATCAACTAGCACCGGAACAAGCCATCATCATCGGAGATACCAAGTTTGATATGCTTGGAGCTCAAGAAACAGGCATTCAGAAATTGGCCGTCACTTGGGGATTTGGAGAGCAAGCAGATCTACTAAACTATCAGCCTGATTATATCGCCCACAAACCCATAGAAGTTTTGAGGTATTTTCAATAACATATACATACGACAAGGCGACGTTAACGTGGTTTGAAAAGATTTTCGAAGAGTATAAGTCTCTACATAACAAAACGCATATTACCAAGGTTTTTCTATTCCTGATAATATGCGTTTTTTGATTGTAAATATTTTTTATTCAACGTGGGTAGTTTGATTGGCAAAGGCGATAATAGCTTGCTTCAACTCATCTCCACTAAGAGTGCGGAACTCTTCAATTTTTTGATCGATTGCTTCTAGAGGCATGACATTAACTTTACCAACGAAAATCTTATCCATAACTTGATTATCAACAAGTTCGGTTGATACCAAGAGTTCTTCGTAGAGTTTTTCGCCTGGGCGGATTCCAACTTCAACAATTGGAATTTCGCTTTCGGTGTGTCCACTTAGAAGGACCATTTTCTTGGCCAAGTCATAAATCTTGACTGGTTTGCCCATATCAAGGATAAAGACTTCTCCATCCTTGGCATAAGCACCAGCATGGATAACCAAACGGCTAGCTTCTGGAATAGTCATAAAGTAACGGGTCATGCGGAAGTCTGTCACCGTTACAGGCCCACCTTCAGCAATCTGGCGTTCAAAGACTGGAATGACACTACCACGGCTACCAAGTACATTCCCAAAACGAACTGCACAGTAGGTTGATTGGCTACGTTGGTTGAAACCAGTGACAATCAACTCAGCCACTCGCTTGGTTGCTCCCATAACATTTGGTGGATTAACCGCCTTATCTGTCGAAATCATAACCATCTTAGGTACTTTGGCTTCATCAACAGCCTTAGCAACGTTGTAGGTTCCACGGATATTGTTTTTGAAGGCTTCTTTTGGATTGCGCTCCATCATAGGAACGTGCTTGTGGGCTGCCGCATGATAAACAATAGCTGGCTTGTACTTTTCAAAGACTTGCAAGAGACGATCATAGTCTTGAATGTCCGCAATCACAGGAACATAATCAATCCCTTGGAACTTACGAATCAATTCATGATAAACAAGGTAAATTGAGTTTTCCCCATGACCGAGCAAGACGATGCGTTCAGGATTGAAGCGACTAACTTGGCGACAGATTTCAGAACCTATTGAGCCACCAGCACCTGTAACCAAGATGGTCTTACCTGTCAGTTCTGCGCCCAGACGCGATTCGTCAAGACGAATTTCCTGACGACCCAAAAGGTCCGTAATATCAATTTTTTGGAAGCCAGTACCTGCTTGGTGAAGTCCCTGAACAACGGTTTCAACCTTAGGCATCTTGTAACATTTGACACCCAGCTTATTACACATCTGCAAGATACGTTCATATTCTGACGGGTCAAGCGACGGAATCGCAACGATAACACGCTCGATTTGATGGCGTTTGGCTAATTCAGGCAGATCATCATATGAACCCAAAACAGGAATTCCACCAAGTTTTTGGCCCTTTTTCTTAGAATCCTTATCCAAAATACCGACAAGTTCTAATTCACTAGTTGGATGTTGGTAACTATCCATAAAGAGAGCTCCACCATCACCGGCACCAATCAAGAAAGTCCGACGGTGTTCTCCATCACCACTTCCCTTTTTGCGTTTAGAGTAGATTAACTGCCAAGTAATCCGTGGCAATAAAATTAAGAAAGTACTCAACAAGATAAAGAGCACGATAAAACGGATGGAGAAGAGAGGCAAGAAGGCATAGCAGATACTATATGACAAGATACTGCTAGCAGTCACACCAAAAAAGATTTTCATGAAATCCGTAATCTTACTGTAACGACTGATACTAGCGTTCAATCCCCAAAATCCAATCATCAATTGATAGAACAGGAAGGCCAAACTCGTGTAGATGATGTAGTCAACAGGTGCTGGATTAATCAATCCGTAGAATAAGATATAAGATACAATGATGGAAACCACCATACTCAAAATATCAAATATTCCCCAGAAAACCTGTTTTTGTTGTTTATTTAAAATTTCCACCAGATCAATCACATAATCTGTGAGTTTTTTATTCATAGAAATTTACTCCTCCTTAAAAGAGCTGGATGATTATACTCAATGAAAATCAAAGAGCAAACTAGGAAACTAGCCGCAGGCTGTACTTGAGTACGGCAAGGCGACGTTGACGCGGTTTGAATTTGATTTTCGAAGAGCATTATATTGTTATTATAACACTTTTTCTAAAGTTTATGATTTGCTACAATCTTTTACTTGCTTTTTCGTAACAGTTTCATAAAAATAAACTGTCGGACAAATCCGGGACAAAGGGCAACCACCATCTGAATGGCAACACTCTTGGCATACTCCATGTAAGAAATTTGTCCTCGCTTCAGCATGCGTTGACGAGCTTGACGATAGAGTTTGAGGTAACGCAGTCCCCCACGACGCTCAAACATTCCTGCTCCAACACGAACCTTACACAAGATTTGATCCAGATTTCCAGTCTTAGCTCCTGCAGCAATCATATTGAGCCAGAGGAGGTCATCCTCCATATAAAGCCCATCCTCATAGTTGCCTGCCTTGAGAACCATGTCCTTCTTGAACATGACAGTCATGTGGTTAAAGGCACTTCTCATCCTTTGATAAGCTACAATATCTGCATGCTGGGTTGGAACACGACGGTAAGAAACAATCTCATCAGGATTGTCAATAAACTCTGCAATATGTCCACCTAATAGGTCGAGGTTTTCCTTCTCCATTAGCTGAACCTGTTTCTCAAAACGGTCTGGAACAGCTATATCATCCGTATCCATACGAGCGATGATATCGTACTGACACTGCAAAACACCCTGTCGAAGAGCCAGACCCAAACCTTGATTATGCTCAAGAGGATAGCGTTTCACTGGAATATCAGACTCAGCTTCAAGCTGGTCTAATACCTGATAGAGCTCAGGTGTCAAAGGCCCATCCTCAACCAGAACCAATTCGCTCGGTTTCAGGGTCTGATTTTGAACACTCTCAATAGCATCCTTTAAAAATGTCGGATTTTCCTTGATATAGACCGATATCAATACGCTGATTTTTTGCTTTTCAGACACAGTTTTTCTCCAATGTATAGATTTCCTTCCACTATTTTATCATAATTTTCAAGACTTTCCCATTTTTATCTTGAAAGCCCAAAACCTTACTTGACATTATAAGGAAAAAACCTTAAAATAAGCTGTTATTAAAATCAGCTAGAAGAGGTAGTATATGAAAAAGCAATCACTCTTTTTTGTTCCAGGTATTATACTAATTGGTGTTTCCTTGCGGACTCCTTTTACTGTTTTACCCATTATTTTGGGAGATATTTCGCAAGGACTGGGAGTAGAAGTTAGTTCGCTTGGTGTCTTGACCAGCCTTCCTCTCCTCATGTTTACCCTCTTCTCGCTATTTTCTACCCGACTGGCTCAAAAAATCGGCTTGGAGCATCTCTTCACCTACAGCCTTTTCTTCTTGACCATAGGTTCTCTCATTCGACTAATCAATCTGCCCCTGCTCTATCTAGGAACCTTGATGGTTGGGGCAAGTATCGCAGTCATCAATGTGCTGCTTCCTAGTCTTATCCAAGCCAATCAACCAAAGAAAATTGGTTTTCTGACTACCTTATATGTAACCTCTATGGGGGTTGCGACGGCTCTGGCCTCCTATCTGGCTGTGCCTATTACACAAGCCAGTTCTTGGAAAGGACTTATCATCCTCCTCACCCTGCTCTGCCTTGCAACTTTTTTGGTCTGGCTACCTAATCACCGCTATAATCACAGACTGGCTCCACAAACCAAACAAAAAAGCAAAGCAAAGGTCATGCGTAATAAACAGGTCTGGGCAGTTATTGTCTTTGCAGGTTTTCAATCCTTGCTCTTTTACACCGCTATGACCTGGCTACCTACCATGGCCATCCATGCAGGCCTATCCAGTCACGAAGCTGGCTTGCTGACTTCTATCTTCTCTCTGATTAGCATTCCTTTTTCAATGACCATCCCAAGCCTGACAACCAGCTTGTCTACTCGCAACCGTCAGCTCATGCTCGCTCTGGTTTCACTAGCTGGTGTGGTCGGCATTTCCATGCTCTTCTTCCCAATCAATAATTTCTTTTACTGGCTTGCCATCCATCTCCTCATCGGAACCGCAACCAGCGCCCTCTTCCCCTATCTCATGGTCAACTTTTCACTCAAGACAAGCGCCCCTGAAAAGACTGCCCAATTGTCTGGTTTATCTCAAACAGGAGGCTATATCCTAGCAGCCTTTGGGCCAACCCTCTTTGGTTACAGTTTTGACCTTTTCCACTCTTGGGTGCCAGCTGTAGCTGCCCTCTTACTCGTCGATATCCTGATGACTGTGGCCCTCTTTACAGTGGACAGAGCTGATAAAATCCTTTAAACTTCTAGTTTTGGCTAGAAGTTTTTTATATATAAAAATTTTACACATTTCTCTTGACAGGGCTTTCATTTAGATGTACAATGTATGTGTAGAAAAATTATATATAAAAATCTTACACATTAGAAAAGGAGGTTTCCCATGTACTTTCCAACATCCTCTGCCTTGATTGAATTTCTCATCTTGGCCGTACTGGAGCAGGATGATTCTTATGGTTATGAGATTAGCCAGACCATTAAGCTTATCGCTAACATCAAAGAATCTACGCTCTATCCCATTCTCAAAAAATTGGAAGGCAATAGCTTTCTGACAACCTATTCTAGAGAGTTCCAAGGTCGCATGCGCAAATACTACTCCTTGACAAATGGTGGTATAGAACAGCTCGTGACCCTGAAAGATGAATGGGCACTCTATACAGACACCATTAATGGCATCATAGAAGGGAGTATCCGCCATGACAAGAACTGAATACCTGACTCAGCTAGAACTCTATCTCAAAAAACTGCCTCAGGCTGACCAAATTGAAGCCATGGACTATTTCAGGGAACTCTTTGACGATGCTGGAGTCGAAGGAGAAGAAGAACTCATCGCTAGCTTAGGAACTCCTAAGGAAGCAGCTCACGAAGTTCTCTCCAATCTTCTCGATAAAAAAATCAATGAAGCACCCGATCAAAAGAATAACCGACAAATTTTGCATATCGCCTTGTTAGCTCTCCTTGCAGCCCCCATCGGTATTCCTCTGGGAATCGCCATCCTCGTGTCCCTGTTCGCAATCTTTGTGGCAGCCTTGACTGTCATTCTGGCTTTCTTTGCAGTTTCCATACTTGGTATCATCGGCGGATTCCTATTTTTAGTTGAAAGTTTCACTGTCTTAGCCCAAGCTAAATCAGCCTTTATCTTGATTTTTGGTGCTGGTTTACTGGCTATCGGTGCTTCTTCGCTAGTCTTACTAGGTATTTCCTATGTAGCCCGCTTCTTCGGCCTACTCATTGTTCGCCTGGTGCAATTTGTTCTCAAAAAAGGAAAGAGAGGTGACCAGCATGCGTAAATGGACAAAAGGATTTCTCATTTTTGGTGTAGTGACTACCGTTATCGGATTTATCCTGCTCTTTGTAGGCATCCAATCTGACGGGATCAAGAGCCTACTTGCCATGTCCAAGGAACCTGTCTATGATAGTCGGATGGAAGAGCTGACCTTTGGTAAGGAAGTCGAAAACCTAGAGATCACTCTCCACCAACACGCGCTGACCATCACAGACTCTTTGGATGATCAAATCCACATTTCTTATCATCCATCACTCTCTGCTCACCATGATCTTGTTACGAATCAAAACGATAAAACGCTGAGCCTCACTGATAAGAAACTGTCTGAAACTCCATTTCTCTCTTCTGGAATTGGCGGGATTCTCCATATCGCAAGTAGCTACTCTCGTCGTTTTGAAGAAGTTATTCTACAAGTTCCAAAAGGAAGAACTCTAAAAGGAATCAACGTGTCAGCCAATCGTGGACAAACCACCATCATAAATGCTAGCCTTGAAAATGCAACTCTCAATACAAATGGTTATCTCCTCCGAATTGAAGGAAGTCGTATCAAAAACAGTAAACTCACAACCCCTAATATCGTCAATATCTTTGATACAGACCTTACAGATAGTCAGCTAGAGTCAACAGAGAAGCACTTCCACGCTGAAAATATCCAAGTACACGGTAAGGTGGAATTGGTGGCGAAAACAGACCTACAACTGCTACTTTCCGAAGAAGAAAAACAAAGAATCAACTTAGATCTTTCAACAAAACATGGTTCTATTCTTCATTTTTTAAGAGAAGGAAGGCGTTCGTTTAACAACGAAGAAAACAAAGCTGAACGATTAAGCAATCCTTATAAAACAGAAAAAGCAGATGCAAAAGATCAACTCATCGCAAGGGCAGAACAGGATATCTATCTACTCAAATCAGAGGAACACGAGTCTTCTTCTAGAAATCGTTGACAAAAGCGCTTACATCTGCTACTATGGAAGCATATTTATCTAACTAAAAAGGAGGTTCTACCATGAAACAAGAATGGTTTGAAAGTAATGATTTTGTAAAAACAACAAGCAAGAACAAACCTGAAGAGCAAGATCAAGAGGTTGCAGACAAGACTGAAGAAACGATAGCCGACCTCGATACACCAATTGAAAAAAATACTCAAGTAGAGGAGGAAGTCTCTCAAGCTGAAGTCAAACTGGAAAGCCAGCAAAAAGAGACAATTGAAACGCCTGAAGACAGTGAAGCAAGAACAGAAATAGAAGAAAAGAAAGCATTAGATTCTACTGAAGAAGAGCAAGATCTTTCTAAAGAAACAGAAAAAGTCACTATAGCTGAAGAGAGTCAAGAAGCACTTCCTCAGCAAAAACCAACCACGAAAGAGCCCCTTCTTATCAGTCAATCCTTAGAAAGTCCCTATATCCCCGACCAAGCTCCAAAATCTACGGATAGATGGAAAGAGCAAGCGCTTGATTTTTGGTCTTGGCTAGTGGAAGTAATCAAATCTCCTACAAGCAGTCTTGAAACAAGTAGCACACACAGTTACACAGCCTTTCTTTTGCTCATTCTGTTTTCTGCATCTTCCTTTTTCTTTAGTATCTACCACATCAAACATGCTTACTATGGACATATAGCAACTATGCATAATCACTTCCCTGAACAATTTGCTTCATTAAATCTCTTTTCGATTATCTCTATCCTAGTAGCAACAACACTCTTCTTCTTTTCATTCCTCTTGGGTAGTTTCGTCGTGAGACGATTTATCCACCAGGAAAAAGACTGGACGCTAGAAAAGGTTCTCCAA
The DNA here is from genome assembly GCF_000148585.2 of Streptococcus mitis NCTC 12261. Classification (NCBI taxonomy): domain Bacteria; kingdom Bacillati; phylum Bacillota; class Bacilli; order Lactobacillales; family Streptococcaceae; genus Streptococcus; species Streptococcus mitis. The sequence goes on from NZ_CP028414.1 coordinate 1,766,338, forward strand.
CAATATAGTCAACTCTTGGCAATTCCAATCTTCCTCACTGCCATTGCTAGTTTCTTTGCCTTCTTTGACAGCCTACGATTTACAGCCCTCTTGTGTGTGATTAGCATTGGAATCATTCTGCTTGCCAGTCTCCATATCATTACAAGACCAAGTCAATCAAGTGAAACCGACTCCTTCTATCAATTATTCTTGTCTGTCCTTGTGAACGGAGTTATTATCCTCCTCTTCTTTGTAGCTGAAGTGGCACTGATTGGGGATTATCTTCGTATCTTGACCTTTCTTTAAACTTCATACTCTTCGAAAATCTCTTCAAACCACGTCAGCTTCGCCTTACCGTATGTATGGTTACTGACTTCGTCAGTTTCATCTACAACCTCAAAACAGTGTTTTGAGCAGCCTGCGGCTAGCTTCCTAGTTTGCTCTTTGATTTTCATTGAGTAGCAATCCTGTCTTTCATGGCAGGATTTTTTCTATGTCAAAAAAGCAAGTCGATTGACCTGCTTCTACTTTACTTTTCTTGTGCTAATGTTTTAAAATCTTGTCCTAGGATGGGTTGCACTTCTAATTGATTGGCATCTAGTTGGTGGTAAGATGCTGATGGTAGTGACTCTAGGAATTTTGCATAGTTCAAGCGGGCAATGGCTTCATAGTCTTCTGGTTTAGAGCCGTCTCCTGTAATTTGAACCAAGTCAATCTCCCACTGAACTTCCTTATCCAGCAATTGCTCAATATAGGAAGCAGGAACAAATGGTTCTATCGGCAAAACAGTCTTGACGCCTTGAGCCAGATGGTAAACGCCATGCACTTTTCCTTCTCCATCCTGATAGAAGGAAACTCTTGCAAAGTAGGCATCCGTCTCTTGAACCGCACGCACACGCGCTTCAAACTGTACCAAGCCGTCTTCCTCTAAAAAGCTTTTCAAATCCTCATGGCTAAAGAAAACAGGATTAAAAATTCCTTGGCAAATCGTAAAACGAGCTGCAGTGTCTGCTAGATGGGCTTGAATACTTGCTTGGAAATAAGCTTCAAAATCAAAACCATCTAGTCCTTCAATCTCAGTTCCTGTATAAGCAAGTAGGGCTTCTAAAAATGCTTTGATAATCTGCCAGTCTGTCTTCGTTAGTAGGTCAGGAAGATCAATACGGTAAGCCTTGTGATCATCAGCATAGCTAACTTTAAAGAGAAATTGTGATTGTCCCACTATCGCACACTCGATATACTCAAGACGGCTAAGAGGTTGACGGAGATAGACTGCATCATAGCTATGTGACTCCAAACCATCTAGCAAGGCCAAGATCGACTTGGCAGTCAAAATCTCTTGTTCTCCTAAAATGCTCTGTTTATTTGGAATAAAAAATGTTTTCGTCATAACTGGACTCCTTTGAAATCGTTTACATATAGTATACCCTATTTTCCTGAAAGATACAGAAACAAACTTTAGATTTTTTAGTAAAAAGCATAGAAAAACAGCCCCTAAGGACTGTTCAATCTTATACAGTAGCTGCTTGATCCAAGCTTTCACCGATAGCGGCTAGGCGCTCGACAACTTCAGCTTGTGTCAATTCATTTTCTGAAACATAGCGGTTACGTGGGTGAACACGGCACTCGTGTGAGCATCCACGAAGGTACTTGTCTTCATTTTCTTCTGATGTCAAGATACGACGGTTACAGAATGGATTTCCACAGTTTACATAACGTTCACATGGTGTTCCATCAAACCAGTCTTTCCCTACGATGGTTGGGTTGACATGGTTGACATCGACTGCGATACGCTCGTCAAAGACGTACATTTTCCCATCCCAAAGCTCACCTTGGACTTCTGGGTCTTTACCGTAAGTTGCGATTCCTCCGTGCAATTGGCCGACATCTTTGTAGCCTTCACGGACCATCCAGCCTGAGAATTTCTCACAGCGAACCCCACCTGTACAGTAAACCACGACACGCTTGTCCATGAATTTTTCCTTGTTATCACGGACCCATTGTGGCAACTCACGGAAGTTGCGGATATCTGGGCGAATAGCCCCACGGAAGTGTCCTAGGTCGTACTCATAATCGTTACGTGTGTCAAGGACAACTGTATCTTCGTCAAGAAGGGCTTCTTTGAACTCTTTTGGAGACAAGTAGGCACCTGTTGTTTCAAGTGGGTTGATGTCGTTGTCAAAGTCGTTGTCTTCCAAACCAAGGTGGACAATTTCTTTTTTGTAGCGAACGAACATCTTCTTGAAGGCTTGTTCACTTTCTTCGTCAATCTTAAACCAGAGGTCTTCCATGCCTGGGAGGCTGTGAACGTAGTCCATGTATTTTTGAGTTGTTTCGTAGTCACCTGAAACTGTTCCGTTAATTCCCTCGTCAGCGACTAGGATACGGCCTTTAAGGCCGATTGATTTACAGAAAGCCAAGTGATCTGCAGCAAATTGCTCTGCATTTTCAATTGGAGTATAAAGGTAGTAAAGTAAGACACGAATATCTTTTGCCATAAGATTTGTTCTCTTTTCTATTCTTAAATTTTCAGAATTTTTCATCTAACTATACTAGTATACCTGCTTGAGAAAACGAATGCAATTTATTTGACTGGAAATTGTAGAAAGGTGCTTATCCCTGCACTTCATCAGTAACCATAGCGAATAGCAGATAATTCTCTCAATTTTTTGATCTGCTCGGATTGACTTTCTGATAACATCAGCTTATTGTCAATCAACACACGTGAGATGTCAACATTCATTTGACTCAAAATAAATGGAGTAGAGGTCCCATCGTCCTCTAATCGTCTTTTATAACTCACTAACAGATTTTTCAAAGGAGCAAGTTGAGGCGTATTGCTTATACCTTCCAGTAGGTGATCTATGATAGTCATCGCTTCACAACGTCTTTCGCTTCCTCCAGCAAACCATTTTAATGGTGTCATTCTCATTTTCCTCCTTAAATTGAAAAGCTATCATTCCTAACTCTCGTACCAATATTTCACCCAAATACCCTGTGTAAAAAAGTCAGCAAAAATGGTAATGTTGCGAAAATATTATTAATCACATGCACCGCATAGGATGGATAAATGCTCTTGGTATAGCGGGTCAAACTAGCAAAGATGATGCCAGATGTTGCAAAGACGAAGATATCTAACAGACTAGGCAGACTCAAAAAATGAGGAAGAGCAAACAAAATGGAAGGAAGAAGCAAATCAAGGCCAAATCGCGAATGCTTAAAGAAGGCGTGTTGAAGTAATCCCCTATAAATCAACTCTTCCATAAGTGGAGTCAGAAAGAACAAAGTTATATAGATACCTAGCTCAGCAAAGTTGGTCCCACTATAACCGATCAATACGGCCCAACCTTCAGCAGTTGACTGAACATGTTTAGCTGTCTGAACGTTAAAAGAGATCTGGAGCACTACCACTAATACTGTCAAAATCGAATACCAAAGCCATTTTTTTCTTGGAATGTGAAAGAGATAACCATGACCTGTCTTAACCAGAATCCAAATCATGACTCCGCTAAATAGCAAACTCAAGAGATTTTGAATCCAGACGAAATTGCCAATCTGGGAAGAAAATTGCCAATAATTTTGAACAATAAGCGTCAGCTGAGAAAGACCAAATACGAAAAATAAGTAAGAGAAAACTGCACTTATTTTGAAGACAAGCTGATACTTTTTCATGTGAACCCTCCTTTGTAAACTTGGAACATCTCTAATATAAGCCATAATTTCCTAAATCCTTACTCCAAATCCTAAATGGTACTTAAGATTTCCTGAATGGTTAAATAGTGATAAGAAAACACGGATATCTATGCTTTCGTTTCAAAAAATCACTGCCTCCCCCAGATAGACCTGAGGAAAACAGTGATTCAATTTTTAGGAATTAGGAATGAATACACGAAATCAATTGATCTTATGATTTTTTGTTTTTCAAGAATTCATCGTATTGTTTTTGCATTTCGTTCAATACTTTATCGTAAGCACCTTCAGATTTCAATTTTTCCATCAATTCTGGAATAGCTTTGTCTGGGTCTACAGTACCAGTGTTGATAGCTGTATCGAATTGTTGCATTGTGTTAGAGATTGCTGAAATTTCAGATTTCACATTGTCAGTGTTAAAGATAAATCCAAGTGCTGGAGATTCTTTAGCTTCAGCCAATTGTTTCTTAGAATCTTCGATTTGTTGGTCTGTAACGTTTTCGTTGATGTAAAGGATCCAGTTGTTACCAGTGTTCCATCCACCCATGTGAGTGTTTCCTTTGTAGCCATCAAGGACTTTAACACGGTTTTCTTTACCTGGAATTTTTTCCCAGTTCTTGCCTTCTGGACCATAAACAAGACCATTCAAGAGTTCTGGGTTAGTGTTCAAGAGGTTCAACACTTCCATTGATTTTTCTTTGTTCTTAGAGTTGTTTGAGATGACAAAGTTAGCAACTTGTGTTGTTTGGTTTTTCTTGATGAAGTTAGTGATTGGTTTGATTTGGATATCTTTGTTCGCAACACGTGAAAGCAAGCTGTTACCGTAGTCAGCTGGTCCTACTGTTTCTTCACGAACGAACCAAGTATCTTGTTGAAGGTCAAATGAAGTATCGCTTGTTGCTACGTCTTTTGGAATGTATCCAGCTTCATAGAATTTGTGAAGAGTCTTCAAGTGTTCTTTAAAGCGAGGCACTTCGTAACGGTTTACGATCTTAGTAGTGTCCCCTTCAAGGTCGATAACGAATGGAAGTCCGTTTGGAACTGGGTAGTCAAAGTTATCAGATGGGATGAAGTTCTTAGTAACCGCAAATGGCACTACATCTGGAGCTTTTTCTTTGATTTGTTTCAAGACTGGTTCAAGTGTTTCATATGAAGTGACACCTGAAATATCGATACCGTATTTAGCAAGAAGAGTTCCGTTGAAAGCGAAGTTTTGAGATGATGCAACGTTGGCTGCAACTGGAACTGCGTAAATTTTACCGTTAATGCTGTTACCTTTGATGTAAGCTGGGTCAAGTGCTTTATAAAGCTCTGCCCCTTCTTTCTTATACAAGTCAGTCAAGTCAGCATAGGCACCTTTTTGAGCATTTACAACATAGTTAGATGCAAAGGCGATATCGTAGTTTTCACCAGATGATGTGATAACTGACATTTTCTTATCATAGTCACCCCATCCAAGATATTGGATATCCAATTTAGCACCAACTTTTTCACCGATGATTTTGTTAGCATTTTCTAGCAATTCATCTAAGTTATCTGGTTTGTCACCGATTTGGTACATTTTGATAACAGTTTTTTCACCTGAAGCTGAGTCAGCAGCTTTTTTACTGTTACCTGAAAGGTTTCCACAAGCAGCGAGACCAGCAGCCAAAGCGACTACGCTAGCAGATGCAAAAGCATATTTTTTCCAGTTTTTCATGACAAAAACTCCTTTTTTTATTTTTAAACTTATAAACAATGTAATGATCTTAACTTCACGCAAGGGAAGTTTGGAAATGAGAAATGATTTTTCTCGACAAGTACTATTCTTTCACACCACCGATAGTCAAACCTTTTACAAAGTAGCGTTGGAAGAATGGATACAAAATCGCGATTGGAAGGGTTGCGACCACAACCATGGCCATACGACCTGTTTCTTTTGGAAGAGCAACTCCCAGTTGACCAGATAGGCCGACTGCTTTGGCGATGTAATCCATATTTTGTTGGATTTGCATGAGCAAATATTGCAATGGATACAAGTTGTCACTCTTGATGTAAAGAAGGGCATTGAACCAGTCATTCCAGAAACCAAGAGCTGTCAAGAGCGTGATGGTTGCAATACCTGGTAGTGACAATGGCAAACAGATTTGGAAGAAGATCCGGGCCTCACTAGCACCATCAATACGAGCGGATTCTAGAATAGCTTCTGGAATGGTCTTCTTGAAGAAGGAACGCATCAAGATGATGTTAAATGGTGAGAGAAGCATTGGAACAATCAAAGCCCAAACTGTATCACCAAGTTGAAGTAAACGAGTTACCACGATATAGCCCGGTACCAAACCAGCATTGAACAACATACTAAGAAGGGCAAAGATTGTAAAGAATCTGCGATACTTAAAGGTTGTCCGTGAGATAGCGTAGGCATAGGTTGTTGTGATAAAAACGTTTGTGATCGTCCCCACCACTGTTACAAAGACTGAGATGAAGAGGGCTTGGAGAATTTTATCCTTAAACTGTGCCAAAAACTCAAAACCGTCTAATCCAAATTGGGATGGGAAGAAGCTATATCCATTTTGGAGGATACTCTTTTCATCTGTCACCGAAATAACGATAACGAATACAAAGGGTAGGATACAAGAGAGGGCAACCAAACCAGAAATGGTACTGAAGAAGATATCTGCTTTCTTACTGAAGGAGTGAATGCCGACATTATCAATTTTTTCTTTTTTAATTTTCTTTTCTGCCATATTCTCCTCCTTTCTAGAACAAGGCTGAGTTTGGATCAACTCGTCTTGCAAGTAAGTTTGATAGGATAACCAGAATCAAGCCGACAACTGATTGATAAAGACCTGCCGCTGATGCCATCCCGATATCTGCTGTCTGAGTCAAGCCATTATATACATATACGTCCAAGACATTGGTTACGTTATAGAGCTGACCAGCATTGTGGGGGATTTGGTAGAAAAGACCGAAGTCTGCACGAAAGATATTTCCGACTGCAAGGATGGTCAATACAGTTACCAATGGTGTCAACTGCGGAATGGTTACATTGCGAATTCGTTGCCATTTGCTGGCTCCGTCCACTGTCGCTGCTTCGTAGTAGGTTGGATCAATTCCCATGATTGTCGCATAGTACATGACACTGCTATATCCAAAACCTTTCCAAATACCTAGGAAAAGTAGGAGATATGGCCAGATGCCCAAGTCAGCGTAGAAATTGATTTCCTTCATCCCAATAGATTCTAGGAAATGGTTGAATACCCCTTTATCAATGTTTAGGAAGGCATCTGTAAAGAAACTGATGATAACCCAAGACAAGAAGTAAGGGAACAACATAGAAGTTTGGAAAATCTTAACCATTCTCTTAGAACGGAGTTCACTGAGGATGATGGCAATCCCTACTGATACAATCAAGCCAATGAAGATAAAGCCGAGATTGTAGAGGACAGTATTTCGTGTGATAATAAAGGCGTCTTTTGAACTAAACAAGAATCTGAAATTATCGAGTCCGACCCATTTACTATTCACGATACTATCTATAAAACCATTACTGGTCATGTGGTAGTCTTTAAAGGCAACCACGTTCCCAAATACTGGAATGTAGAAGAATAGAATCAACCAGAGTGCCCCTGGTAAAACCATCAAGAGAAAGATCCAGTTGTCTCTCAAGGTTTTTGAAAACTTATTCATAATTTCCTCCCTTTTTTATTTTGATATCCATCTAAAAATTCCTTTTTAGATTTTTGATAACGATTACATTATTAGTATACTCCTATTTGAAGGTTAGGTTAAACTACTAATTATAGAAAAAACTCCACAAATTATTTTATGTGGAGTACTTTTTTAAGAAAGGGATGTTTCACGAGAAACACTCTGCCCAAGGCACGGTGTTCTTGTTTCTTATGTCGTGTAGATGGTTGAAGCTGTCGCAATGGTATGCCACTGGTTGGCTGTTGTGGCTGCGAAGTCCTTGTCTGCGTAAAAGTCAGTAAATGGCAGAATTTCCACTTCTAGCTCATCGATACGGTCCAGCTGACCTGCCAGATAAGCCTCGATGCGGCTTTCTGCTCGTTTAATGCGTTGCAAGAGTCCTCCCATACGGATGTCAACTGTATCCAAGCCAAAGACCTTGTTTTCCTTCAACCATTGATGGCTAAAGAGGGCATGGAAGTCTTCAATTCGGCTTCTGAGTTCTGGTAATTCTTGTCTGGCAATTTCTTGCAGACTTTCTTTATCGTTTGTTTGGTAGGCCTGACGGATGCGTCTTCCCACATCCACTTTGCTACTTAAAATGGAATTCAACTGGGCCTGAGTTTCAAAGAGATAGGAATAGTTCCCAGCTTTTTCTTTAATGTTAGCGAGCATCTCAGCAGCCTGAGCGAAGTGCAGTTTGTCCTGTTCAGGTGTCATGTGCTGGTCAAGGATCGGACAGAGAACATCCTGATAAAAGACATAGCGGTTGGGATTGATGCCACTGAGATTGCCTGGTAGATCTGGCAAGAGGTTAGCAAGGTCAATCTGCATGAAATCCTCAACTGATAGGCCTGTATTGGTCTGGAAATGAGCAGACAAACGGTCTAGGTCATTGCGGTAGCAGAGTTCTGCCCAGATTTGCAAGCTTGGGAGAATAGAAAACTGGGCAGTTTCACCACCATTATCCCCCCAACCAGTTACGATGACTTCTTTGATATCATTAGCACGACAGGCTTTATTGGCTTCAAGAGCGATGAGACGGCTGAAATGGTTATTGGGTGTGAAACCAATCCACTTCCAAGCTCCCCCTGCAAAGGCGATATCTTGGCTAATCTTGTGGTGATTACGGAAGTTGCGATTGTATTTTTCCTCACTATCCTGATAATAGTCCCAGTAAACCAAGGTCACACGATCTTTGAGACGGTCTAGGTAGACACGCGTTTCCTCTGGAATTTCCACATCACGGTCGTACTGGCCATCTGTTGACATAAGTTTAAAGAACATATCGCTCCACATCTGGCAGTGGAAACCATATTTGTCAGCAATATCCAGCACGCGCTCCAAGTGTTGGCACATGAGGAGACTACGATCCACAACACCGTTCAGAATCAAGTAGCGTCCCAAACCAACCAAGTGGGCTTCGTCCATCCCGATATTGACCTTGCGAGTTTGTAGTTTAGACAGAGTAGCAAACATACCATCAATCAGGTCATAAACCTTTTCTTCGCCGATAAGAAGGATATCCTCTACATCACGGAGCTCCTGGACTTCTTTAACACCCCATTTGACAAAGGCTGACAAGTGGGCCAAAGTCTGGATACATGGCACAAAAGTCATATCAAACTGCTGGGCATAGGCTTCGATTTCCTGTAACTCCTTAGCAGAATAAGCCCCGCGGAAATAGCCAAAGTAAGGTTGTCCTTCAATCTGGTAGGTGTCTTCCATGTAAAGCTCAAAGGTTGAGTAGCCCATGAGAGCCAAGACCTCAATCATCTGCTTGGCAGCAGCCACATTCAGCACCGCATTTCTCGAACAGTCTGCCATGTAGGCTAAATCTTCATAAGCCGCCTGTTCCTCAATCTCTACTTTATCACCTTCTGCTAGAGCTGTTACCAACAAGGACAAGGCACGATAAAGTTGGTGAGGTTTACTGTAGGTCAATTGATAGTGACCATCCTCACCCTTGATAGAGATAGAGGCTTGGTCAGACTGAGCGACAGCTACCTCTACATCTGGTAGCGAAATGTGCTTTTTAAGCAACTCTACTGCTTGCTCTTGTTTTGGACTAAGTCCTGTAAATCTTACCATTGGTTTTCCTCCTGTAGCCAGTTGACAAGGGCTCCGTAGAGATTAGCATCTGCATGATAGGTGCAGGCTTGGATAACTGGTGCGACCGTGTATTCTTCGTAGGTCTCGACAAAGTTATCAACAGCCTTCTTGACACCTTGGATGAAATCTGTGTTTTGGCTGATAGAGCCACCCAGACTAATGACATCTGGGTCAATAAGATACTGAATATTAAGCAAGCCTTGCGCCAGATTACGGTTCATTCGCTCAATAGCTTCTTGACAAAGGGTATTTCCTTCTGCGGCCTCTTGGTAAATCTTGCGACCGTCCCAGTCAGTCTGACCAGATTTTTCAATCACGTAGCGTACCATATTTCCAGTTGACGCTAATTGCGACCAGTTGTTGAGCTTTTCAGCAGGGGCAAGGGTTGTCATGTAGCCAAATTCCCCACCCAGGCCGTGGCGACCTCGATGAAGTCTACCATTGATAATCATGGCTCCGCCAATCCCTGTCCCAATCACGACACAGGCTGCATTTTCAAGCTCTGGATGAGCTAGTAGTTCACTGAGTCCAACGCAGTTGGCATCATTTTCTAGATGGACAGGAATCTGATAAGAGCTAAGCGCCTCATACCAAGAAAATCCGTGAATGTAGGGCACCGCACTGAAGCCATCAATCACACCTGTCTCTTGATTGACCGCGCCTGGAACGCTCATAGCAATCCCACTGTAATCCTGCTCTGACAAGCGCTGATCTAGCCAAGCTAGTAAGTCCTCCAAGTTTTCTGGTGTTGGGATACTTGTCTTATATAGTATTTTCCCATCAGGAGTCAGACTGGCAAACTTAATTCCAGTTCCTCCGATATCAATCGTTGCAATGGTCATTGTTTTTACCATAAAAAGGGGCGAATCAGCAGTTAGTTCTTACCTTTTCGCCCCTCCTTTCTTTTTATGTTTACTTTTTGAAATTAAATTTCTTCTTTTTTGATGAATTCTGTACGAATCTCTTGTGGTGAAATGAGGCCTCTATGAACTGGATATGGTCGTTCAAGTAGGTCAAGGAAGAGATGTTGACTTTCCGGTACACGTACATTTTCACTACACATATTATAGTAACGAAGAACATAGCCTTCTTCATTTTCAGCTACCTTAAAGGCTGTTGGACAGATTTGCGGTATGCTGATAACAGAATGGCTCAATAGGCTACCAGTCGCAGCCACGCTTCCTTCTTGTTTAGCAAGCTGAAGGCTAGTAAATGGTGTCTGCAAGGCCTTAGCACGACGGAAAGCTGAGAAGCGTTCTTGGACTTGGTGGCATTCAAGCGCAAACTCGACTTCAAACTCACGCAAGCATTGTGCTTCTGGTGTTGGGAAGTAACCCCAGTCACCTAGCTCACCTGATGCACGCAAAATAGTCACTGCAATGGTGTCGTCTCCAAGGATTTCGTATTCATTCAATCCCTTGTTGGATACAGTCACCCCTTTTTCATCGTCATACAGACTGACAAAGGCTTGTTGGTGTTGAGGATTTTCAGGATTTTCCCATGAAGCAGCTGGTTTGTTTGGTCGTGTTACCACCTCATAGATGCTTTCAGAATCATTGCTTGGACGCGTGTTATGAGTCTTGACCAAGAGACGGATACGGTGGTCTTTGGCAGTGTTAGTAAAGCGAGTCTTGCAACGGATTTGTGGATTATCAACGAAGATAGTCATCTCAGTTTCAAGAGGAATGCTTGTCAATTCTTCTGAACGTCCAGCTTCACGCTTCATAAACTCGATGATGCCTTTTTGCTCTTCTTCTAGCTTTTCATCTGCACTGACAGGCACGGTCAATTCATGTTTGAGCAAAATCTTAGCGTAGCGAGCTGTGTTTTCCAAGACCTCGTAGCCCTTAAGCTCTGCATAGATTGGCTCTGTTCCTTTTGGTTGGAAATAGATATACTCGTTTCCGATGTCACCACGGTCTTCGAAGCGGATAAAATCTTCATAGGCTTCGTGAGTTGTCTTGTCATAGACTGTGATATTGTCATCCACACTTACCGTTACAAATGGCGTATCAATCACTCCGTTTTGGTAAATACCGTCGCGGTGTTCTTGCTCTCCTTCCAGCAATTGGAATGTTGTCCAAGAAAGTGGCGCTAGGTGAACTGGGATGATCACGCGCACTTGTCGAGCAATACGAGCTTGGCGGAACTTATCTTTTGGTAAATCGTACTCAAAATTAGCTCCGAGATCTTCGATTTTAGCCTCTACAGGACGCCCATCCAAGTCCTCCACACGGTAACTTGGCAAGGTAAGAGCAGCCATCTTCTTGTATCCTTCTGTTGGATGCAACTCCTTGAAATCACAAGTCGCTACATCAATCACTGTGCTGACAGTATCAACCTTATCATGCAAGCCTGTGTTAATGACAGTAAAGAGATAGTCACTTTGAGCCTTAGCTGTAGCTATTTTGCCCTTCCACTCGTTAAGAAGGTTAGTCTTGACAAAGTTTCCGACTTGATTGACCTTGGCAAAACGTGTCTCCATCTCACGGTGAACTTCGTCCACGCTACAGCCACAGATACTATCATGCGGCGCATTTTGCAAAAGAGTTTTCCATGCATAAGTCAACTGGTCCTTGTGGTTGTGGCCCCCAGTGATAATAGTCAGTGGTTCTACAATTTGCTCTAGGAGGTTGCTATTTTCTTGGAAGGCTTGTTTGAGATAAATACGAGATGAAGAAGTGTTGGCAAGTGTGTACCAGCCGTCTGTTTCCTGACTGGTCAACTCACCTGTAACCGTTGATAATTGCTCTGGTAGGGCACTTTCCACGGCTTGGACATATTCATCAAAAGAACTATGAACAAAGGTTACATCTGGGAAGAGTTCATTTGCCACACGAATGGCTTCGCTCAGATTTTTCTGTACAGGCTGGTGATCACATCCGTTCATCATCAACCATTGGTTGGTCGAAGCATAATCACGCACATCTGACAATTTTTGTTTCCAGAAGGTCAAGGCCTCATCTTTATCAACTGGAATTTCATTCCCGTTACTGTACCAGTTGGCAAAGAGGATACCGAGGACACGACTTCCGTCCGCACCCTGCCAGTACATTTCTGAAAACTGGGAAGTAAACTGCTCATCTTCGAGAACTTGGTTGTCAAATCCAATCGGCTTCACACCACGACCAAAGGCTGCCACGTGAATGCCTGATTTTTGAAGAATTTGAGGCGCTTGTCCCATATTTCCAAAGGTATCTGGGAAGTAACCAATCTGAGTTGATTTGCCCCATTTTGCAGCCTCCTGCTGACCGATAAGAGTATTACGGACATTGGCTTCACTTGAAATCAAGTAGTCATCTTGCAAGATGTAAAAAGGACCAATTTTAAATTTGCCTTCGTCAATATATCGTTGGACTTTGTCGCGATTCTCAGGGCGAATCTCCAAGTAGTCATCAAGGACAATGGTTTGACCATCCAAGTGGAAGCTCTTGAACTCAGGGTCATTTTCAAAGAGATCGAAGAGATTGTCAAATAATTCCACCAACTGCATACGGTGGCTTTCAAAAGGCAAGTACCACTCACGGTCCCAGTGACTATGTGAGATAATATGTACAACAACATTTTCCATGAAGTAAAACCTCATTCTAAATTTAAATTTTTATTGTTAACGTTTTAAATGTAAATTTGTGATTCTTTTCAAGAATCAGTTACGCTAAAGCGTGTTCCTTAGCGGATATCCAAGTAATCCAAGACCAATTCACAGAACATCATGTTGGCCCAAGAGAACCATTCACGAGAATAAAGAGTTGGGTCATCCACGTGGAAGCTTTCGTGCATAACACCTGTACCACCATCGCAAGCAACCAGCTGATCCAGCAAGAATTTTTTCTCTGCCTTATCTCTCGTTGTCAAACCTTGGATAGAAAGGGCGATTGGCCAGATATAGCGATAGAAGGTATGAGAACTTCCGAGTCCACTAGCACATTCTCCTTGGTAGAAATATGGATTTTCAGGGCTCAAAATGGTACGACGAGTTGCTTGATAGACTTCGTCGTCAATATCGCAGTAGCCCAGATAAGGCGCAGCCAACAAACTTGGTACGTTTGGATCATCCATGATGCTGGCATTTCCTAGACCATCCACTTCAAAGGCATAAATCTTTTCGCCCTTGCTGTTGCTTGTGTAGGCGTAGTTTTCGATGCCTTCTTGGATTTCAGACTGGAGGCGCTTAGCGTCTGTGATAACACTCTGGCTATCAGCTAGATTTAATGCTGCGAAGATCTCTTGCACATAACCCAAGACTACTACAGCAAACATATTTGACGGAATCAAGTAACTATACTGACAGCAGTCATCACTCGGACGAAAGGCTGACCAGGTCATTCCTGTCACTGCAAAATCAGGTCCAAAGCCATCATTTACCAGTGTATCTTCCTTACGGTCCGTATCGCGGACAAAACGATAAGGAGAGTTATTATGGTCTTGTTCTACCGTCCAGAGATGGAGGATTTCCTTAGTCGCTGCGACAAAAGTCTCATCAAACTGACTAGTCTCGCCAGTCTCTTTCCAGAGGAGATAAGCCAACTGCAAAGGATAGCAAAGCGAGTCCACCTCGTACTTGCGTTCCCAAATCCAGCCATTCAGGTCTGTGTGGTCGGTCTCGTGGTGTCCCTTCCAGTTTTCCTCAATGTTGAAGGAATTGGCATAAGGATCCTTGAGTACCAAGGTCATCTGACGTTTGACCAAACCTGCAATGGTCTGACGCAGGAGGGCATCCCTTTTAGCCACATGCAGGTAGGGTCTGAGTTGGGCTGTCGAATCCCGAAGCCACATGGCAGGAATATCCCCAGTCAAGACAAAAGTTGAACCATCTTCTAGAATTTCAACCGTATTGTCCAAGGTATCTGTGTAGCAACGCTCGAAAACATCCACCCACTCTGGATGGTCCTTAGCCCGCTCTGCTACTTCATCTAGCCACTCTCTAACAATTTCTTTTGAATAAATCATCGTGCAGTATCCTCTTTCAAACAAGTTTCATTTTCAGTATATAGCTTTTGAGACAGAAAATACATACACAAATGATAGTCATTTTTCTACAAAATAGTTATCTTTGAAACTCCTTTTCTATAGGTTATATTTTTCTGATATAATGTAGAAAAACAGCTAAAGGAAAGACTATGAAACCACTACTTGAAACCATCGATACCCGCTTTGGAACTGCCAGCAAGCATGCCTTTTCTCGGGGAAATACCCTGCCATACACAGGCGTGCCTTTCGGGATGAATTACTTTGTACCCCAGACCAGTGACCAGGAGGGCTCTTGGTTTTTCGATCCGCATCTGCCTATCTTTCAGGGGATTCGACTAACCCACCAGCCCAGTCCTTGGATTGGGGACTACTCTTGGCTCCTTCTGACACCTGTCACAGGGCAGATAGGTGGAGACAGCCTCTTCTATCGTCAGTCTTCCTATGATATGGATAAGGCCTCTTTCCAACCTCATTATCTGAAAATTTTCTCCCTGCGCTATCAGATTGAAAGCCAGCTCACACCGACTTGCTACGGTACTTCTATTCTTTTAGAGCAAAAACAAGGCAAAGCCCTCTCCCTCTACCTTCACGCAGCAGATGAACTGACAGTAGAACAAGTAGATAAGCGAACTCTTGCCCTGCGACAAGAAGGTAAAACTGAAACCAACAAAAATCCACTAACTATGTTCACTGCCCTGCAAATGAATACGGATATTCTTGCTATCATCCAAGAAGGCGAAGACTGGCGAATTGACTTAGCAGATAGCCATGCTGAGATTCAGCTAGCGACTTCTTTCATCTCTCCTTCTCAAGCACTGCTTAATCTACCTCAAGAAGATTTTGATAACTGTAAAGCAAATGCGCAAGCGGATTGGGAAAATCTCCTCCATCGTTTTGACATTATAGAGACAGGAGAAGCTGACCGAACCTTCTTTGACCACTGCCTTTACAGACTCTTCCTCTTTCCTCAGACTTTTTATGAGGTTGATGAATCAGGACAAGCCATCCACATAGATTTGGCTACTGGAACTGTCAAGCCTGGTGTCCTCTTCAGCAACAATGGTTTCTGGGATACCTTCCGCACCACCTTCCCCCTCTTTGCCCTTATCATACCGGAACACTACCACCGCTTTTTAGAAGGTTTCCTCAATAGCTACCGCGATACTGGTTTTCTTCCAAAATGGCTGGCTCCAGATGAACGGGGTATGATGCCAGGTACACTTTTAGACGGTATTATCGCCGATAGCGCCTGCAAGGACATGGCCCCCGACCTAGAAGAACTCCTCCAAGCCATGCTTGAAACAGCCAGCAAGGCCGACCCTCTCGGCATCAATGGTCGTCACGGACTAGCCCAATACCAAGAACTAGGCTACCTCTCTACCGATCACCACGAAAGTGTCAGTCACACCCTTGACTATGCCTATAGCGACTTTTGTATCGCCAGCTGTGCTGAAAAACTAGGGAAAATAGAAATCGCTGAAACCTACAAGGCCGCATCACAAAATTACCGCCATCTATTTGACGCTGAGACAGGTTACATGCGAGCGCGTGATAGTCAAGGCAACTTTCGCCCTGACTTCTCTCCTTATAGTTGGGGACGCGACTATGCCGAATGCTCTGCCATCCAAGCAACTTTAGGCGTCCTCCACGATATCCCAGGCTTGATCCAGCTTATGGGTGGAAAAGGAGCCTTTAGCAACTATCTTTTAAAAGCCTGTCAGGAGGCTCCCCTCTTTGAGACAACAGGCTATGGCTACGAGATTCACGAAATGAGCGAAATGGCTACTGCTCCTTTTGGGCAACTCGCCATTTCTAACCAACCTAGCTTCCACATTCCTTATCTCTTCCGCTACAGCAACTACCCTGACTACACTGCCCTTCTTATCAAGACCTTACGTCAGAAAGCCTTTCACCCAAGCTGGCAAGCCTATCCTGGCGATGAAGACAATGGTAGTCTCTCTGCCTGGTACATCTGGTCGGCTCTCGGATTCTATCCAACCTGTCCAGGCAAGCCCAGCTATGATCTCGGAGTCCCTCTCTTTGACCATCTCCGAGTCTATCTCGCTAAAGAAGATAAATGGCTAGATATTCATACTGAGCAAAACCACAGCCACTTCAACTTTGTCAAAGAATGCCGACTGGACACAACTCTAGTATCAACTATTCAACATCAAGACCTCTTAAAAGCTGAACAACTAACCTTCACCCTCAGCTGGTTACCAAGTCACTAGCTAGTAGACAAAAGAACCTTTGTATCGTGCAAAGGCTCTTTTATTTTATGAAACTTGTACTTGAAGTTGATCCAGAAGCTGACCACCCACCGTTAGGTTCAGATAGAAATCCAAGGTTTTATCTCCTGCAAAATACAAGGTTGGAAGCGTCAATCTTTTTTCAGTCTCGCCAACTTGAAACTCAATAACTTGAATCTCGTCCTGATAGGCGACACCATGGACACCTGTCCCTGGTTGAATCGAAATCTTAGCCTCTAAAGGAGTATTACTTTCGCTACGTTCAATCCTAAAATGAAGAGTCTCTCCCTTTGTCACAGCTAGACTTTTTTCTGCAAATGCTAGCCCCTGAACAACTTCTGTTTTTGATAAGCTAGGAGTTTTATAGAGTGAAATCTTTGTCAATACAGGTAAATCCTGTGACTCTGTAATCATCACGCGCACCTTCTGTGCCTCTACTAGCGAACCTCGCAAGAGGCGCTTATAACCAACTGTAAAGCCTGTACCAAATTCTTGCCAGACACCGTCCACCTCTACTTGCACATAAAAACCAGCAATTCGTTGCCCTAGCTTCAAATCCTCTCTTAACTCAATTACATCAAAAGTTTTAGGTGACCCTAAGTCGAGTTCTAACTGGATTGGCAAGCCTGCATCGCTTGCCCAAGAGCTGGTCTTAAGGCCATCTGTCAAATAGTGACAGGCAAAGTCTGCGGAAAGAGCAGAACCAGATACCTTAGCTCCCAGAGCCAAATCTTCTTTATAGAGCTCATTGCGATAGGCCGCAAATTCATAGAGGCGTTCAATATCCTTTGCATCAAATAGCCCAGCTTGATTCGGCGGAATATTAAGTAGGAGCGGGGTTCCTCTCCCCACTGAGTGAAAATAGATTTCGACCAACTCCTCAAGAGACTTAGAATCCTGGTCCTCATGGTAAAACCAACCTGGCCGGATGGAAACATCTGCCTCTCCGATTGAAAAAATCGTACCTGAGGGATCTCCATGCTGAAGATAGTCCAGCTCTGCTTCTGTTCCTAGTTTGTCAGAATTCACCTTTTGCCACAGTGGATCACCTGCATACCCTCGTTCATTGCCAATCCAGCGGATACTGGTGCCTTCTGTTGAAAAAATCAAGCAATCTCCCTGTAGCTCACGAATGGTTTCAAACCATTTCTCAAATTCATAATTGACCTTTTGAGCGCCCTCTCCTCTAGCACCATCCATCCATACCTCTGCAAATTTCCCTTCATTTCCATAGGCAGGATTTGATAAAATCTCCTTTAGCTGAGCCAGATAATAGGCATTATAGTCCGCTTCTCGCTCCACATGATAGAGAGGACTGTGGGCATCCCAAGGCGATAGGTAGACCCCCATATCCATATCAAACTCCGTGGCAGCTTGGGATACTTCAAGGAGCAAATCTCCCTCTCCATTCCTCCAAGGACTGGCCTTGACCGAATAATCTGTGTGAGCTGTCGGATAAAGGACAAAACCATCGTGGTGCTTGACCACCAAAATCAACTTCTTAAAACCCGTTTCCTTGAGCACGCGAACCCACTCCCGCGCATCTAACCTTGTCGGATTAAATCGTTCAGGATCCTCCTGACCTGTCCCCCATTCCTGGTCATAAAAGGTATTGGGCCCAAAATGGATAAAGGCTGCTAGTTCATCCCCTAAATACGCTAGCTGGTCCTGACTAGGCAAGGGGCCATGCGGTTTTATTTCTCTTACCATACTACTTCCTATCTACACTTTTCTTCACTTTTTTGTCATGCACTTGCAATTCTGTTAACGCTAGAGGGCTTGCCAAGCCTTCAAATCGAAGACGAAGGGCATAGGTCTCCACCTTGTCAAATTCAAAACGAAGCTCTTCATCCTTGTCGCTTGAAACTTTTTGGATAGCTGATACAGGGCGCCAATTCTCCTCTTGCTTGAGCAGAGAATCCTTATCCAAATGATTTGGAGTCCGAGGCAAGGCAGGCTCATTCCCTACATAATAATCGATATGGGTAGGATCCACCGCCACGTATTCTTGATTTTCGACATAATACAAGGTCACGTTATCCACAAATCGCGGTTTTAAAATCCCTGCATCTCCAAACAGAATACCGACGCTAGCTTGCTCTGACTTGGCAATCCAAGTATTGGCTGTCGATTTCTTCCGAGCAATGACCTTATCATTGAGGTAAGATGCTGAATGATTAGGCTCTGAGTGAGAAGCAAAGACCAGAGGCAGATTGGACCCTGTCCACTGATTGGAAATGACTTCACCATCTACACTGGCATCTGTCACATGAATGGTGACTGTTGCTGGTAACTCACAGCCCGCTACTTGTCCTGTGAGCACACTTTCTCCTACCTGAGCATAGACTTGAGGTTCAAGTTCATCCCAAGTCACCTTGGCCGTATCTCTTCTGCCATCTGATAAGACTAGCTTGACTCGGTCTGGTAAGTGTGGGGCTTCCTTGACAAGCGTCCAAACCCTTTCAGGCTCAATAGCGCAAATCCCTTGAACACAAACCTGAGCAGAAGCCTTTAAATCCAAACCCTCTAGCTGGCCAGATACCGTAAACTCATGAAAGCTTGCCATATCTTCTTCGGAGATTGCCTCCCAAACAACCTTGACTCGTTTTGCACTACCAGACTCATAGTCCACCAAAACTGAAGATGGCAGCTGTGGATAAGTTCCCTTAGCTGTATACAAGCGAAGTGGTCGTACAAAAACTGCCTGCCCTAGCGAGGTATTTTCTGCGACCTGCAGGTGCATTTGATAGGTCTTCCCTTGATAAATGGCGCGGATAGCCAAGTCACCTGCAGACAAGCAATGAAGCACTCCCTGCTTGATAATGGCGTGGGCACTACCACTCGTCTCCCAAATCACTTCACTATTCCCCACCTTGTTCACAGGGTTATCCACAGTTTGTGGATAAAGTCCAATGGCTGGGGAATCTCCTTCTTGCAAGCCTGCCTGCTTGTCCACTCGAATCTCAAACAAGCGTTGATTTTTCACTGGCTGGCAAGCAAAAGCCTCTCCCACTAAGAAATTAAAACTTGCTGGCTCTAGCCCTCTGGCACTGGCCTTTACTCTTACTTGGCCTGCCTGCTCCAAGCTCTGAACTAAGAGGACACCTCTACCATGAAAGGCTTTCCTCTTAAACCGACCATTTTTCTGAGCCTGGTAACGTTCACGACTAGCCTGCCTTCCATTATCCACTCCTACAATACGAGCAGGGCCTTCAATTTCAAAATGAAGCTGATTGGAAGCCGTCGGCACCCAATTTCCATCCTTGTCCAATACATCAAAATAGAGATAAAGGAGGTCTTGCCCATCTGGCTCCAGTTTTGTTTTCTCAGCATGTAACCCGATTTTGGCTGGCTTACCTGCAGTCACCACCCTATCTTCTGCCACAATCTGACCTTGATGGTCATAGACCACAGCACGCAATTCTCCTGGTTGATAATCCAAACGCCATTCGAGATAGAGTTGATCAGAACCTTCTCCCTCTTGGTATTTTCTACCATCTGAAGTCCATTTTTCCTGAAAAGTCTTCCTGCCTTGAGATTTTCCATTGAGAAATAGTTCTACTGAACCAGCATTTGAATACACTCGAACAGGGATATCCCCATACTTATCCACAACTTGTTGATAACTCTTGTGGATTTCCCAATTCCAGTGAGGTAAGATATGAACCATGGGATGCTGATCTGCATCCAACCACTGACTTTGATAGAAATAATAGTCATTTTTAGGAATCCCCGCCGTATCCACGATCCCAAAATAGGAACTCTTGACAGGTGTGTCATTTTGGTTGTGCCAAGGAGTCGGCTCACCGATATAGTCCACTCCTGTCCAGATAAACTGACCCGCATAGTCTAACCGATTTCGATCTACTATCCAAGCAGCCGTCGCCGTCTTCCCCCAAGGAACCCGATCATTACCATAGTCTGACTGTTCAAAATTCCGCACGCGGCGATTATCCCCAATCCATTCCTTATCTGGGCGAAAATAGCTATCACGCGTCCGTGTAGCCGATGAGGTTTCAGACCCGTAAAGTCGCCACTTGGGATGTCTTTTGCGAATTCCATCAATATTATCTTCCGAGTAATTCAAACCCACCACATCCAGCAAATCAGCAATCTTTTCATGACCTCCAGAACCATCTCCAAAGCGGAACTGGTCCATTCCCATGGTCACAAAACGACTATCATCCACTTCCTTTACCCTTTCTAGCAAGCGTTTGATAGTCTTCAATGAATGAGCATCGCCATTTGCTTCGCTGACTTCATTTCCTAAGGACCACATAAAAATCGCTGGATTATTCTTGCCACGCTCAATCATAGTGCGCAAATCATAATCTGACCAGAAATCACCTGCTTTTGCTTCTGGATGAGTTGCTTCTTCCTCAAAAAAGCGACCATAGTCATACTCTTTCTTGCCTCCATACCAAGTATCAAAGGCTTCTTCTTGAATGAGTAGGCCCATTTTGGCAGCCACATCTAGCAAGATGCTACTGGCTGGATTGTGTGTTATTCGGATAGCGTTGACTCCCATTTCCTTCATTTGGCGCAGGCGTCTCTCGGTAGCTGACCTGTTTTCCACAGATCCCAGCGCTCCGTAGTCATGGTGTAAACAAACCCCATGAATCTTCAACCAGCGACCATTGAGAAAGAAACCCTTATCCGCTTGCCAATCCATATAACGATAACCAAAGGTCTCCTCTTCTTCATCAACCAAAATGCCATTTTTGTAGAGGTGAGTCTTCAATTGGTAAAGGTAAGGTTGATCAATATCCCAAAGCAAAGGTTGGAAAATTGATATTGCTTGCTTGAAATGATGTTTTTCCCCAGACTCAATCATTACAGAGTCTGTCACCTGCCAGTCTGAAACCTGTTGTCCATCATACCAGATACTCTGCTCCAAATACACCGACACGGACTGAGGTCCATCATTTGAAACCTTACTTGTAAGCTGGGTTTCCACCCAAGATTGCCTTTGTTCCTTTAGCTTGGGACTTTCTATCTTAATCCCATATAAATCCAGATGCACCGAATCTGTAATCAATAATTTTACTTCTCGGTAAATACCGCTACCAGAGTACCAACGACTGCTAGGTTGCTGATTTTCCACAAAAACCGCAAGCTGGTTGGCCGTCCCATCATTTCTTAGATAAGGCGTGATATCATAAGAAAAGGGCGTATAGCCACTGGGATAATAGCCCAGCACTTGCCCGTTGATATAGACTTGGGCATTCATGTAAACTCCATCAAACAACAAACGCACCGATACAAGACTGGCATCTTCTTCCAAGTAAAACTGTGTCCGATACCAGGCCTGACCCCCATTTAGCTGACCACCCTCATTTTGCGCTGGCGAATACTGGTCAAAATCATTGTGAATACTCCAGTCGTGTGGCACTTGAATAGCCTGCCAATTTTCCCTCTGAAAATCCGACGCCAAGGCCTCTTCCTTCCCCACCTCTTGGCTAAAAAACCAGTGATTTCGTAAAACTTCTTCTCTTCTCATACAAGCATTCCTCTTTAAACGAATCGATATACTTGACTATAGCACAAAACAAAAGCGCTTTCAAGACTTCCTCCATCACTCCCTAAATCCTCAGAAAAGATTCTATAATTTGTGGAGGAGGATTTAGTTCTCAAAGATACAAGGGTAATACAAAAAGAGCCTGACTCCAGGCTCTTTAGTCTATTATTTCTTCTCAGCACGGAGGGCTGACAAGATTTGTGTACGGATATCATCCACACCATTTGGCGTATTTGGTAAAAAGATAGTTTGATTTCCTTTAGAGGCAAAGGTATTCAAGGTATCCAAATACTGGTTGGTCAAGAGTATGGACATGATTTGTTCTTCTGTCATGCCAACATTGGCTTCCTTGAGTTCGGTGATAGACTCTGCCAATCCATCCACAATCGCCTTACGCTGTTGGGCAATCCCCACACCATGAAGGCGGTCTTTCTCTGCTTCGGCTTCAGCTGCAGTGACGATTTTAATCTTGTCGGCTTCAGCCAATTCTTGCGCTGCGACCCGCTTACGTTGCGCCGCATTGATTTCATTCATGGATTGCTTAACTTCTGCATCTGGTTCGACCTTGGTAATCAAGGTTTTCACGATAATATAACCGTAAGTAGTCATTTCTTCCGCCACTTGGTGTTGAACTTCGAGGGCAATCTCATCTTTTTTCTCAAACAATTCATCCAAGGTTAATTTGGGAACAGAAGAGCGAAGAGCATCTTCGATATAAGATTTAATCTGAGATTCTGGACGCATGAGTTTATAGTAAGCATCTGTCACGCTCTGCTCGTTGACACGGTACTGAGTCGCTACATTCATCATAACGAACACATTGTCCTTGGTCTTAGTCTCAACCACAATATCGCTTTGCAACAAGCGCAACTGAATCCGCGCTGCAATCGAGTCAATCCCAAAAGGCAAGCGGATGTGAATACCGCTATTGGCAACCTTTTGGTATTTCCCAAAGCGTTCAATAATCGCCACCGACTGTTGACGAACCACATAAACTGTACTCAGTGTGACTATCACCAATAGGAGCACACAAACCACCACAAAAATCATCAAAAATGTTGTTACCATCGCGACGACCTCCATCATTATTTTTTCCTGTATTATAGCACATTTAAAGAAGGTTGTGCAGTTTTTACTGCGATTTTTAAAAATAAAATGTTAACCATCTATTTTGTAACTAAAAAGGATAGCCTCATACAAAGCTATCCTTTGATTCTCATCAATGCGCCAACATTTCTTGGGCGATTTCTTGTCCAGATAGATTATCTGGGTAGTAGGTTGGCCAGTTATCCATTTCTTCAAAGAGAGCTTCTTGGCTTGTGCCTCCAAAGAAGATATGGAAATGTTCTGCCTTAACTGGGGCGATATTGTGGTCACTAAACTGAACATACTTGAACTGTCCAGCATCAGCATCTGTGGCTTCAAAGAGGAAGCGCACGCCACGATTACCTTTCTTGTAAGTTAAGATTTTCTTACCAACATACTTGTAGGTGAATTTCTTACTTTGTCCACCTTGAACAAATTCCATAGTGTTATCAGTGATATTAATCTTAGTCACATCTGTCTGATAGCCCTTTGTATAGTAAGCCTTGTACTCAGCCTGAGTCATCTTACCAGTCAACTTAGCCTTGTAGTCAAAGACTTGATCAAACGTGCCATCTTCAAGGAAAGGATAAACTGATTGCCAATTACCTGCATAGTCACTCAAGGTGCGGTCCTTGACAGCTGCATCTTCAAAGTAACCATTTTGAACTGTCTTGGTATCCTCTGCTTTTTCAGGCTCGATTGCTGGGCCTTCTTGGTCCGTTGTTTGTTTCAGAGCCTTGAGGTTTTTCTCCATGATAGAGATGTAATTTTCTCCAGCCTTGGTGTCCTCTTCTGTCAGACTTTCTAAAGGATTAAGGACATCTGTTTTGACACCTGCCTCTTTTGAAAGTGTATTAGCAAGGGCTTGTGAAGCATTCTCCTCAAAGTAGATATAGGCGATTTTATTTTTCTTGACATACTCTGTCAATTCTGCCAAACGAGCAGCTGATGGTTCTGCATCTGGAGAAAGACCTGAGATTGATACTTGCTTGAGACCATAGTCCAAGGCAAGGTAGTTAAAGGCTGCGTGTTGAGTCACAAAGCTCTTTTGTTTAGCTTGAGACAAGCCTTCTGCATAAGCCTTATCCAAAGCTTGTAATTTTTCGATATAGGCAGCAGCATTCTTCTCAAAGGTCTCCTTTTTATCCGGATAATCTGCTGACAAGCTATCACGGATGTGCTCTACAAGTTTAATGGCACGAACCGGTGATAACCAAACATGGGGATCGTACTCATGGTGATGTCCTTCTTCTCCATGGTCATGGTCTCCCTCTTCTTCCTCGCTACCTGGTAAGAGCAACATATCGCCTGTCGCCTTGATGGTTTTGACCTTTTTCTTATCCAAGGTATCTAGCAATTTAGGGACCCATGTTTCCATGTTTTCATTTTCATAAACGAAGGTATCTGCATCTTGGATTTTGGCAACTGCCTTGGCAGACGGTTCATATTCATGGGGTTCTGTCCCAGCACCGATGAGGAGTTCTACATTAGCAGTATCTCCTGCGACTTGCTTGGTAAATTCATAGACAGGGTAAAAGGTTGTCACAATATTTAGTTTGCCATCTGCCTGCTTTTGATTGGAACAAGCCACTAAAAACAAGGCACATAGACTGGCAAACAATAAGCTAATTTTTTTCACGTTAGTCTCCTATTTGATAAAACGTCTTACTAAACTAATGAGTAAAAAGACAGTTACAAAAATAATGGTAATACTTGCACTTGCAGGTGTTTCTGCATAGTAGGAAATGTAAAGTCCTGCTACCATTCCCAAAAATCCAATAGCACTGGCAAGCAGCATAACCGATTTAAAGTTTTTCCCTAGACGCAGGGCAATACTGGCTGGCAAGACCATAATGGTCGATACCAGAAGAGCTCCCGCAGCTGGAATCATAAGGGCAATGGCCACCCCCGTCACCATGTTAAAAAGAATGGACATGGTACGAACTGGCAAGCCATCCACAAAGGCCGTATCCTCATCAAAGGTCAAGATATACATCGGACGAAGGAAGAGGAAGGTCAAAATCAAAACAACCGCCGCAATGACAAAGAGGGAAATAACCTGCTCTTCACTGATAGTCACGATTGAACCAAAAAGATACTGGTCCAAACTCATTGAGCTAGAGCTTTTACCCTTGCTCATGACAATCAGAGAAACAGCCAGACCCGTTGACATGAGGATAGCTGTCCCGATTTCCATAAAGCTCTTGTAAACCGTACGGAGATACTCCAGGAAGACTGCCGCAATCAAAACAATGGCAATAGTGGAAATAGTCGGAGAAATCCCCAGAACCAAACCAAAAGCTACACCCGAAAGCGAGACGTGGCTGAGGGTATCACTCATCAAACTCTGACGACGCAAGATAAGGAAGGTCCCCAATACCGGCGAGAAAAGACTCATGGCAATAACGGCCAGAAAGGCACGTTGCATAAAGTCATAAGATAACAAACTAAGCATGGCCCACCTCCTGATCATTCTCATGAACGTTGAAACAACGCCATGGCGAGTCTTGGTTACGGACTAGATGAATATTGCGGTCCGCATAGTCCTTAACTTCTTCAGGGTCATGGGTAATCATCAAAACAGCCTTGCCATGATGATGGGCGCTGTGGTGCATGAGTTCGTAAAATTCGTTTTTACTTCCTGCATCCATCCCCGTTGTCGGCTCATCTAGGATAAACACATCTGGATCCGAAGCAAACATACGCGCGATCACCGCTCGCTGCTTTTGTCCTCCAGATAGAGACCCCAAGCGTTTGTCTCGGTGTTCCCACATTCCAACTGAGTCCAGACTAGCCTTGATATGCTCCTCATCATGAGCATTCAAACGACGGAACCAGCCTTTTCGCGGATAGCGACCCGACTTGACAAATTCATAAACCGTACTTGGAAAACCAGCGTTAAAACTGGCAATCTGTTGAGGAAGGTAAGCTATTCTCAATTTCTTACCCTGCGTATTTGTCTTTGAAATGGTCACCTTTCCAATGCGTGGCTGGAGGATTCCAAGACTGGCCTTAATCAGTGTCGTCTTAGCTGCTCCATTTTCCCCTGTCAAGGTAACAAATTCCCCACTATCAACACTATAATTGATATGTTCAAGAACGGGCTCCTTATCATAATAGAAGGATAAATCCTCTACCGTAATGTATCTCATTATTTGATTTCTCCTACTAAAGCAGTCAAAAACCGCTGAATCACTTTTTGTTCATTTGGAGTAAACTGAGTTGCCACTTGTTCATAGGTTAAAAGTGTATGCTCATGGTGATGATGGTGCTCCTCAGCGATTGGACGAGCCAAATCAGTCAACTGATAAAAAATCACACGCGCATCCTTAGGATCTTTAGATGTTTCCAACATCCCTTCCTTGACCAAAGACTTAATGGCCTTGGTAACTGCTGCCTGACTGACATTGAGGCGACGCGCCAATTCTGAATTTGTTAAAGATTCCTCTGACAAGAGCATAAGAATGTGCTCCTGAGTATTGGTCAGGGCCACCTCGCTAGTACAATGACCTATTAGGATTTCATGCTGATTTTCTGCCTGCAAAATCACCTCATTCAAAAAAGCATCGATATCCTTCGCTAGCTGTCTCATATCTGACTCCTTTCCTTTTGAACTTCTCTTTTTTAAGAGAAAAATACTATTCTTTGAAATTATTTACTGGTTAATTATATCACAACCAAAAAAAGAGTCAAGAAAAAACGTGAAAACCAGTTTCATTCTTGAACTCTTCTATATTATGATCTATTGAAATGCCTTGACATCTCCATCATAAGTTGCCCAGTATCTAATTCTATTTTAGAAGACACAACACTTTTTATTCAAATTATATATAAAATGGAGAAGAGAAAAGTCTTCTCCAAATACATACTTTACCTCACTCAAGAGGTCTAGAATTTATAACTAGAAACTCATTAAAATTTTGAACAAATTTTACTCATTATCCTTCTTACGAAGAACGATACTTAGACCACTCAAAATTCCAACAAATCCGAATGCTGCCAAGGCTGCGTTCGATTCCGTACCAGTATTTGGCAATTGAGCTACCTCAGTTGATGGAGCTGGATAAGTGTTTCCATCCGGATTGTAATTTGAAGGTACTGGTTTGTTCGGAACTGCCGGTGTTCCCGAATCTTCCGCCACAGGTACAGGTGGTTTTGGAGTCTCGTTTCGTTGAGGTGTTGGAGCTGGTTGTGGTGTAGGTGCAGGAGCTGGAGTTGGAGTCGGAATTGGATTTGGCTCTGGCTGTGGTTTTGGTTCTTCAGGAATCTTCAGCTCTGGAATCTCCACAGTTGGCGGATCTAACGGAACTACTCCACCTTCAAATTCTGGCACTTCAACTTTTGGAGCATCAATTTGCATTACATATTGATAAACAATAGTAGTAACACCTTCTTTAACCAATCCTTTTTCTTCCACAGTATTTTTAAACTTATCACCTGCTGGAAGAACACGTTTCAATCGGAATGTTACTCCATCTACTACGATAGTTTCAGGAGCTGTCACAGCGTACTCTTCTCCTGTAGCTTTGTAAGTCGTTTCTTCTTTATCACCAGTAGTTATAGTTGTCGCTTCAGCTACAATGACATTGTTCTTAGCGACTACGTCATCTGCAAGGAAGTTTTCATTAATATCTACGAATTTAACGATAACTGTTCCTTTTTTATCTTTTGCGTAATCACGTACACTGTTTGGTTTATTCTGAGAATACTTAACAACAACCGCTGAATCTTTAGATTCATGTGTTACAGTTAATTCATCTACCTTTGCTTTATCCACAGTGTAATCTTTGATTTCTGGTGACACTACTTCAACAAGTTTTTGTTCTGGAGTCCAATCTGTTGTGTACGTCACTTCACCAGTTCTACTGTTGATTTCGGCAGTTCTTGTGAAACGAGCATTTTGGTTAACAGGTGCACTTGCTTCCTGACCTGCTTTTGGTCCATTTTCGTATACATAAGTGATGTTACGTTTCACTTCTGTTAGTAAACCTAAATCTTTGTAGGTGCGACCTTTTGGATCGTTAGGAATTTTATCCTCTGGTTTTGGAGGATTTTGATCACCATCGTTAGGTTTAGTTGGATCTACTGGAATAATGTAGTCATATTGGTATACAACTGTCGTAGTTCCTTCTTTCACCTTACCTGTTTCTTCTGTAGTATTATTGAATTTATCAGAAGCTTCATATACACCGCTGTATTTGTATTTCTTACCATTAGCTTCGATAACGTCTTTACGGTTCGCTACAGTGCTGTATTCTTCATTTGTTGCTGTATAAGTAGTTTCTTCACGATTTGCATAGACTTTTGTCGTAGCTTTTTCTACTACTGCATTATCTTTAACAGTTACCTCTTCACTGATTTCATTTCCTTGAGCGTCTACATACTTAACAACTACAGAACCTTTTTTGTCTTTTGCTGCATCATGTTCGATAATTTCAGGATTTTCACGGTATTTAACAATTTCGCTACTGTCTTCAGATTCGTGCGTTACTGCTAATTCAGCTACTTTTTCTTTATCAACTGCATATTTATCGATTTTTGGTGACACTACTTCTGCAAGTTTTTGTTCTGGAGTCCACTCGCTTGTATATACTACCTCACCAGTTCTACTATTGATTTCTGCAGTTCTTGTGAAGCGTGCATTTTGGTTAATAGGTGCACTTGCTTCCTGTCCCACTTTTGGTCCATTTTCGTATACATAAGTGATATCACGTTTGACTTCTTTTAAGAGACCTAAGTCTTTGTATGAACGGTTTTGTGGGTCATTAGGAATCTTATCCTCTGGTTTTGGAGGATTATTATCACCTTCATTAGGCTTAGTTGGATCTACTGGAATAACATAATCGTATTGATATACAACTGTTGTTGTTCCTTCTTTCACCTTACCTGTTTCTTCTAATACGTTGTTGTACTTATCAGAAACTTCATACACTCCACGGAAGACATATTTCTTACCATCTTTAGTGATTGTATCAACTTTCTTTTCAACAGTATTGTAGTTTACATCATTTTCTGTTACTTCATCACGAGTCGACAGTACAACCTCTCCTGACTTAGTAGCGTATGTTTTCGTTGTTTTAACAACTGCATCCGTCACTACATTCGCAGAATCTTTGATTTCATTACCATCAGCATCAACGTACTTAACAACTACTGAACCTTTAGCTTCAGTTACAGTCGGTGTTGTTTCCTCTTGTTTATCTAGAGTATAGCTGTAGATAACGTGTTTCTCACCTTCTGTCACGTCCCCTGTCGCTGGAGCTGAATCAGATGTTTGCCCTACATATTTATAAACTAATCCTGTAGCTTCATCTTTTAGCGTTGGGTATTGTTTATCAGTAGTGTCGTATTTTTCTGTAACTGTACGTTTTTCTTTACGTTCAGATACTTTTACACCTTTTGAGTAAGTTACATAAGTATCTTCATACTCAACTGGCACTTTATCTTTCACTACTTCTGCTTCTTTTAATGTTTTTAACGTTCCATCTTCATTGATCACAACGTGTTTCACGTCAACAGAACCTGTCTTAGTCACAACGGAGCTAGACGGAGTTTTCTCTTCTTCACTTACTAGACGATATTCGTAAACAACTTCTGTAGTTCCTTCTACTACTTTACCGCTAGCAGCTGGAGAACCTTGTTTTAGACCTACATACTCGTATGTAAATCCAGTATCAGCATCCACTAAGGTTGGATATTGTTTTGGAGTTGTATCGTAGTTTTGTTCTACTGTTTTAACATCCGTACGTTCATCAACTTTTGTTTCACCTGAATATAAGCTTACGATAGTTTTTGTTTCTAATGTAACATTATCTTTATCAGTTTCTGATTTTAATTGTTTTCCATCAGTTGTGACATACTTAATAACGACACTACCTTGTTTAGAGGCTGTTGTAGTACCCGCTTCTTCTTTTGTGATTTTTAAGTTGTAATAGTGAGTGACGACTGGTTTTTCCTCACCCATTACTTTGTAAGCACGGATTGGTGTGATAATTTCTTTTTTAGTGAATGTCGCTGATTCAGTTGTCTCTGTACGAGTTCTTGTACCATTATCACCACTAATGATGTATTTATTTTCAGCAACAGTTTCTGTAGGAATATACTTTTCATCTGTTACTTTTGCATCTCCTGTAACTGTTACTGTACCGTCTGCAGCAATTTCAACTTTTCCTTTGTTAACTAACGTAGTTACAGTCGTTTCTTTATCAGGCTCAGTTTCATCTAATGGAATATAGTCATCTGGCTTACCAGTATAAACAGTGTACTCTTTAATGTTTTTAGTTGTTATAACATCAATGTAAGCGTGTGGAGAATAATCATCTGGAGTATATTTATATACTGTAGTCGCGTGGATTTCTCTATATGTGCCATTGTTCAATTCTGTAGTATCTGTAGGCTCATTTGCAGTAACCGATACTTCTCCAATAATTTTTGGAAAACCTGCTAAAAGTTTTTTGAATTTATCAACAGAAGCATCTGAAATATATCCAGTATTAAGGTCTATAGGAGCATGCAAAACAAATTCCCCAGCACGTCTCCCAGTTTTTATCAATCCTAGTTCCAATTTCCCAGATTGGATATCATCTTCTAAAGTTTTTAAATGAGCATCTAAACGCGCTTTAGCCGCTTGAACTTTCTCTCTTCCAGTTGCATCTGTCGCTTTACCTTCTAAGAATTCTAAAGCTTTATAATTAGCAATTGTGTAATTTTTTAAAATATCTTTTAATGATGATTGTGATTTATTTAGTCTATAATCATAACTATATTCATCGCCTGTTGCTAAGTTTTTTACTTCAGACCCAGCATACCCACTTCCAAAACCTAATAATGCGTAAGTTGGGTTTCCACTAGGCGTTTTTTCTACATCATCAGCAGTCCCATAAATTCCATCTGCACCAGGTGTATAATAATGGTTGACTTTAGGTCCATCAAAAGTATCGTCCTCTACAATATAAGTTGAAAAAGACTCCTTTTCTTTCTCTTCTACTTCTATTTTTCTTTCTACTGAGAAAGTAATTGTTCCTTTTGTGATTTTCTTTACAGCCTTCCCTTGACCCACTGCATACGTATCTTTATCAAGAACAAGAACTGTATCACCTTCTTGGAGGGTTACGTTTTCTTTGGTAAACTCTTTAGCGTCAGCTTGACCATCTTGCCATTTTGTAACAGCATCTTCATCGCTAGTTACTCCATTATCTGCTACAACATACTTACCGTATTGTCCATCAGCTGTCTCTTCCACAAGATAGACTTTGCCTTTTGTTTTAGTATAGTCGATTTCCCCTAGTTTATTATGCATTCCCTCTGGAGACACTGCTGCTTCAATATCGTTAAAACGAGTTTTATCATAAGTAAGCTTATCAGCACCTTCTACTTCAGATTTTCCAGCGTACTCATAAACCCTACCATTCGCTTCTACGGTGTCTTTTTTACCAGTATCTTTAGACACAACAGTTCCTGGTTGAGTCACAGTTGATTCACGGTAGTCTTTACCATCTTTATCATAAGCAAGACCTTTTTTATCATAAGGAGTTGTAACTGTACCTGTCCCAGCTGCTACTGTGTCTTTTTTTAGTAATGATTTATCAGAATCCAATTTGTAATTGACAGTTGCTTCTGATTTAACATTTAACGTATCAGTCCCATCAGCATCGCCCGTATTGCTGTTGGCTTTTGTCGGTTCAGCAGTTCCTTTTTCTAATACCGCATCTACTTTTACTGTTTTAGATGCATCTTTATCATCTGTAAAAGTTGTGGCTGATGTTGAAGCTACTTTCGATGTATCGGTCACCATTGTAGCAGTATCTGTACCATTAGAAGTAACATTAGCAGCTACTGGGCTTGCACCAACAGCTAAAGCCACACCTGTTGCCAAAATCGTTGCACCGATTAACTTGGAATCTGTTCGACCATCTTTATACTTACGAAGAGAAAATTTCTCCTGTCTATCAGTATGAAACATAAAACATCGCCTTCCTAAAATTTCATTGTTTTTTATATTTTGAATCTATAAAATGTGCGCTAAGAACTATAAAACTAAGAAAGTTTTACGCTTTCAATTATATCATATTTCTAAGGATAATACATACTTATACATATCCAGAATTTCCTTTTTTTGATAGGCCTTAGAGAATGTTGCTGACGAGTAACGACCTTCTTTTTGATAAGCAATGAGCCACAAGAGTAACTCCCCAATGTCACCAAATGTTGTGACACCTTTGGACTGACTCTTATAGTATCTATGAGCTAAATCTGTATCAGACAAAAGACAGATCAACCCCCTGGCAGATGCTTCTACAGCCGCATTGGCAAAGCATTCACTCATAGAACAAGAGAGATAGCCTTGGTGCTTTTCATAAGGGACCTCTTCTAGAAAACCTGCATAATGGACATTCGACGGCAAGTCTTTCTGGCTATAGCCATCTGGTAAGTTACCATAAATCGTTAACTGGCTATCCGGCACTTGCCGAAAAGCCTCAATCGCCCAGGCACACCGTTTTATCATCGTCATATTGCCAACGATACACCAATCGGTGACTCTTGTATATTCTTTTTCCAAAACTCCATCCACAAACATTGGAGGCAAAAAACAAACCTTTTCTTTCCCTATTAGTTGCTCCAAAACTGGACTTGCAACGATATTTTGGCACCACCCTTGCAAGACAAACTTCATCATGGGATCTAGGATATTGTAGTGAGTATAAGCAAATAACTTTCTTCCGGTATTTTGGAAAAATTTCCTCAATTGAAGAGGATATTCATTGACCATATCAATGATAAAGCAATCTTTCACTGTAGAATTGTTGGCTAGATAGAGACTAACTAACTGCCATTGAGTGTAGGTTTCCCCACTTCTTAGGTTTTGGTAAGAATGGTAATTTTCACTCACATCACCTTTTAGCAACTCCCCTTTACTATCATAAAGAGTAAAAAGATTTTCTTGATATTGGAATCGATACAGTAATTGAGAGGTATAACATTCTACATCTCCATTTTGATAATGAACGAGTCCTACATATCCCTCTTTTGTGTACTCGACTTCACTGACATTAACTAGTCCCTGAATAAATGATTTCTCCACAATCGGATTTTGTCTAGCCAAATCTGATTGATCAAAAATAACATGATAGAAGTTTTCAAAACCAAGTTTTTCCAATGTTTCTACAAAATTCGGTACAAAATTATCCAGATTTGTTAAAACAATTTCTTGTTCTACTTGCAGACTTTTAAAAATTTCTTGACGCGCCAATTGACTTCTTTCAAAGCCATAAGTGCTTATAGGAACGCCTTCCTTTATTGTAAATACTTTCACCATAGTTTAGTCCAATACATCTTCCAATCTTAATCCACGACTTCTTGCTAGTCTTGCACGGAAAGCCATCCCTCGTTTATGACGTTCTGATAAGCGATAGTAGGTCGTTGTGACATTTAAAACCAGGGCATTATCCTTGGTAACCATACGAGACCACAAATGCCAATCTTCAAACCCATCACACTTAGCATCATAGCCTCCTGCTTCATCATAGGCAGAGCGTTTAAAAATGACGGTTGAATGGTTAAAGACATTTTGATAAGCAAGCTCTAACCACAATTTTTCTCCTGATAAATGATGAGATTGATTCCGTTTAATTTTATCTGTTATAGCATCTTCTTCTGCGACAACTCTAGCCCCGATAAGGTCGAGTTGAGGATTTTTCTCTAACTCCTGCAAGAGAAGATCTAAGTGCCAAGGCATCCATACATCATCTGCATCTTGTCTGGCTACATAAGCCGTTTGAGACAAACTAACTCCACGATTTAACGTTTCTGAAATCCCTTTATGATCTTCCCTAATATACTGTATTCGCTCGTCTACTAGATATGGCTTACATACTTCCTCTGTATTATCTGTCGAACCATCATCCACAATTAACAGTCGAAAGGCTTGATGGGTTTGATTTAAAACAGAATCAATCGTTTGACTAATGGTTTCAGCTCCATTATAGACAGGCATGACAATATCAACAGGTGTGTCCGATTGAGACACATTTTGATAGGGCACACCTCGTTTTGCAAAAACATTTGATTCATGAGTTGTTAAAAAGGTCCGATACCCATGAACCGATACACCCTCTATATCTTTGACCAATAAAAGAGAAGTTGAGTAAAAACCATGTACCTCAACGAACTCATACTCCTCTAGCAAAAGATAAATTTCTTCTTCAAAGCAAAATCTAGTTTCTTTCAATTTATCTTGATAAGGATTCAAAGGTACTCTAGGATGGGGATAGTAATAATCAATCTTCTGTTCATCTAAAACTTTAGCAGTCAATTTTTGAGTAAGTTCCAAATCTTCCTGATAAAGGAGAGAGCCTAAAAATTGCCCCAGAAAAATACTTATTTTCTTACCATTTTTAGCCCTATGAAAATGACTTGGTTCAAGATGAAGCTTTAGAAAAAACTGCTGCTCTTTTGGGAAGAGGATACAGTCCTCAAATACGGTATAATGTCTATTTGACAAAGACATAACCTCTCTCAAGGTAAAGTTTGTATAAGGAATGCCCCTCTCAAGATTTTGTGTATACAGATTGAGAGGTACAATGGAAGTACTACCATCATCAAAAGTATACAAATTCATTGTACTGGGATTAAAGATGCTAAGAGCTACAGGATTGTCTAAGCTTGCTAGATAGAGATTACTAATGGCCCTATCTTTTAAGGCTTCCTGAATATCATTAAAGACTGTTTTTCCTTCTAAAACAAGGACTTCCTTACAAAATTCTTCCATTCGTTCAGCATAAAAATCCTGTCTCGAATCATTTGACATCTTTAGATAAATCCCGATAAAGTCTTCTGAGACAGTCTGTACAACTTCTTTAGCGACTAAAACCTGGAAGGGAGACGAACAAAAAATTATATTCTCCAAATTTAACTCCTCATAACATTCTTACAAACTCTTACTTAGCATCTTGCTTTTGTGCAATCATCTCTTGCCACCAATCTTCATGTTCTTGATACCAATGGATAACTTCTTTTAAGCCTTTATCAAAATCCACGTAGAGAGGTGTAAAGCCTAATTCAGTATATAACTTACTAGCATCAATTCCATAACGAAGGTCGTGTCCTGGTCTATCTGCTATATACTTGAAATCTTCCTGAGATTTTCCTAACTGCAACAAGATTTTCTGTAACACTTCAACATTCGTGCGTTCATTATTTACACCAATCAAGTAGGTTTCACCAATCACGCCCTTATCAATAATGGTGTCAATAGCTCGACAATGATCTTTGACATGAATCCAATCACGAATATTCAGTCCTGCTCCATATAGAACTGCCTGCTGTCCAGTTAAAAGATTGGTGATTTGCCTTGGGATAAATTTCTCAGGATTTTGATAGGGTCCATAGTTGTTTGAACAGTTGGAAATCGTAGCCCTAACCCCAAAAGAACGAACCCATGCTTTCACTAATAGATCAGCAGAAGCCTTTGTAGCAGCATAGGGAGAACTTGGATTGTACTGCGTTTTTTCAGTAAATTTATCCTTACTTTCTAATGGGAAATCCCCATAAACCTCATCTGTTGAAATATGGTGGAAACGGATATCATACTTCCTAGCTAACTCTAAAAGATTGTGCGTCCCGACAATATTACTTTTCACAAAAACAGACGTATCGTGCAAAGACTTGTCATTAAAAGATTCTGCTGCAAAATGAACAATCAAATCAACTCCTTCATCGATATAGTTGCTTAATGCCAACTCATTTGCGATATCCAGTTTATAAAACGATACCCTATCATCCAATAAATCTTCGATTGTTTTCATCGAAGAGGCGTAAGTCAAATTATCCAAAATCGTAATCTGAATATCCTTATAAGTCTCTTTTAGGTATCGAACAAAATTTGAACCAATGAAACCAGCTCCACCAGTCACAACGATATTTTTATAGTTCATCTATTTTCCCTTTTATATTTTTCACTCAAAGCCAGTACGGTCAACACTTACAACTTCCCATTCTCTTGTATCCGCAATTTGTTTTCCATTTTGTTCAAGTAAAGTATTAAAATCAGGAACAAACACTTTTACAAAAGGCTTTGTAAGTCTTAAAATATAGCCTACCCAATAACAATAAGTCGAATTGGGACAAATGAAGTACTTGTTACAGCTATACAGTTGTAAAAAGTTATCTTGAATATCCTGCTCCTCAACTATAATCGGGTTTTCAAAATGGTACTGAGAGTTTAGAAAAGGTACCAATTCTTCATGACACCAGGCAACATCATCTGAAGTAATACGTATAGTTAAATGTTGAAAATTATCCCCTTCAATTGCTGCTATCTTCTCTAAACAAGAACCGATATACAATTGAGCGTTATAACCGTAATTTTTTCTATTTCGTTCATTGAGAAAATCCGTTCTTCTAATAGCAATTGTCACATTCTTCTCTTCAAATTGAGCGGAAGAAGCTACTACTGGTTCAATCAAATACTCTCTACAAAAAGAGTCCAATTCTTCTGAAGAATAGTCAACACCTGCCTCTTGAAAATAACCAAAATCTTCTAATTCGATACCATTTGCTTTTGAAAATAAGACAGCGGTTTTTGGAAAAAAGGTTTGGGCAAACTGAAAATATCCTGTTCGTAAGACATAACTTTCCTCATAACCCATCATCCGATCTCTATGCGCTTGTAGTAAGAGATAGAGCAAATTTCCTAGTTGAAAACCTCTATTATTTTCATAAATTTTCAAGATTAAAATCTCCTTCTTGCTTTTTAAAGTATCGTCCTAAAGTAGAATTGTCAGGATTTTTTAATAAATTCTTTATTTGTCTACCTGTAAAAATTTCAGACTTATCGATACCCAGTTTCACGCCATCGATTCTATTTAAATTCGCCATCAGATGGCTGACTAAATCATTTATTGCCGTCACTTGATAGCACATTTCATCAGGATAAATATCAGAAATTGGCTCTAAAGTACTTAATAATTCATTTGGAAGAGGCTCTACTAGAGACCACAGCTGATCATTTACTTTTTGATAATAGTTTTCTAACTCAGGCTTATCCAAAACAATATCATTTGAAATATAAGTCCATTGTCTAGAAAGCAAATCGTTAATAAAGCCCTTTTTCAGCGTTTTTCCATATAAGGTGTCCATAATATAAATAGTATTGCTATTTTGATGAGCCTCAATCACACTATTATAAATCTTTTGATGAATAGCGCTATATCTGGCGCCACTATCAAATACAGATTTAGTGGACACTAAAATCATATGACCTGTCTGAATATTTTTTAGGACATTTACTAATTTCTCTATTTCCGCATCATCGTTTTTCAAACTTAAATTGGTTAATAATTTTTCTGATGACGGAGCGGTACAAATAACCATATCATAAAAATCTTTCAAAGCTTCTTCAATATTATTTCTATTGAAACAACTTAAATCAATATCAGATTGCTTCCTTAATGTATCAAATAAAACTTTCCCAACTGCACCCGTTGAGCCAATTAAGGCGACTTTCTTCTTGCTTGATTCAATTATTTCAAGAACTTCTTTGAAAGATTTAGCAGCTTGGTCTTTTTCAGAAATGATTGGTTTTAAAAGAGAATCCCACGACAAATTAGCGTCTTTGTCTAATGGTGTAATACCTAAATAGTTTTTATGTGGATCATAATAGTCAGCAACCAAATAATTCAATATTCCATTGTTAACTAACGACTGTGCACCATTAGCCACTCCACCAGGGACAAAAACAGCCCTACCAGGTTGGACATCTATCACATCTACAGATTTGTAAGTTGGAGAATCTATTCGTAGGTCGATAAAAATCATTTTGAAAGTACCATAAGCTACTGTCATCAATTTTTCATAGCCCTGACAATGCATCCCTCTGATAACTCCCTGCTTTGAAACAGACACATTGTTTTGAAGTTTATGATGAAAGAATGATTCTGGCACCCCATTTGCAAGCAAATCTTTCTTTCGCCAATTCTCTAAAAAATAGCCACGCTCATCATGATGAAGAGGACTTTCAAACACCAACAAACCTTGAATCTGCACTAAAATAGTTCTATCTATATCCATCTTTTCCCCTCTATATTGTAATGCATCCACACTAAAGCTATTTTCATTATGTTTCTTAAATTATACCACTATATGAGTTCTCTAGCCAGATGAAGGTCATTCTTTTTAAACACTCATATCTATAAATACACATTTTTATTAGCATAAAGAAAAACCCTAAAAATCAGACTGATTGTCTAACTTTTAGAGTTAAATCGTTTATTATTTTGTCATTCGTCTATTGAAATTCCTTGACATCTCCATCATAAGTTGCCCAGTCTTTACTGAAAAAGCGCTCATTCAGATGGTACATCGGAGCTGGAGTGGGATTGGATAGGAAAGGATCAACGGCCTTGTCAAATGCCAACCAACCCAACCAACCCAGATGAATGGTATCCTTCATAAAGAAAGCTTCCCCACCGTCCTTAGAAAAATCTGCTATATTGGTAAACCCTTGACTTTCTAACTGGTAGCGAATCTTCTGCACCGTTTGTTGGTACATATCTTCTCGTAAACCAGCATAGTCCATCCATTTTTTATTAACAGGTGGAATGATAAAAATCGGGTTTACCTTGGATTTAGAAAACTGTGTCAACACTAACTGCAAGTCATTATATTCTGGCGACTTGAGATAGGTAAAGTTTTTCTGAGAATCCTTTAATTTCTTCAAATCCTTCTTAATCTGCGTATTATAGAAATAATTCTCCATTCCCAAATCATTATTAGAAGTATTTTTTTCTGCATCTGCTTTAACAACATCTTCTATGGCTTGATAAGAAAACTGGTCTGGCAAGGTCTTTAAATACTTAACTACATGCTTATCATAATTGACATAGCCTCTAACTGAAAACTGACCAAAAAAGGAAGCTTGACGTTCATTAAACCGAGCTAATAATTCAATCATTTCATTGTCTGCAGACGACAATTCTTCTTTACTTGCCAACTTCTGAACCAGGTCCTTCATAGCTACATTTGGGAACTGCTGTAGTAAGCGAGTCGCTGCATATTGACTAGCCTGATCCCCAGATTGATGTTCCAGAAAACTGGTCAACTGGTCTCCATTAAAATACTGCTGAAAGGCTGCTGGCTCATAGCCATTTTTACTAAACCACTGGGGCGAGATAACATATACAACTTGTTTATTCTCCAGTTGTGGCAACATCTGTTGCATCCCAAAATACTGATTGAGCGAGGCAGCTCCCCTCTGTCCTAAAAGATAGGGGCGATAAGAGCGGTTGTATTTCTCAGCCAATACCGCAGGATGGGCACCGTCAAAACGAAGCCATTCACTGGAGCCAAAGAAGGGAACAAAACGCATATTTGGATCAGATAGTGCTCTGACCTTTTGACTTCGCTCCTTAAAACTATCGATAGTAGTAGCCACCGCCGAACGCTTTTCAGCTCCCAGATCATGGCGCATCTCAGCAGGATAGAAAAAGATAAGCAGAAAAACCAACAAACCAGCTATCAAGACCGGTCCGAAGATCATCCATAAGCGTTTAAGCATTTTGTAGCTCCACAATACCAGCTATGATTTTATTGGCTGTATTCCAGTCGTCACGACCAAACTCTGTTACAGGGACACGAATATCAAAACGGTTTTCAATCTCCACAATCAACTCAACCGTTCCCATACTATCCAAGACACCTGCATCAAAAAGATCTTCATCCATCATGTCAGAAACATCTTCCATAAACAACTCATCAATAATTTCGATAACTTCTGATTTGATATCCATATTTTATTTCCTTTTATTTTTTAAACCATAAATCATTCAAGAATCCAGAAAAGATTAAGAATGACAGCATAACGACATGGAAGGTGACAACCATGCCAAGCAACTGAATCCAGCGATTCTCAGGTAGAGCAGCTTTCCCTGCTTTTTTCCGTTCCTTATTGAGCGTTTTTTTCTTACGAATCCAAGCGTCATTGATAACCAGTCCAATCCCATGAAAGAGTCCATAGGCGATGTAGTACCAGGTCACACCGTGCCAAAATCCCATAATCAGCATATTTACAATGTAGGCCACACTTGAGGTTACATTGCGATTCTTAAAGACCTTCTTTCTGGTCAACACCATCACCATCCGCATAAAGACAAAGTCACGGAACCAGAAAGACAGGCTCATGTGCCAACGATTCCAAAACTCTTTTAAATCCCTTGATAAAAAGGGCTTGTTAAAGTTGATAGGACTACGGATTCCCATTAAGTTTGAGATAGCTAAGGCAAACATAGAGTAACCTGCAAAGTCAAAGAAAAGTTCCAGACCAAAGGTATACATGACCACTAAAGTATAGATATTAAAGAAACCACCTGACTGCAGGGCTAGATTCTTCAGAGGAGGCAACAAAGTCTCTCCTAGAATATGGGCCAAGATAAACTTGTAGAGAAAGCCCCACATGATATAGCGAACAGATTCATCCAGCATATCCATCAACTCATCCCGCTCAGGAATGGTCTGATAATTTTCATTAAACCGCTTAAAGCGATCGATTGGACCACTTGAAAAGGTCGGCATGAAGAGAAGGAAACGGAGGAATTCCCAGAGGGTAAAATCCTTAATCACTCCATCTCTCAGCTCGATGATAATCCCAACCGAACGAAAGGTCAGGTAAGAAATTCCCAAAAACCCAAGCAAAGACTGCGTTCCATTGATAGCCGGCTGCACCTTGACAAAGATAATTGGAAGCAGGGACAGAAAACTAACTAGGTAGAAGACCCACTTGCCATCCTTACTTTTTCGATAGTGCTTATAGAAAAGCAAGAGCAATATTTCCCAACAAAGGTAAATACCCAAGGCAGCCAATTGATTAGTCTTCCCACCTACCAACATGGTGACGATAAAGAAGAGACTAACCAGCACTTCATACCAGGCAAAGCGTTTCTTGAAAAAGAGACCGATAAAGATGGGCAAGGTTGCAGCAATCACATAGACAAAATACTGAGGATTGCCGTATGGCTCTAAATGAGGAAGCTGTTGAAAGAACTCCATCATCTCTTATTCACCTCGTTAATCAATCCTTTGATGTCAATTTTTCCATTTGGAGTCAGTGGTAAACTGTCTCGATAAAGGAATTTAGATGGCATCATGTAGGACATCATGATATCTGTTAAATCTTCCTTGATAGCCTTGGTAATATCAATATCTCGCTCAAACTGCTCACGAACACCGTCTTTCAAGATGACATAAGCCAATAGATTTTGCACCTTGTGGTCTTTATTATAACGTGGCACAGCTACAGCAGACTCGATAAAGTGAGACTTATTGAGGTTTTGAGAGACATCTTCTAACTCAATGCGGTAACCGTTGAACTTAATCTGGAAGTCCATGCGTCCGCCGTAGAGAAGTAAGCCTTCATCTGTCATAGTTCCCACATCTCCTGTATGGTAGGCTGGTAGACCTTCAAACTCAAAGAAGGCTTCTGCCGTTTTTTCAGGATTGTTCATATAACCTTTTGAAACGGCTGGTCCCGAAACAATGATTTCTCCCTGTTCGCCATTTGGCAATTTATTGCCGTCCTCGTCAATGATAAAGGTTGGAGAATCAGCCTTGGTATAACCGATTGGTAGGCGTTTGAGAGTCGCTAGCATCTCGTCTGTCACAGCAACAGCTGACAGGGCTACTGTCGCTTCTGTTGGGCCGTAAGCATTGATAATACGGGCATTTGGGAAACGTTCGCGTAGTTTTTGAGCCGTTTTAACCGTCAATTCTTCTCCATCAAAGTAGAAATGCGTGATTCCAGGCATTTTCTCACTATTAAAGTCTTCTGACAACATGGCCATATCCGCAAAAGAAGGCGTTGATGTCCAGATAGCGATTGGCAATGAAAAGATGGTCGCAAAGAGTTGCTTAAAGTCCTGAGTAATAGCTGAAGGAAGGGCAAAAAGTGTACCACCCAGTGCCAAGGTCGGTGCCCAATACATGACAGACAAGTCAAAAGAATAAGGGGGCTGAGCCAGCATTTGCGGACGACTTGGCGTCGCAAATTCCTTGTCCGTAATCATCCAGTTGGTAAAGCTGAGGAGATTATCATGTGAAATCTGTACTCCCTTTGGCTTACCAGTCGTACCAGAAGTAAAGATAATGTAGTAGTTATCATCTCCCTTGACTGGATGCGTGATCTCATATCTAGACCCTTGAGCAAAGGCTTCTTGAACCTGAGCTAGAGTCATCATCGGCGTAGAAACCTGCTCCAATGGGAAGTCTGAAACGGCAATAATCAAACTTGGCTCCGCTACTTCTAAAATAGCTGAAACTCGCTCCAAAGCCGAATGGCTATCAATTGGAATGTAGGCATGACCTGACTTAGTCAGCGCTACAAAAGTTGCCAACATTTCATATTCTTGGCCACCAAAAACAACCACAGGAGACTTCTCTGGCAAATCCAGTTGATCAATGGCTGCAGCCAAACTATCCGAATCAGCCTTTAAATCTCCATAAGTGTGTTCCTGCCCCAAAACATTGTAAACAGGATAGCTAGGCTGTGTCTGAGCAAAATGCTCAATGGTTTCAATCATATCTACTATTGGTTTATTTGACACAATAGGAATTCTCCTTCAAGTTAAAATTCATTATAGATAAAGCTTCCTTGACCCTGACCAAGATAGCTAAAGAAGTAAAGCAGCCCCAGAAAGATAAGAAAATACAAGGCTGTCCGACCAAGAAAGAGGTACAATTCTTTTCTCTGTTTCATCAAGAAAAACCATTCATTTCTGTAATTTTTGCTAAATAAGATAGACTCTTACTATAGTATTTTTCTACCATTGTACCACTTTATAGGCTAGTTTTTCAATTGTTTACCGTACATTTTCACTAGATTTCAGCTTATTTTAAGGGTTATGCGCTTTTTCTATGTATATTTCAAGTAGAGTGATACTGTTTCAAAACTCCATTTCATGAGAAAATGAAGGAAATCTTCCCATAATAAAACGCACGATATCAAGTTTTTTCAACACCTGATACTATGCGATTTGCTGATTTTTAAAGACTTTTTAACTAGTCTCTCATTTAAAATAATCTCGTCTGATATAAATTAAAATAGCTTCTATCACCAGACAAATGGCCGATATCCAAAAACTGATACTAATACCAAAACTCTCAGTAATATAGCTCATTAGCAAAACAAATACTGAAAATGCTAGTGTCGAAATCACTTCAAGAACGGAATAGACATTAACCAAGTTATTTTCCTCTACTGTTTCCTGAAGAAATACACTTTCAGGAACTTCTTTTAGTTGCGATAACATACCAACTAAAGCTGAAAATACTAAAAACATCTGTGCATTTGGAAAATATAGAATAGTCAGTGTCACTATTGCCATGGCTACAAGAGGAAAAAGAATACTTTCCCATTTAGCAGCAAGAAACTTTTCAGATAGCCGAAA
This sequence comes from Streptococcus mitis NCTC 12261, assembly GCF_000148585.2. Lineage (NCBI taxonomy): Bacteria > Bacillati > Bacillota > Bacilli > Lactobacillales > Streptococcaceae > Streptococcus > Streptococcus mitis. The sequence goes on from NZ_CP028414.1 coordinate 1,810,044, forward strand.
AGCAATTAAGCCACTAATTATAATCCCGATAGAATATGCTGTATTAGAATATCCCCAGTAACTTTCCGTTTCATTTAATAACTCAGTTACAAAGACAAGTATGATAGACGAAACCCAAATCGTATTTGAGAAAATTTCAAATAAATTTGCTGATACAAAAAGTCTTAATCTAGGATCTCTAGCAACTAACTTCCAACCTTTGAGCAAAATTTCAAGATTGGTCTCTGACTCTAGTACCTCCACTTCAGCGTTAGGCAGAAATAACATCAGAAAGCTAGAAATGATATACAAGATTAAAATGATAAACGTGGTAGGCAACAGACCAATTGTTGCAAACAAGAGTCCACCCAACCCCCACCCTACCAATTGAACAGCTTCACCAGTCATTGACAAGGCTGAGTTAGCCTTGCCCAAATCGGTCGCATAGCGCGGCACAATAGCATAGGAAACGGGTGCTGCAAAACCATCTAATATGGAAATTGCAACAACAAATAGATAGATCACCAAAGGCGCTACTGATTGCATTACGGTAAACATTCCTACCAGTATCGCCAATAATATAGTCTTTCCAAATTGGGATAAAGATAAAACCCTATTTAGCGCTATCCTTTTAGTAACTAAAGGAACTAAAAGACTTGCAACAAAAGAGGATATCCCTATTAAAATGGGAACTAGTGATGTGGCAATTACTGATTTTGAAATAATGTATATGTTAGCAATGATTGTTACTCTAAAGAAAATATCTGCTAAATTTGCAAACAATTGAGAGACTAACAATTTGATAAATGAATTAGACATATAGCTCTCCTATCTTAGTTGCCAACTTTGGAATTAAAATTTGATTTTTAATATTTTAGCATAAAATAGCAGAAAACAAAAGTGAGGTTTTTTACATGAGAAAGCAAAAGCTAGTGCCTTTATTCTTCCTATTTTTTGAAGGAATTATTATCGTTGGAGGCTAGCTCTAAGAAGTTATACTCAATGAAAAAAGCCTGAGATACTCATCTCAAGCTCTATTTTCTAAATTAGAAAAGTGAGAATACGAGAACGGCCAAGGCTGCTCCGATAACAGGTCCCACAACAGGAATCCAGGCATAAGACCAGTCTCCGTCTCCCTTGTTTGAAATTGGCAAAATGCTATGCATGATACGAGGTCCAAGGTCACGCGCAGGGTTCAAGGCATAACCTGTTGTCCCACCTAGTGATAGACCGATACCGACAATCAAAGTCCCCACTGCAAAGGTTCCGATTCCTGCTTGAAGGTCATAAAGTCCCAAAGCAAAGATTGTCAATACCAATACAAAGGTGCCAAGGATTTCGCTGATCAAGTTTGATACAGTATCTTTGATGGCTGGTCCAGTACTGAAGGTTGCCAGGATATTTCCTGCATTTTCTTCTGCCTCATAGTGAGGTTTGAATTGCAACCAAACCAAAATCTGACCGAGCATAGCCCCTGCAAACTGAGCTAGGATGTAAGGAAAAACGGAAGCCCAAGGCAAGTCACCTTTTAAAGCTACACCAATTGTCACAGCTGGGTTTAAATGAGCTGGACTGAGCTTGCCAGATACAAAGACTGCAACCGCAACTGCAATCCCCCAACCCATAGTAATCACAATCCAACCTGAGCTGTTGCTCTTGGTTTTTGGAAGAACCACACCAGCAACAACACCATTTCCTAGAAGAATCAGGATTAAAGTCCCTAAAAACTCTCCAAATAATTCATTCATCATCTTTCTGTCTCCATTAAAAAGAAGGAGAGGGTAGACTAGGAGTCCTGCCCTCCGCCTCTTTTATTTTTTCTTAATTTTTTAATTCTGCTAAATCGTTGTTAGCGAGAGCCGCTTCGACATCCGCACGGTAGCCTGCTTTTTCTTCTTCTGTCCAGTCATAGAATCGTCCCATTTCATCCAAAACTGGCTCAACGATGCTATCCAAACTATCACGCATAAAGAGCATGTGGTTGGTACGACGAAGAAGGAAGTCAACTGGGCTAAGAGCCAACTCATTGCGCATTGCATAGTGAAGTGACAAAGTGTCTGCCAAACTGAGTCCTGGCGCTTGTTCCAAACTATGAGCAAGAGCAAAGACTTTCGGTGCATTTGAACCGTAGAGATTTGCTAGGTAATGAGCTTCCTTGCTATCCAAACCACGTGACACTCCAAGTTGCGCAAAGGCTTCGATTTCTGAGTCCACATTTGCTGGGTTCAATTCCCCACCTGAAACAGGGTAAGTCTTAGAATTGATCAGTTTAAAGCTACGGTCAAATTCTGCTTTGAGGATGTCAACCACGCGCTCCATAGCTCCTTCAGCCATCTTACGGTAGTCTGTGATTTTACCACCAGCAAGGGTCAAGAGACCATTATCATCTCGGTCCAAGCTCGAACCACGTGAAACTGCAGATGGGTCCAAATGTTTCTCAGATGTGCTACTTTCAAGCTTGCTGACAGCAGCCTCAACATCTTCACGCGTTTTTTCTTTAGAGAGATAAGATTCAACAGTCGCAATCAAGTTGTTAAAGCTTTCATCACTGATGGTTCCGTTATTTCCTCCATTGTAGTCAGAAGCGCTATTGCCTGCGATCAATGGACGAAGACCTGCCCAGCTGCTTTCGATATCATCAATGGTGATGTTGGCTTCTGGGAAGCGGTTGTTGACAATGCCAAGTAGGTAATCTACATCTTCTTGAGTTACTTTTGGATGTTCCAAATCACCTGTGTAGTCTGTATCAGTTGTACCGAAGTAAGTCTTGTTTTCACGTGGGAGAACAAAGACCATACGGCCGTCACCCAAACCTGTGTCAAAGTAAACTGGCTGTGAAACCTTGATTTTGCTTGAATCCACGACTAGATGAACTCCCTTAGTTGGACGCATTTGTGAGAATTGGGTTCCCTTATTAGACAAATTGCGCACCTTGTCGCTCCAAGGACCTGTTGTGTTAATCACCAGACGGGCCTTGATTTCAAAGACTTGGTCTGTCAACAAATCACGAGCTACCACACCTGTAATCTTGCCACTTTCGTCAAATAGGAAACCTTCTGCCTTCACGTGGTTAGCAATGAGGGCACCGTCTTGGTTGGCACGTTTGATGTTTTCAATCACGAGACGTGCATCGTTGTTACGGAAGTCAAGGTAAACCCCACCTCCTACCAAGCCTTCTTTCTTCAAGTTTGGCTGGCGTTCCAAAACTTCTTCCTTGCTCAAGACCTTGTTAGCAGCTGGGGTGTTGTTAACTCCTGCCAAGAGGTCGTACAAGTCCATAGCTACTTTCAGACGGAAGAGGCTAAAGGTCGCTCCATCTTCATCGTAAACTGGCAAGAGCATTGGATCTGGTTTTGGAATATGTGGAGCGATTTGTTGAACCACAGCACGTTCAGAAACCGTATCTGATACCACTTCTACGTCGAATTGTTTGAGGTAACGAAGACCTCCGTGAACCAATTTAGTTGAACGGCTGGATGTTCCTTCTGCGAAGTCCTGCATTTCAATCAAACCAGTCTCAAGACCGCTAGCTGCCGCCTGCAAAGCTACACCAGCACCGGTGATTCCTCCACCGATAATCAAGAGGTCCAAGGTACGTTCCTGCATTTTTTGAATTGATAATTCACGTGTTTTCTTTGAAAATTCCATATTTACACACTTTCTAACTAAGTCGCTTTATTCTTCCAGTATTAGTCGTCTACTTCCGCAAAGACTTGGGTTGCTTTCACAGCTTTCTTCCAGCCCTTGTAGAGTTGTTCCTTGCGAGATTCATTCATAGATGGTTCAAAGAGTTCTCCTGTCTCATTCAAGAGTTTCAACTCATCCAAGTCCTTCCAATAGCCCACTGACAAACCTGCTAGGAAGGCTGCCCCCAAAGCTGTTGTTTCCAAGTTTTTAGCGCGTGCGATATCGATTCCCAAAATGTCAGCTTGGAACTGCATGAGGAAATTGTTCATAGCTGCACCACCGTCTACTTTCAAGACTTGGATAGCTGTCTGAGCATCCACTTGCATGGTGTCGATGATGTCACGCACTTGATAAGCGATAGATTGCAAAGTCGCCTTGATAAAGTCTTCTTTAGTTGTTCCACGAGTTAAGCCAAAGACAGAACCGCGAGCGTTTTGGTTCCAGTATGGAGCACCTAGACCTGTAAAGGCTGGAACGACATAAACTTCATCGTTGTTGTGAGAATCACGAGCGTATTTTTCAGATTCTGGTGAATTTTCGACCATGCGAAGACCGTCACGAAGCCACTGAATGGCACTTCCTGCGATGAAGATAGAACCTTCTAAGGCATAGTAAACCTTGCCGTTAATTCCGTAGCCAATGGTTGTCAAGAGATTGTTCTCAGACAACTGCATCTCTTCACCAGTATTCATGATGATGAAAGAACCTGTTCCATAAGTATTTTTAACCATACCAGGTTCAAAGGCCAACTGTCCAAAGAGGGCTGCCTGTTGGTCCCCAGCCATACCTGAGATTGGCACTTCTCCACCGTAGAAATGGAATGGAACTGTCTTACCGTAGATTTCAGAGTTAGAACGAACTTCAGGCAACATTGCTTTAGGAATATTGAGGATTTCTAAAATCTCATCATCCCATTTGAGTTCTTTAATGTTATAAAGCATGGTACGAGCTGCGTTTGAGTAGTCAGTCACGTGAGCCGCACCGTCAGTCAATTTCCAAACCAACCAAGTATCGATAGTACCAAAGAGCAATTCCCCTTTTTCTGCTCGCTCTTGAGCGCCTTCTACATGATCCAAAATCCAACGAACCTTGGTCGCAGAGAAGTAAGCATCGATGATCAAACCAGTCTTTTCATGGAATTTTTCCACATAACCTTGGCTTTTTAGTTGCTCAGCCAAAGGTGCTGTCTGACGTGATTGCCAAACGATAGCGTTGTAGATAGGGAGCCCTGTTTTCTTATCCCAGACAACAGTTGTTTCACGCTGGTTGGTGATCCCGATTGCTTCAATTTGACTTGGCTTGACACCACTTTCGATGAAAGCACCCGCAATAACTGACTGGACTGAGTTCCAAATTTCATTGGCATTGTGCTCTACCCAACCTGCCTGAGGGAAAATCTGGGTAAACTCTTTTTGACTCGAGCTGACCTTTTCTCCTTTTTTGTTGAAAATAATGGCACGAGAGCTTGTAGTCCCCTGGTCAATGGCCATGATGTATTTTTCTTGTGACATGTGCTGTCCTCCTGATAAAGATCTTGAGGATGTTTCCTCTTTACACTTACTAGTATACAAAATAAAGCGCTTTCTTGTTTATCAACTTTTTTTAATTTTTTAAAAAATGTGAGGAGATTGTGTGAATTTCACAAAAAAGGCCTGGAACAACCAAGCCTTTTAAGTGAATAATAACTGACGAATCGCCGCCAAATCTTCCATATCCAAGTCATTTTTTAAATAATAAACTGGTGTCTGTTCCTTCTTATGAATCGGGTTATTGGTAACCAGCAAATCATAATGCCGAGTTCGGTCATAGGGTTCAATGGTAATAAAACGATTGTATTCCAAATACCGTTTCAAAATGGCTGCCATCCTTGAAAAGACAAGAAAACCAGATGTCAAATCCAGACCAATCCGCATATGCTGACCACCATTTTCAGCCATATATTCCATCAACTGAAGCCATTCCCAGAGAATTTTCTTATCCAAATCCGTCCCCTGCTGAAAGGCAGGTAGAGCATGAAAAATCTCCTCTGCCGTCCCCCTAAAATCATGTTCCATCAGCAAATAAGGATGACGATTCTCCAACTGGTACTTGTAGCGGTCCTGTAAAATATAGCCCTTATAGAGATAGACTTGAGCACAAAGCTGACTGAGTTCATAGGTAACGTGATCCTCTGTATAATCACCCAGCAACTCCTCCTTCTTCATTTCTTGAATCAACTGTGTCAGCAAATCTGCCAACTGCCCTCCAAAACCAAGGATATATTCCATAGTATGAAGAGGAAGAATGCGATGAGATAGGAGGAAAGAGAAGAAAATCATCATCTCCCCATCCTCAGTTCCTAGAGGAAGGTGTTGTCCAGCAAAAAAGGACGGAGCCTTTCTCAGCAAACGAAGGTAGAAAATATTGTCAAAATACCCTCGCATTTTCTCTTCTATCACTTGGAACTGACAAGCATTAACCCGAAGACGCTGTTGACTGATATGAGCCCAGAGAACCAAGTCCAATTTCTGACCCGAAGACAAACTTGCACCGCAGATTTCTTCTAAAGTGGCAATCTCCTGTTTTCTCTCTGGTTTCTGCATGTGACCTTCCCATTCCTGACTGGACCAGACCTTCCGGAAAAGACAGAAATAGAAATAGCGAATCTGATGCTCTGGACCTCGCCAACGTCCATTTTGGATAGATAAGTCAAATTCTGACAAAATCTGATTCAAACTAGCTAAGTGGCGACCAAGCGTAGCCTCACTAATCATCAATTCTTGAGCCAGCTGATGGGCTAAAAACTGTTGGTGGTAGAGAAGATAAACAAGAATCTGGTATTTAACAGCATTCTCCAAAAACAAGCTCCGAATATCTCTCCCCTTGGTAGCTGCACCGATTGACAGACGCAGATTTTCATCTTCTAAGGAGATAGTCAGCTCTAAGCCACTGTCCAAAGCCTTGTCATTGAGCAGGGTGACATATTTGGTTAGAGTTGCTTTTGAAAATCCTGTTTCCTCCATTACAGCCTTGACGGTCGTCTGAGACTCTTGTAATAGAAAGGAAAGGATTGAAAATTGGCCAGATTCGGCCTTTTCCATCAAATCTCCTAAATACATTTGTTACCCCTTTCATTTTCTACCTTAAGCATAGCATAAATCTTACAAATGCTGAAATAATCTGTTTCTCTTTTTATTTTCATGCTGATTTCCTGGTCCATTATCCTAAAAATCAGCAAACACACGGCTCCCCCTTTGGGCATTTTTATGCTAAAATAGTAGCTATGGATAAAATTATTAAAACAATATCAGAAAGCGGAGCCTTTCGTGCTTTTGTCCTTGATAGCACAGAAACCGTCCGCACTGCTCAAGAAAAACACCAAACCCAAGCTAGCTCAACTGTAGCGCTTGGTCGAACTCTTATCGCTAGCCAGATTCTCGCAGCCAATGAAAAAGGAAATACCAAACTAACAGTGAAGGTACTGGGATCTAGCTCTCTAGGAGCCATTATCACCGTTGCTGATACCAAGGGGAACGTCAAAGGCTACGTTCAAAATCCTGGTGTTGACATCAAAAAGACTGCAACTGGTGAAGTCCTAGTTGGACCTTTTGTTGGAAATGGTCAATTCCTCGTTATCACAGACTACGGTACTGGAAATCCTTACAACTCTATGACTCCCCTCATCTCTGGGGAAATCGGTGAAGACCTGGCCTTTTACCTGACCGAAAGCCAACAAACCCCTTCAGCAGTCGGCCTCAATGTCCTTTTAGACGAAGAAGACAAGGTCAAGGTTGCAGGTGGTTTCCTAGTTCAAGTCTTGCCAGGAGCTAAGGAAGAAGAGATTGCTCGCTTTGAAAAACGCATCCAAGAAATGCCAGCTATCTCAACCCTTCTGGAAAGCGACGACCATATCGAAGCCCTCCTCAAGGCTATCTACGGTGACGAGGCCTACAAGCGTCTTTCTGAAGAAGAAATCCGTTTCCAATGTGACTGTAGCCATGAACGTTTTATGAACGCTCTTTCTAGCCTTCCAAGCTCAGACTTACAGGAAATGAAAGAGGAAGACCATGGGGCAGAAATCACTTGTCAATTCTGCCAAACGACTTACAACTTTGATGAAAACGACCTGGAGGAACTCATTCGTGACAAATCTTAACACACCTTTTATGATTGGCAATGTTGAGATTCCCAATCGTACCGTTTTAGCACCTATGGCTGGCGTGACCAACTCAGCCTTTCGTACTATTGCAAAAGAGCTCGGAGCTGGACTCGTTGTCATGGAAATGGTCTCTGACAAGGGAATCCAATACAACAACGAAAAAACCCTGCACATGCTTCATATCGATGAAGGCGAAAACCCTGTCTCTATCCAACTATTTGGTAGTGATGAAGACAGCCTAGCACGCGCAGCAGAATTCATCCAAGAAAACACCAAAACCGATATCGTGGATATCAACATGGGCTGCCCAGTTAACAAAATCGTGAAGAACGAAGCTGGCGCTATGTGGCTCAAGGACCCCGATAAGATTTACTCTATCATCAACAAGGTCCAGTCTGTCCTTGATATCCCCCTTACTGTCAAAATGCGTACCGGCTGGGCCGATCCGTCTCTTGCAGTAGAAAATGCCCTCGCTGCTGAAGCTGCAGGTGTTTCTGCTCTTGCTATGCATGGCCGTACCCGCGAACAAATGTATACAGGTCATGCAGACCTTGAGACCCTTCACAAGGTCGCTCAAGCTTTGACCAAGATTCCATTTATCGCCAACGGTGACATCCGTACAGTTCAAGAAGCCAAACAACGCATCGAAGAAGTCGGTGCTGACGCAGTCATGATTGGCCGCGCTGCTATGGGAAATCCTTACCTCTTCAACCAAATCAACCATTACTTTGAAACAGGAGAAATTCTACCTGATTTGACCTTTGAAGACAAGATGAAAATCGCCTACGAACATTTGAAACGCTTGATTAACCTCAAAGGGGAAAACGTAGCAGTTCGTGAATTCCGTGGCCTCGCTCCTCACTACCTCCGTGGAACATCTGGCGCTGCCAAACTCCGTGGAGCCATTTCACAAGCTAGCACCCTGGCAGAGATTGAGGCTCTCTTGCAATTGGATAAAGCATAGTCTCACATCTACAACTCACAAAAACGACAAAGCTCAAAAATGAGTCTTGTCGTTTTTTATATGTTTTCATCTTGTAAATCTAATTGCTTCACTCTAGCTATATAGTAGGACATAATCAAAAACAAATTGAGGCTGATAATCCAAACAGACCATTCATGAAGAAAATGCATCAATACAGCCAAGCTGATTGCCCCCACTATGAAACTTCCCACAACAATCCCATAATTTAAGGCTTGACGACGGTATTCTTGGATATTTCCTTCTCTTCTAGCAATGCGATACAAAGCGGTCAACATCTTTCGGTAATTTCCAGACGTCATAAAAATGACATAGGGATGATCTTCAATCAAGCTACCCGTAAATGTTAGCATCATCATTCCTGTTCCCAAAGCGATGAAAGGAACTTCTAATAGAGGAGATCGTGAAAAGAAAGGCAAAATAAGTGTCCCAATAAATAAAGGAAGCAACATCTTAACCCGCCAGTAGGCCGTTTTGCGGTATTCTTTCATGTGTAGGGCAAACAGAAATCCTAGAGAAAAGAAGATAATTGAGCAGAATCGCAGCATCGTATTGATGACATTTGAGTCGTGCCAATCAGATATAAGTAGGAGAATATTCCCTGTCTGTGTCGCTACCAAACTATGGTATTGAATATGGCAAAACACATCCAAAGAACCACCTACAAATCCAAGAAATACTCCCATTAGTCGTGTGTTTTGAGGTAATATTAATTTATCCGCCATGTATTATCACTCGTTTTCCTTTGATTTTTTTATTATACCACTTTCTCTTGGAGAAACTAAGTGAAAAACAGTTGGCTCACTCTTTTACAGCACGATTTCTAGTAAAAGTTAAAGCACCAAATTTTATTATTGACTCAAAGCAACACTGGAAACCTTACCATCCGCTCCTGTTGTAATTTGGATGACTTTTCCTCCACCAATTTTGGCATTATACTTACCATCATCAAGAGTATAAGAATAGCCTTTGATAGAGTAATTTTCTTTCTTTCCATCAGAAGATTCTACTGTAAATTGACCACCTGATGAAACTGTGATGGTTTCGCCATTTGCTCCCTTCCAATTGCCCGCTGCAGCTGAGAAATCACCATCTACCATGGTTAAAACACCCTTGTAGCGTTTATTTTGCTCTGCTTGTTTGTCTTGAAGTTTGCGGTCAGTTGTAGGATCATAGCTTGATTGGTTAGATTGGGCTTGAGGAGCTTGTTGAGTTGAAGGAGTCTGAGCAGGAGTTTGTTGACTAGCCACTTCTTGACCTTGTCTTTGCTCTGGTGCAGGAGCCGCTTGTGATGGCGTTGCAGTTGCTGAAGATTGATCAGTAGACGCCTTAGTCTTTTCAGATGAAGCTGAACTTGAGGACTTCTGAGTCTTGCTTTCTTTGTTAGAAGAAGTTGCTTTAGAACTTGATGACTGGCTTGTCTTAGCAGAACTGCTTGCTTGAGTTGTTTCCTTTTTATTTCCACAAGCTCCTAATAGCAAGGTAGAAGCCAATACAGTTGCTGCCATCAATTTGATATAGGTTTTCTTTTTCATTTTTCTACTCCTTTGTAATATTTTAGAAATATAAAGAAATCTTTTTGTAATATAATTGTAACATTCAGTTTTAAATATGTCAACAATTTATCTAAACTATTTTAAAAATCTTAAATACTTTAGATACATTTACTCCTCCTACTCTTCTATTCGTAATAAAATAGAAAAACAGGAGATTTTCCTATTAAAAATTTGAATTTGTTTTTGTGTAATCGCTTGCATCTTTAAGTACAAAGAAATATAATAACATTGAAATAGAATATAGGAGGTGCATTCTTATGCTAAATAAGTATTACAAGTATCTTCCTTGGTTGATTTTGGGAGCTATTGGCTCTTATCAATCAGCAACTTACTATGCGCGAACTGCATTTGACATCTTCTATCTGACTACAATCTTTTTGATTGTTTATATCGCTTTGTTATTTTTACATGAGAACTATCTCAAGTATAGATACAAAGACTTCTTTACTCACATGTTGAGTAATTCTAAGAAAGATAGCCATCCCTAAAACAGTCGCAACAGCAAATCAAACTAATAAAGGCAAATAAAGAGATCGGGAACTTTTCCCGACCTCGTTTTTTATTTCAATCGATAGGTTTTTCTTGGTTTCTTTTTAGGCACTCGTTTGAGTCCGACTTCTTCTACATATTCTCCGTATTTTACGAGAAAGTTATTGCTGACGATGGGGCGACCGGGGTTGATAAGATTGACCAGTTCAGTCCCTTCGTAGACAGTGAACTCCTCCTCTAGCAGATAAAGGAAAGTCGGATTCCAGTCAAGTCTCCCTTGGATTCGTTTGATGGATTCTTGGATAATGGCATAATGGTCAAAAGCGAAGGCTTGTTCCTCCAACTCCACTCCCTTTAAGAAGCACTTGCCTGTCTGAAAATCGACATCTACAAAAACCACATCCTTAGCATCGTCTCCTGCTTGAACAAGTTCTAATGCACGACTAGGCAGATAAACCAAGTGGGCAATGGTCACTGTCCAGCCCCGGGGGTCACGGCCGGGGGTCGATACGGTCATTAATTGCTCGATTTTTTCCAAAGGAAGATCGAGATTAACTTCTTCTCTCACCTCACGCTGACAGGCATGCGCAGCATCTTCGCCCTTGTCCATAAATCCTCCAACCAAAGCCAAACAATTTTGATAAGGGTGAGCCTTGCGACGAATTAATAAGAGCTTGATCTTTCCTTCGACAAAGCAGTAGGCTACCATATCCACCGTCACACTTGGTTTTTCGTATTGAGGAAGTTCCTGCTTGTAGTACCAATCCAAAAACTCCTCCTGACTGGCATGAATTTCAAAATATTCTTTTTCCGTCATCCCTGCTGGAATCATCGTGTCCGTCATTTTATGCCTCCTTACGAACTGCCTTGGTCCATTGGTACCAACCTACTAGACTATTGAGTGTGTAAACCCAGTACATCCCTTGAATATGGATATTTTCACCCCACCAGAGGTAGATACTAAAGAGATTGGTTGCAATCCAGAAAATCCATTGCTCACGATAGAGACGTGTCATCAAGAGCTGGCCGACACCATTGGTCGCATCGGTAACACTATCACGGAAAGGGCGAGCACTATGGATACTTTGGTAAGCTAAGCCCATACCAATCCAGATGATAGCAGTCAAGGCTAAGTACTTGAGCCAGTCAAAAACAGATAATTTCTTAGATTCAAAGTGAGATTCTTCTACTTTTCCTTGGTCATTGATACGGTTGGACAGCCAAGCATAGAGACCAATCGGCTGCATGACAAAGAAGTAAACAGTCGTCAAAACTTCACCATAAAAAGTCGCATTCATAGCCAAAACCAAATAGATAGCAGAGTTAATGGCCCCAAAGAGATAATTGCTTGCACGTCCTTCTGCTACCAAGATAACACAGACAATCCCAGTCCAAGATGCAAACAAGCTCATCCAGTCATGACTTTCTGTATTTTGCGTGAATTCTAAAATCAAGGGAACACTTGACAGGACGGTGAGATACAACCACTGGAAGAGACTACGTCCCATAAAGAGATCCTTCCAGAGCAGGCGCATGATTCCTGCAAAACCGATCTTACGAGCTTCTGCATGAACATTTTTAAAGTTTTCGATAAATTGTGTGATTTTTTCAGTTAGTTTTTTCATAATTTTCTCCTAATCTGCTTGGTAAATGGCATCAATAGCCACTTTGGCTGCTTCATAATTGCCTAGGTAATCCTCAGCTAGATAAACTAGTGGAATGGTGGTTAAATATCGCTCTCTCATATGGTCCAAATGCTGGGAAAAACTATGACGAATATGGTCTTCTGCCATAGTCATATCTCTAAATCCGTCATTGACATAGGAGCCGACCGGTTGCACAAAGAGAATCAAGTCCCATTTTTCCTTAGCCAAGATCGAAACAAAGAGATTATCAAAGGTTTCTCCTGATAAGTCCCCTTGGTCCTCGGTCTCCATGTAATAATCATAGTAGCCCTTAGTTACTAAGGAGTTGGTGTCAGCTATCACCAATCCCCTATTGGCATTACTGTCAATTAACTTAGAGGTCTGGTCATACTGCCCCAACAGGAGATAATAGTAATCTTTTGGAGTCAATTCATCGTCGCGGACATTGTTTTTAATCTGGTACTCACGTGCGTATTCCAAACTGACGGGTGCATCGTAATACCTTGCCAAATCCTTGGCCAGAGTGGTCTTCCCATTGCTGGCACTCCCCATAATCAATACTTTCTTTGTAAACTGACGACGGAAGGGCTGAGCGATGTTTTTCCAATATTTGCTTGGATTTTCTCGAATCATAGTCGCTGAGATTCCAAACTTTCTTTCTTGCAAAACGGTCTCAAAACCACGATTTGATAATTCTTGCTGGTAGTCTGCTTCTCCCACAAAGAAAATTAGTTCTTGCTGGGTTTCATCATAGGAAATCTCCGCTAACATTTGGTCCAACCACTCCTGCCAGCCCATAGGGTAGCGAGGAAGATTGGTTTCATCTAACTTACAAACCAAGGTCAACTCGTCACCACGAAAGGCCTCTCGGATATAGCGGAATCTTTTTTGAAGCGTTAAGCCTACCTGCTCTCCTCGGTCTCCCTCATAGCCTGAAACGACAACCCAGACCTGGTCACACTGTCGCTTCGCACGCTGAATCAAATCGATATGTCCTTGATGAAGTGGAGCAAAGGTTCCAAATACCACTGCTGTTTTCTTTTTCATAAACGCATTACCTTTTTATGGTTTTTGATATTTTTATTATCTATGTTTTTATTATAAACTATATTTTTGTTTTGTCAATAGTTTTTTATTATTTTTTATAAAAAAGTAGCAAAAAAGAGAATCAAGATTACTCCTGATTCTCCATTTTTATACAATATCAAATTTTAACTGGCCTGCTTTAACACCAATCTTAAGTGTGCTGCCTGCCTCTAATTCTCCCTTGAGAAGAAGTTCTGCCAACTTGTCTTCCACTTCTGTTTGTAGGGTTCTGCGAAGTGGACGAGCTCCCATTTCTGGATTGTAACCGTGACTAGCTAGCAACTTCAGTGCCGAAGCTTGTAGTTTTAAGTCGATGCCCTTCTCTGCCAGGCTAGCAATCAATGGTTTAACCATAATCTTGACAATTTCCTGCATGTGGTCGCTATCCAAACTGTGGAAGACCACCTTTTCATCAATACGGTTGATAAACTCTGGTCGATAAGTTTTTTTCAACTCTTCAAAGATTCGTTTTTCCATATTTTCCTGATCAAAACGAATATCCTTAGCTCCAAAACCGACGGTCTTGTCATCCCGAAGGGCTGTCGCACCAAGATTTGACGTCATGATGATAATGGTATTTGAAAAGTCAACCTTGCGCCCCTTGCTATCTGTCAAGACACCATCATCCAAGACCTGCAAGAGGACATTAAAGATGTCTGGGTGGGCTTTTTCTACCTCATCAAAGAGGAGAACAGAGTATGGTTTGTTGCGAACCTTCTCGGTCAACTCCCCACCTTCTTCATACCCCACATAGCCTGGAGGAGCTCCGTTGAGACGACTGGCTGCAAATTTCTCCATATACTCACTCATATCAAAGCGGATAAGGGCTGATTCGTCATCAAAAAGAACTTCTGCTAGAGCCTTGGCCAATTCGGTCTTACCGACACCTGTAGGTCCTAGGAACATAAAGGAACCAATCGGACGCTTGTGACTGCGAATCCCTGACTGATTGCGGCGAATGGCACGGCTAATACTTGAAACAGCTTGATCTTGACCGATGACACGTTTGTGCAGTTCAGCTTCCAAGTTTAGGTATTTCTTAGCATCAGTCTGAGTCAGTTTTTGGACTGGAATACCTGACAAGCGACTCAAGGTGGTCAAAATATCAGACTCTGTCACCAAGTCTTTATAGACAGGCACTTCCTCTTCTTTTGCGATTAACTGAGCTGCCTGTTTCCACTTACCATCTATCAAGGCCTTGTCAGCTGGACTCAAACCTGAATCGTCTGCTTTTACATGCTTAGCCTTATTTTGCACTGTTGCTGCTGCTTCATCCAAGAGATCAATAGCAGAGTCTGGCAAGTGACGACTAGTCAAGTAACGATGAGCCATCTTGACAGCTGTTTCAACTGCTTCATCTGTGATTTGCACACGGTGATGTTTCTCATAAGTCGCCTTCAAACCCTGTAAAATGATCATACTGTCGGCCACGCTTGGCTCTTCAATCGTCACTTTCGCGAAACGACGAGAAAGGGCCGCATCTTTTTCGATGTGTTTTTGATATTCTTCCTGAGTGGTCGCACCAACCGTTCTCAAAGTTCCACGCGCCAAGGCTGGTTTCAAGATATTGGCCGCATCCAGAGTTGAGTCAATTCCACTACCAGAACCCATGATAGTGTGGAGTTCATCGATAAAGAGAATTACTTGACCATCTTCCTCAATATCCTTGATGATATTATTCATGCGCTCTTCAAAGTCACCACGGAAGCGTGTCCCTGCAACGACATTCATCAAATCCAGCTCTAACACGCGCATCTTAGCCATTTCCGCAGGCACGTCCCCACTAGCAATACGCTGGGCAAGTCCAAGCGCCAGAGCTGTTTTTCCGACACCAGCATCCCCAACCAAGACAGGATTATTCTTAGTCTTCCGACTCAAAATTTGAATCATACGCGAGATTTCCTTGTCCCGACCGATAACTGGCTCTAACTTGCCAGAACGCGCTTGCTCTGTCAAATCATGCGTATAGTCCTCGAGACCACCGCTTGGAGTCTGGGGCATGCCCATCATATTAGCCATAGAATTTTGCTTATCAGCTACTGTACGATGGCGTTGGCGTAAAGCCTTGAGATCTTCACGAGTCCAACCTGCTCGTTCTTCTAGATTTCGACGTAGGGCAGCAATCTTGACCTGATCTTTCTTGTCTTCATAAGAAAAACCAGCTCTCTCCAAGATACGAGTCGCCAAGGCATTGCCATCATGCAAAATCGCATAGAGGACATGCTCTGTCCCTAGCACCTTAGCATGGACCACTGACGCTACATACTCTGCTTCGTCAAAAAGGACCTGCAAACGATGAGAAAACGGCAATTCCGTAAAGGTTTCATCCTGGCTATAGTCCGTTTCAGTCAGTTCCAAAGCGACCTCTTCTAAACGGTCCATCTCATATGGATAATCATTTAAAGTCGCCCCTGCCACACTATAACTGTGATTAGACATGGCAATCAACAAGTGCCAAGACTCTAGGTAACGAGCTCCAAAATGGCCAGCCACCATGTAGGCACTTTCGATACATTCATTCAATGCTTTTGAATAGTTCATCTTACTTCCCTTTTCTATCTACCTCTTGTATGACCTGTCGTAGCATGTTTGCACGAACAACTGGAGCTTCTTCTCCTAGAACGCGATCTAAAGCTACTGCCACCAGCAAATTCATCTCCTGCTTGGTCATCAATTCCTGCTCAACCAAAAGCTGCAGAATATCCTCATAAATTTCTTGACTGACCCGCTCACCAATCGAGTAAAGCAAATCGCGGAGCATTTCATGATGACTAGAAAACTCAATCCGTCCTATGCGAATGTAGCCTCCGCCACCACGCTTACTTTCAACCAAGTAACCTCTACTTTCCGTAAAGCGTGTCTTGATCACATAGTTAATCTGACTAGGAACAACCTGAAAAGTATCTGCCAACTGACTCCGTTGCAACTCCACAATTCCAGATTGATCTAAAATCGCCTTGATGTAGGCCTCAATATGATCCGATGTATTTTTAAATCTCATTACAAACCCACCTCTCTCTTTAAACCTTGACTATCTTTGACTATTATACCGAAATTTTCTCATTTTTAAAAGAAAAAGGGCGCTGGTAAAGGATAATCTTCACCAACTCCCTATTTTTCTACTTATCTAAGCCTAATTCTACCAAAATTTGACGTTTATAGGCAATCTTTTGGACTTCTTTGTCCTCATCTTCAGACCAATCTAGTTTAATTTCTGAAACAATCTGCCCAGGTCGATTTTTCAAGATATAGATGCGGTCGCTGAGACTGAGGGCCTCCTCGATACTATGCGTAATGATCAAGGTTGTTAGCTGCAACTGCTTGTGAATCTCAAGGTACCAAGCGTGGAGTTCCATCTTAGTCATCTCATCCAAGGCGCTGAAGGCCTCGTCTAAGAGAAAGAGCTTGTGCCCGAAAAGGTAGGTTCGGAGCAAGGCTACACGCTGGCGCATCCCACCACTGAGTTCATGAGGGTATTTATCTCTTACAGCTGTCAACTGGAAGGTCGCAAGGATGTCATCCGCTCGGGCAACGGCTTCCGCCTTATCCACTTTTTGAATCAAGAGGGGCAGAATGATATTACCAAGCACGGTCTTGTGCTCCAAGAGCAGATCCTTTTGCAACATATAACTCACGCGCCCCTGGGGATTTTCTTCACCATCAAGGACAATTCTCCCTGACTGAACTTCTAAAATACCCGCAATTAAGTTGAAAAGCGTAGTCTTACCAACACCACTTGGGCCTAAGATAGAAACCACTTCACCTGAAGTCACCTGCAGGTTGATATCCTCTAAAATCCTCTCCTGACCATAGGCATAACTGACTTGTTCTAGTCTAATCTCTGTCATTATTTCACAAATTCGTTGGTGAATCCTTTGTCTGTCAAGTCTTCTTTAAGGATACCATTTTCTTTATCCCATTTGTAGAAGGCATTCCAGCGAGCTGCATCAAATTGACCCCATTTTTCCTTGTCGCTTGCGTATTCTTTTGACAAGTATTTTTGAGATTCGATGACAAAGTCACGTTTTTCCTTGAGTTCAGGCGCATTCTTGATGAGGATATCAGCTGCTTCCTCTGGATGCTCCATAGCATATTGGTAGCCTTTTTTGATAGCTTGAATGACTTTACGAGCTTCTTCTTTGTTGTCTTTCAAATAGTCATTGTTTGCGATGATAACTGGTGAGTAGTAGTCAAACTCCTTGACATAGTCTTTCAAGTACAAGAAGTTAGCATCTACACCTTGAGATTTGGCAAGGATACCATCCCATCCATAGTAGATCCAAGCAGTATCAAAGACGCCATTGGCAATCGGTGTGATTGAGTTTGAGTCGTTGTTTGGTACTTTTTCAACTTTTTCAAAGTCTCCACCTTGTGATTCTACCAAGGTTTTCAACATAGCAAGTTCAGTTGGATCATTCCAAGTTCCGTATTTCTTACCAACCAAGTCCTTTGGACTAGCTACATTGTCAGATTTACGAGAGATGATTCCTGATGTATTGTGCTCAACAATAGCTGCAACGGCAGTAATTCCTGCTCCTTTTTCCAATTTTTTAGCCATGTAGTCTTGGAAATAAACTGCAAATGGTGCCTTACCGTTAATAACCAAATCAGAAGAACTTTCTTCTGGTGGCAATTTCAAGTCAACATCCACTCCAGCTTCTTTGAAATAACCTTTTTCCTTAGCAACATAAAGCCCTGTGTGGTTGGTATTTGGTGTCCAGTCTAGGATAAAGTCAATCTTCTTGAGTTCTGCCTCCTTGTTGTCCTTAGAAGCAGTTCGTTGACCACAAGCCACAAGCACAACAGCTACAAGAGCTGTCACAAGCGTTAAAAACACTTTCCATGTTTTCTTCATTTCAATTTCCTCTTTTCTTTTTCAGAAACATTCTAATTCTACGAACGTTTCCATTTAATAACATATTTTTCACTAATATCGACCAACTTCATACCCAGAAGGCTGATAATCGATACCAGAATAATAATAGCGAACATGGTATCATACTGAAACAATTTCTTGGACTGAATCATGTAGACACCTAGTCCTTCAAAGCCTCCCAACCACTCAGATACTACTGTTGTGATAAAAGCGTAGGAGACACTGACCCTCAGACCTGCATAAAAGTAAGGCAGGCTGACTGGGATTTTAAAATGCCAAAGGATTTGCCAAGGTTTGGCCCGCATCAGACTAAATAAGGTCAGCATATCCTTGTCACAATGCCTAAAACCGTCCAAAATGCTAACGATGATAGGAAAAGTAGTCGTCAAGATAATCAAGACAATCTTAGGTAAAATCCCATAACCGAGCCACAAGACCAGGATAGGAGCTATGGCAATGGTCGGAATGGTCTGAACAACCACCATCATAGGGTAAATCAGGTCATTGAGCCAAGTCAAACTATCCATAAGCACAGCCATGAGACAGGCAATCAAAACTCCCAGAACCAACCCCAGCAAAGCCACTCTTAAGGTCGCCCAGCTATGGTGCCAGAGAAATTCTCTATCACGAACAAAGGACTGGAGAATTTCAAGAGGTGTCGGAAGGATAAACTTGGGGAGAAGTTTAAGAAAACCTGCTAACTGCCAGATTGACAAGACTCCTAGAAAGCCCAATAGACTAATGTGTCGTCTCAGTATACTTTTCAAGTTTCTCATCAATACTTAAAATCTCTCCTACATTTATTTTGACATTGGCAAAGACATTTTCTGCCTCCTGCCCTGCCACTTCTAGCGCTTCTTTTAGAATGCGCATAAGTTCATCAAACTCCCCTTCCAAGACTGTTTCAAATGGTGTCACTACCATGGTCACTTCTTGAGCTTGCAGATAAGCAATGACCTGATCAATAACAGCAATCCGATCAATTCCCTGTGATAGGGGTAAAACTTGCAAGGCAATGCTTGCTTTCATAAGAACCTCCTCTTCTCGTTTTCCTTTGACAAAAAGAAAAACCTTTACCATATATGGAAAAGGTCAAGAATAGACTAAGTATCGTTCCCTACGCTGGCATTACCCAGATCAGGTGCGGTCGAAGTTTAACACTTCCTCTCAGACTGTACACAGACTCCCATATATTATATGGACATATGATAGCGCAAAATAAAAAAAATGTCAAGGAAACTGCTTACAGAAAAGAGTAGGAAATTTTCCTACTCCCATTTTCTATACTCGTTCTCCGTCACTGTTTACTCTGTAGCCATCCACTGTAGTATTAACAGCTAGCTCACCTGAAGAGTAAGAATAATACCACTTACCTGAGACTTGATACCAACCTGTTTTCATTGCTCCTGAACTATCTAGATAATACCACAGACCATTTTCCTTTAACCAGCCTGTTTGCATTTCACCAGATGATTTCAAATAATACCAACTAGATCCATCTTTCAGCCAGCCTGTTGATTTAGACCCATTTGATTTGAAATGATACCAACTACCATTTATTTTCTTCCAACCAATAGTCAATCCATTATTGGATCCATAGTTAGAACTATTCCCTGATTGATTCTGTGAAGAGGTTACTCCCTCTAGCTGGATATAGCGACGACTTCCGTTATAAGCCGTATAACTCAACCACTTGTACCCATCTTTTTCGAGAATTTGATCATAATGAACATTCTCCCCAGGATAATAGTAATCAATTGCAGTTGCGCTAGCTAGAGGCTGATTTTTGATAGCAGCCTTAGACTTGAAAAAATGTGTTCCTCCTGTTGAAGGTGAGGATTGACTATTCCCAACACTGCCACCAGCTAAATCTTTAAAATGAATAAAGCCAGTCATGGTATTGGCCTTCACGACGCGCTTATTGTAAGATTCTCTTATTCCATAGTTGTATTCTTCAATCTCAATCTCATCTCCTATTACATTTGACACCCAAGCAACATGACCATAAGTTCCTGCAGTAGACCAAGCAATGGAGCCAATCGCTGGTCTATTATCTACACGATAGCCTTCACGACGAGCCCGATAGCCCCATTCATTCGCATTCCCATAAGCAGCCGGAATCTCAAAACCATTCACATTACTCAAACGAAAGGCTGCAAAAGAAGTACATTGACGAGAATACATGCGCCACTTATCAATCTCCTGGCTCCCATTTTTATAATGAGCAGGATAATCATCCCCACGCGCAATCGATCCATTTCCTCCGGAATAGGCATATACACTATTACCCGCTGCTAACATCAATCCTACTACTAAAAAGGGAACAACTTTTTTAGCTGATTTTCTAAAAGAAAATCCTGTCTCTGCTACTTTAAATGGTGAATTTTTCATTCTTCCTCCTTGAAAAATAATATAAATCGAAGATTACCTTCACTTAAACTATTCGGAGAAAAAAAGAAAAAGTGAGAAAATTTCTCACTTTAGTCAAGATAATGAATCAAATTCTTTTCTGTAAGGATATCTGAGTAAGTAAAGGATTCAACGTAAACATTAGCTTGTTTATCTCCTTCAACGTTCCCAAATTCAACGATAAATAGGGATGGATAAACCTCAATTAGCTTACCCAATCTATTTTTTTGGCGCTTACGACCATTCTCCAAAGTCATTTCTACGACTTGTCCCTCATGTGCCTTGATTTCTTCTTTGATTTTTTTCATCTTGGCTACATCTGTAAATGCATCTGACATCTTATGCCTCCCTCTTTGAGATACTTGAAAATTTATTGTATTCTTTTTGGAAAATTAATTCCACCGTTCCACGAGCTCCACTACGGTTTTTCTCGATAATAACTTCTACCTTATTATTCGGTATGCCATCCTCTTCTTCACCACCACGCTCATAGTAATCGTCGCGATAAAGAAAGGCTACGATATCAGCATCCTGCTCAATAGACCCAGATTCACGAATATCAGACAAGACCGGTCTCTTATCCTGACGTTGTTCTACACCACGAGAAAGCTGACTTAGAGCGATTACTGGAACTTTCAGTTCCTTGGCTAGGATTTTCAACTGACGTGAAATTTCTGAAACTTCTTGTTGGCGGTTTTCTCGCCCAGTTCCCGTGATAAGCTGCAAATAGTCTATCAAAATCAATCCAAGATTTCCAGTTTCTTGAGCCAGTTTACGAGAACGAGAACGAATCTCTGTAATTCGAATTCCTGGCGTATCATCGATATAGATACTTGCATTGGCTAGATTCCCTTGAGCAATGGTATATTTTTGCCACTCCTCATCAGTCAATTGACCCGTACGGATAGAATGCGATTCCACCAAACCTTCTGCCGCCAACATACGATCCACTAGACTTTCCGCACCCATTTCGAGTGAAAAAATAGCAACCGTTTTGTCCAACTTAGTCCCAATGTTCTGAGCAATATTCAAGGCAAAGGCTGTCTTACCAACCGCTGGACGAGCTGCTAAGATAATTAACTCCTCCTCATGAAGACCAGTAGTCATATGATCCAAATCACGATAGCCTGTCGCAATACCTGTAATATCAGTCGTTTGTTGAGAGCGAGCCTCCAGATTTCCAAAGTTGACATTCAACACATCTCGAATGTTCTTAAATCCACTTCGATTAGCATTTTCGCTGACATCAATCAGGCCTTTTTCTGCCTGAGCAATGATTTCATCAGCTGGTTGCGAAGCCTCGTAAGCTTGATTGACAGACTCTGTCAACTTGGAGATTAATCGCCGTAACATGGCCTTCTCTGCAACGATTTTAGCATAGTACTCCGCATTAGCAGAAGTTGGAACAGAATTGACAATCTCAACCAGGTAAGACAAGCCACCAATATTCTGTAAATCACCTTGATTATCAAGAATGGTACG
Organism: Streptococcus mitis NCTC 12261; assembly: GCF_000148585.2. Classification (NCBI taxonomy): domain Bacteria; kingdom Bacillati; phylum Bacillota; class Bacilli; order Lactobacillales; family Streptococcaceae; genus Streptococcus; species Streptococcus mitis. The sequence continues at coordinate 1,832,374 of NZ_CP028414.1, forward strand.
AACCGTTGTTGCATCTATAGCATCGCCACGATCGGATAAATCGACCATAGCTTGGAAAATCAAACGATGGGCATACTTAAAAAAGTCCCGAGACTCAATATATTCTCGCACAAAAACAAGCTTACTCTCATCAATAAAGATAGCCCCTAAAACGGATTGCTCAGCTAAGATATCTTGAGGTTGTACTCGTAACTCTTCTACTTCTGCCATCAGACTTCCCTTCCTTTTACAATCTTGTCAAGAAGGTGTAAATTTATCCTTCTTTCACACGAAGATTGATTACACTTGTGATATCTTGATAGATTTTCACTGGCACATCAATCAAACCAACTGCTCGAATCGGAGCTTGTACTTGGATATGACGTTTATCAATCTTAATTCCAAATTGCTTTTGCAATTCTTCTGCAATTTTCTTATTGGTAATAGAACCAAAAGTACGGCCATCTGGACCAACTTTTTCAACAAATTCTACAACAGTTTCTTCTGCTTCTAGTTGGGATTTAATTGCTTTTGCTTCTGCAATCATCTCAGCATGAGCTTTTTCTTCAGATTTTTGTTTACCACGAAGTTCACCTACAGCTTGAGCAGTCGCTTCTTTGGCTAGATTCTTTTTGATAAGAAAGTTTTGCGCATACCCTGTTGGTACTTCCTTAATTTCGCCTTTTTTACCTTTTCCTTTAACATCTGCTAAAAAGATTACTTTCATTCTTCTTTCTCCTTTTCCTTTATTTCATTTAATACAATTTCTGTCAGTTTTTCACCTGCTTCTGACAAGGTTGAATCCTTAATTTGAGCTGCTGCCAAATTAAAGTGGCCTCCACCTCCCAGCTCTTCCATAATCCGTTGTACATTCAGCTTACTACGACTGCGAGCTGAGATAGAGATAAATCCTTGTGTATTCTTCGCAAGAACAAAACTCGCTTCAATACCTGACATAGCTAACATGGCATCTGCTGCCTTACTAATAACAACTGTATCATAGCATTTCGAGTCCTTAGCCTCTGCTATTAGTACATCTGAACCTAATTTACGTCCCTGTAAAATCAGTTCATTGACCTCACGATATTCTTCAAAATCTGTTGCAGCCATTTCCTGAATAGCAATACTATCACTTCCGCGCGTTCTGAGATAGCTAGCAACATCAAATGTCCTACTAGTCACTCGTGATGTGAAATTTTTAGTATCCAACATCATACCAGCCATCAAGACACTTGCTTGCATACGACTCAAACGATTTTTCTTAGAATTCTGGAACTGAATCAATTCCGTTACCAACTCACTGGCACTACTTGCACCACTTTCGATATAAGTGATAACTGCATTGTCTGGGAAATCCTGATCCCTTCGATGGTGGTCAATGACGATGGTTTGGGTAAATAAATCATAAAAATCTTTTGATAAAGTTAAAGCTGTCTTTGAATGGTCTACAAGAATCAACAAAGAACGATTGGTCACCATCCCCATTGCATCCTTAACAGACAACAACTTTGTAACTCCTTCTTTTTCTAAGAATGAAACAGCTCGTTCAATATCCGGCGACATTTGTTCTTCGTCATAAATAGCATAGCTATTTTCAGTCACATTGCTGGCAAACAACTGCATACCTACAGCAGAGCCAAGAGCATCCATATCTAGATTTTTGTGACCAACTACAAAAACCTGATCCACACTACGAATCTTATCTGAAATAGCTGTCATCATAGCGCGCGTACGTGTACGTGTACGCTTGATTGAGGCAGCAGATCCACCACCAAAATAAACTGGATTTTTCGTTTCGTCGTTTTCCTTGACAACCACTTGGTCGCCACCACGCACTTCAGCCAAGTTCAAATTGAGCAAAGCAACTTTCCCTATCTCATCATGATTTCCATCACCATAAGAAAATCCCATACTTAAGGTCAAGGGCAACTGTCTCTGTTTCGACTCTTCTCTGAAAGAATCAATAACAGAAAATTTATCGTTCATCAATCCCTCAAGCACCGTGTAGTCCGTAAATAGATAAAAGCGATCCATACTTACTCGACGGGAGAACATGGCATGTTTACCAGCAAATTCTGAAACAAAATTGGCTACAAAACTATTGATATGACTGATATCAGACTCCGATGTTTCATCTTCTAAATCATCATAGTTGTCAACAGAAACAATCCCAATCACAGGTCGACTTGTCACTAACTCAACAGTCGCTTCGTATTCTCCAGACACATCAAAGAAATAAAGAACTCCAGATACCTTGTCCATATGAACCGAATAACGGATCTCACCCAAGGTAGCATAAGAACCTGGATTCCCCACAGAAGCCTTTATAATTGTTTGAATTAATGCAACATCAATCTCGCCCACTTCATTAGTCAAAATCAATTCAGCGTAAGGATTGAACCATTCAACTTCACCTGACGATAAGTCTAGTTTAATAACTCCGACAGGCATCTGTTCTAACAAGGTTGTCAAACTATCTTCAGCTTGGTGGTTTACATACTGGATTTGTTCTACTTCACTCTTTGAGTAGTAGTCTCTCTGATGGATAAATAGTAAAATATATGAACCCAAAATAAGTAGCAAAAGAAATAGCGTTACCAGTGTATTCGTTACAAAAACAAGTTGCACAGATAGCACTCCGAACGCCACTATTCCTAATATTAAGGGGAAAATAGGACTTACATAAAATTTTTTCATTCCAAACCTCTTGGCACCCATTATACCATAATAACCACCAAAAAGCGACTTTTTAAAAGTGTAATCAGTAATTCTATCAATTATAAGAAAAAGGAGGTTTACAATTCAGTAAACCTTCCTTTACACATATTGAAATTAAGATTCTTTAACTTCTAACAAGCCAATCTCGCCATCTTCACGACGATAAATCACATTGGTTGTCTGATCTTCAACATCCACATAGATAAAGAAATCATGTCCCAACAAATCCATCTGTAGAATAGCTTCTTCCAAATCCATTGGTTTTAAATCAATTTGTTTTGAACGAACAACTCTGGATTGGGCAACATTTGTATCTTCCACCAAAGCATCTGTAAATAATTGACTAGTTGCTACCTTGTTTTTATTTTTACGCTCGATTTTTGTTTTATTTTTACGAATCTGACGTTCAATTTTATCGGTTACAAGGTCAATTGAACCATACATATCTTGAGACACATCTTCTGCACGAAGAGTAATTGAGCCAAGCGGAATCGTCACCTCCACTTTAGCCGTTTTTTCACGATACACCTTCAAGTTGACTCGAGCATCCAACTCTTGTTCAGCTTGAAAATACTTTTCGATCTTTTCGAGTTTAGAAACTACATAATCACGAATTGCTTCTGTTACTTCTAGGTTTTCACCACGGATACTATATTTAATCATATGAGTACCTTCTTTCTAAACATTTTTGTTTTTCTGATTTCATTATAACGCTTTCATTTTATTTTTGCAAATTTTTTCCTCATCTTACAAGGGAAAATGTTTTTACATCCTCAGCACCCGCTTCTTCCAACAGCTTCTTCACACGATTTATAGTTGTTCCAGTAGTGTAAATATCATCTATAAGTAGGATTTTTTTAGGAATAGTGACTCCACTTTTAATAAAGAAAGGAAATTCTGTCTCCAAACGCTCTGAGCGACTTTTAGAAGAACTAGCTCGCTCTTCTCTCTTTTCTAATAAATCCAGATACGCAAACCCTGCTGCTTCAACTAAACCTTCAACCTGGTTAAATCCCCTCTCGAGCAATCTTTCAGGACTTAGGGGAATTACAACAAATTGATACTCTTTGTACTTTTTTAACTCCTCACTTAAAACTGAAGCAAAAACTTTTCTTAAAAGGAAGTCTCCATCAAACTTATACCGACTGAAAAAATCCTTCATAGCTTGATTGTAAATAAAAATCGCTCTATGACTGACCTCAACTCCTTCTTTACACCAAAGTTGACAGTCTTGACACTTCATTGACAAATCTGTTTTCATACAGTTTGGGCAGTTCTCTTCTCCAATCCTCTCAAAAGTAGAATCACAATCTAAACAAAGACAGGAGGCATCATTCTTCAGAAGTAAAAGACTACTGAAAGTTAAAACAGCCTTCATAGTCTGCCCACATAATAAACACTTCATAGACCCGCCTCCTTATTCATCTGTTGAATTTCCTTAATTGCCTTTTTGATTGAAGTATTTAACCCGTCATGGAAGAAAAGCAAATCTCCTGTCGGTCTGTCCATACTCCGACCGACACGTCCTCCAATCTGTATTAAACTAGACTTGGTAAACAGACGATGATTGGCCTCTACTACGAAAACGTCAACACAAGGGAAGGTAACTCCACGCTCCAATATCGTCGTACTGATAAGTATTGTCAGTTCTCTATCTCGAAAAGCTTGTACCTGCTCTAATCGATTTTCTGTGATAGAAGATACAAAGCCAATTTTCTCATTTGGAAATTGCTCCTGTATGATTTCTTTTAACTGTTCCCCTTTCTTAATCTCTGAAGCAAAAATGAGTAACGGATAACCTGTCTTTCTCTGCTTCTCAATATAAGACTTTAGCTTTGGTGACAACCGACTTTTCTCTAAACAGTGATTAAAATCGGATAACCAGACAGGTTTAGGAATAATCAAAGGATTTCCATGAAATCGTCTTGGCAAACTCAATCGTTTTAATTCTCCGATGCGAACCTTCCTATCTAACTCATCGGTAGAAGTTGCTGTTAAAAAGATTCTCAAGCCATTCTCCTTTACACTATTCTTGACAGCATGGTAAAGCATAGGATTGTCAACATAAGGAAAGGCATCTACTTCATCCACTATCAGTAAATCAAAAGCTTGATAAAACTTCAATAACTGATGGGTCGTCGCAACAACTAGTGGTGTTCGAAAATACGGCTCTGATTCTCCATGTAGGAGGGCTATCTCACAAGCAAAATCCTTTTGCAGGCGCTTATACAGCTCCAAACAAACGTCTATGCGAGGACTGGCCAAACACACTGCACCACCCGCATTGATCACTTTAGCTACTACTTGATAAATCATTTCTGTCTTTCCAGCTCCTGTTACAGCGTGAACCAAGCTTGGCTCTTGCTTGTCTACCGCTTGAAGCAGTCCCTGTGATACCTTATCTTGAAAAGGGGTTAATTGACCACGCCATTTAAGAACATCTTGCTTCGGAAAATCCTCCTGTGGGAAATAGTATAAAGATTGATCACTCCTGACTCGCTTCATCAGTAAACACTCCCTACAATAGTAAGTACCGATGGGCAAATACCATTCTTCTAGAATAGTACTATTACAACGTTGACAGAAAAGTTTCCCTTTCTCCTTTCTCATTGCTGGAAGTTTCTCCGCCAACTGACGTTCCTCTTCTGTTAATTCATTCTCAGTAAACAAGCGACCGAGATAATTTGGATTTACTTTCATACTTCTTTATTCGTAAAAACCTAGCGCTTTAAATGATTTTTTAGTACAATTAAATCATGGAATTTAGAACAATTAAAGAGGACGGACAAGTCCAAGAAGAAATCAAAAAATCCCGCTTTATCTGTCATGCCAAGCGTGTTTATAGCGAAGAAGAGGCTCGTGACTTCATTACTGCCATCAAGAAAGAGCACTACAAAGCTACTCATAACTGCTCTGCCTTCATTATTGGGGAACGTAGTGGAATCAAACGGACAAGTGATGATGGTGAGCCCAGTGGGACTGCTGGCGTTCCCATGCTTGGGGTACTAGAAAATCACAATCTTACTAATGTCTGTGTGGTAGTGACACGCTACTTTGGTGGCATTAAACTAGGCGCTGGAGGATTGATTCGTGCTTACGCTGGCAGTGTTGCCTTAGCTGTCAAAGAAATTGGCATCATTGAAATAAAGGAACAGGCTGGCATTGCTATTCAAATGTCTTACGCTCAGTACCAAGAGTACAGTAACTTCCTTAAGGAATATAATCTCATGGAACTGGATACAAACTTTACAGATCAAGTCGATACGATGATTTATGTTGATAAAGAAGAAAAAGAAACTATTAAAGCTGCACTTGTAGAGTTTTTTAATGGAAAAGTCACTTTAACTGATCAAGGTTTACGAGAAGTTGAAGTTCCTGTAAACTTAGTGTAAACAAAGGAGAAAAATATGGCATTTGGTAAATTCATTCAAGGACTCGCTGGTAACTTTAGCGAGCAAAACAAAGAAACTCTTATCAAAGAATATGGACAATATCTACTAGAAAATGAAGAAATTCAAAGTGGATATAAACTGATTCGTGATTCAATTATATTTACAAATATCCGTATTATCTTTACAGATAAACAAGGCGCTACTGGTCGTAAGATGTCTATTAAATCAATCTTTTTGATGAACATTGTTAACGTTGAAATGGAAACTGCAGGAGCAGGTATAGATGATAGTGAAATTACTATTACTTATTTAGAAAATGTCTTTCTAAAAGCACACAATGAGCATTTTAATGCTCATAAATTTGAATTCCCTAAGAAAACGGATATCATTCCACTTTACACCTATTTATTAGAATTAGCTTATCACAATCGCTTGAAAATTAACGGCTTAGACCTGTGATATAAAAAAATCCTATCACTTCGATAGGATTTCTATATTTTACAAATGGTATAGATAGCGTTATACTAGAAATATCTTATACAAAGAGGTATTCATATGTCTATTTATAACAACATTACTGAATTAATCGGTCAAACTCCGATTGTTAAACTCAACAACATCGTGCCAGAAGGGGCTGCGGACGTCTATGTAAAGCTTGAAGCATTCAACCCTGGTTCTTCTGTAAAAGATCGTATTGCTCTTAGCATGATTGAAAAAGCTGAACAAGACGGTATTCTGAAACCAGGTTCTACAATTGTTGAAGCAACAAGTGGAAACACTGGTATTGGACTTTCATGGGTAGGTGCTGCTAAAGGGTATAAAGTCGTCATCGTTATGCCTGAAACTATGAGTGTAGAACGACGTAAGATTATCCAAGCTTATGGTGCTGAACTCGTCCTAACTCCTGGTAGTGAGGGAATGAAAGGCGCTATTGCTAAAGCTCAAGAAATCGCTGCTGAACGTGATGGTTTCCTTCCTCTTCAATTTGACAATCCAGCTAATCCAGAAGTACACGAAAGAACAACAGGAGCTGAAATACTAGCTGCTTTCGGTAAAGATGGACTAGATGCCTTTGTTGCTGGAGTGGGTACCGGTGGAACGATTTCTGGTGTTTCTCATGCACTCAAATCAGCAAATTCTAACATTCAAGTTTTTGCAGTAGAGGCAGACGAATCTGCTATTCTATCTGGTGAAAAACCTGGACCACACAAAATTCAAGGTATCTCAGCTGGATTTATTCCTGATACACTTGATACAAATGCCTATGATGGTATTGTTCGTGTAACATCAGACGATGCACTAGCACTCGGCCGTGAGATTGGTGGAAAAGAAGGATTCCTTGTTGGTATTTCTTCAGCTGCAGCTATCTACGGAGCCATCGAGGTTGCCAAGAAATTAGGTACAGGTAAAAAAGTTCTTGCTCTAGCACCAGATAACGGTGAACGTTATCTCTCTACAGCACTCTATGAATTTGAAGTGTAGTCTCCTAAATACACTTAGCCCTTATTATAGGGCTTTTTATTTATACCTTAAAAATAGGAACATCTCCCTATAAAAATCGACTGCATAGAAAAAAGGAAGCAATTTGGCTTCCTTTTTATTATTAGTTATTCAAGGCTGCTGCCATTGTAGCTGCAACTTCAGCTTCAAAGTCGTTTGCAGCTTTCTCGATACCTTCACCAACTTCAAAGCGAGCGAACTCAACTACTGAAGCGTTAACTGATTCAAGGTATGCTTCAACTGTCTTGCTGTCATCCATGATGTATACTTGTGCAAGAAGTGTGTAAGCTTGGTCAACTTTAGTGTTGTCAAGCATGAAGCGATCCATTTTACCTGGGATGATTTTGTCCCAGATTTTTTCTGGTTTACCTTCTGCAGCCAACTCAGCTTTGATGTCAGCTTCAGCTTGAGCAATCACTTCATCAGTCAATTGAGATTTTGATCCATACTTCAAGTGTGGAAGAGCTGGTTTGTTAACCATTGCACGGCTTTCATTGTCTTGGTCGATTACGTGGTTCAATTGCGCCAACTCATCTTTAACGAATTGCTCATCCAATTCTTTGTAAGAAAGAACTGTTGGTTTCATCGCTGCGATGTGCATTGACAATTGTTTAGCAAGTGCTTCGTCTCCACCTTCAACAACTGAAATAACACCTATACGTCCACCGTTATGTTGGTAAGCTCCAAAGTGTTGTGCGTCTGTTTTTTCAATCAATGCGAAGCGACGGAATGAGATTTTTTCTCCGATAGTTGCTGTTGCAGATACGTATGCAGCTTCAAGAGTTTCACCTGAAGGCATTGTCAAAGCAAGTGCTTCTTCATTATTAACAGGTTTTCCTTCAGCAATAACTTTAGCTGTAGTATTTACCAATTCAACGAATTGAGCGTTTTTCGCAACGAAGTCAGTTTCAGCGTTTACTTCAATAACTGCTGCAACATTACCGTTAACATAAACACCAGTCAAACCTTCTGCAGCAACACGGTCAGCCTTCTTAGCTGCCTTAGCCATACCTTTTTCACGAAGCAATTCAATCGCTTTTTCGATGTCACCGTCTGTTTCTACAAGCGCTTTTTTAGCGTCCATAACTCCGGCACCAGATTTTTCACGCAACTCTTTTACAAGTTTAGCTGTAATTTCTGCCATTTTGATTCTCCTATATTTTTTAAAAATAGGAGAGCCGGGCTAAGCCCCGCCCTCCTAGGTAATTACTATTTATATGAATTAAGCGTTGTCGCCTTCTACAACTTCAACGATTTCTTCGATTGAATCTGCTTGAGCTTCTGAAGCTGCAAATTCTGCTTCAACTGCTGCTGCATCTTCACCTTGACGTCCTTCGATGATAGCGTCAGCCAATTTAGCTGTGATCAATTTAACAGCGCGGATAGCATCATCGTTAGCTGGGATGATTACATCGATATCATCTGGATCAGTATTTGTGTCAACCATCGCTACAACTGGGATTCCCAATTTTTTAGCTTCTTTAACAGCGATTTGCTCTTTGTGTGGGTCAACTACGTACATCACATCTGGGATACGAGGCATATCTTCGATACCACCCAAGAATTTTTCAAGACGTGCACGTTGTTTGTTAAGAAGTGCAACTTCTTTCTTAGGAAGAACTTCGAAAGTTCCATCTTCTTCCATACGTTTGATTTCTTTCAAACGAGCGATACGTTTTTGGATTGTTCCCCAGTTTGTAAGAGTTCCACCCAACCAACGGTGGTTGATGAAGTATTGACCTGAACGTACTGCTTCTTCAGCAACTGCATCAGCTGCTTGTTTCTTAGTACCAACAAACAATACAACTGCATCGTTAGCTGCTGCATCACGCATGAAATCGTAAGCTTGGTCAGCGTATTTTACAGTTTGTTGCAAGTCGATAACGTGGATTCCGTTACGCTCAGTGAAGATGTACTTAGCCATCTTAGGGTTCCAGCGACGAGTTTGGTGACCAAAGTGTACACCAGCCTCAAGAAGTTGTTTCATTGAAATTACTGCCATGAGTATTTCTCCTTTTTGTTTTTTTCCTCTTCTTGACTTCAACTCGCAAAACGACCCAAAGGCAACTGTTTCACAATTCATCAAGAATGAGTATTATCGTTCACACGACAAGTTTCATTTTACCATACTTTTTCAATATTTTCAAGTGATTTTAGCAGATTTTTAAAGTAAGGTAACTATATGAATCATAAAAGAGACTCAAATCGAGCCTCTTCGTTTTATTCATTAGTTTGGATAGATATATGTTACAAAACCTTCTGAAGTCGTAGTAGGATTGAACCATCCACGTTTATTTCCGATTGTACGGTTTCCACCATAGTTTGATTCAGATACTTGGATACTTGTTGATGATGAAACAGCTGTAACCACGGCTACGTGTCCATATCCACCATCATTCCAACATGCAATGGCACCAACTTGAGGTGTAGATCCTGTACGGAATCCTGCTGCAGCTGCACTTGTAGCCCACTGTGCTCCATTACCCCAGTAATCTCCAGCCCAAGGCGCCAATGTTTTAGCTCCCCATGTACACTCACCAGTTGGATAACTTGAAGCATTTGTACTATATGTTGGACGATGTGTCACTGGAGCAGGAGTGTAGCTTGTTGATTCTGTTGAAGCACTGCTTGAAGATGATTCAGACGAACTTGACTCAGATGAACTTGATGAAGAAATAGTAGATAGTGCTTGAACTTGTGCTGTAAAAGTTGTATTTCCAGAAGCAACTACTGTTTGTTGTTGACTTGCTTGTTTAGCTTTATAAGCTGCTTCTGCTTCTGCTGCAGCTTTAGCTTCTGCTTCTGCTGCAGCTTTTTTCTCAAGTAAACTTGCTTTTTCATCCTCTGCAGTAGCCTTTTCAGCAGCAAGATTCAATTCTGCAGCTTTCAACTCAGCTTGTTTTGTAGTTAATGATTGAGCATCATCAGCTAGTTTTTGCTGATTTGCAATAACTGTATTAATTGCATCATTGTTTGCTACTTGTTTTTCAGAAATAGCTTTTTTATCTGCTTTTTGTTGTTCCAACATCTTGTTGTTTGCAGATACGATTTCACTCATTGCAGCAACACGTGAAATAGCTTCTGTAATTGATTTTGAGTTTACAATTGTATTGATGTAATTTGTTGCAGCTCCATTTGTTTGAGCACTACGAGCTTGTTTTTGCAATGAATCATTGCGAGATACAATATTCTTAGAAAGTTCTGTAATTTCACCCTCAAGCTTTTTAGATTCTGCTTGTAGTCTATCATTTTCAGATTGCAAGTTTGATTGCTCTGTTTGAATAGCAGACACTTGCTCCTGAACTTGATCAACTTGTTTTTGGGCTTCTTGTTGTTGTGCTGTTAAGTTACTGATTTTATTATCTTGAGCAGCAATTTTGTCATCAGTAGTTTCTGCATGCGCAGTTGTTAAAACAGCTACTTGAGAAACCATTACTGTACTTAATAAAAGTGACGCTAAGATTTTTTTCTTCATATTACGTAGATACTCCTTCTTTTAAAGACATTACTAGTATACCAAAAAAAGGCTTAATGAATATTACGCCTTTGTTACATTTTTATTTCTTTCTTATAGGTAAAATTTTTCAAAAATAAACTGAAAGATAATCATCCATATAAGGTTCAAAATCATTGATGGTACTAAACTATAGACTATAAATAAAGACATACTATCCACAGTTAAACCTACCACTAATGCAAGTATATAAGCTCCCATCTCAAATAGAAAAGTCATGACAATAATTGCCAACATTCTCGTCCAACGATTCAATAAAATAACACTATTAAATTTATGGAGAAATACTCCCAACAAGACGAACAACAAAGTCGCAATCCCTATCAAGTGGAAAAAGTAAATGTCATAAACCAAACCCACTACAAAACAATAAGCTAAATAGAGATACTCTGATACTTCTATCGTCTCAAATAAGAGAAATAAAAACAGAAAATGACTAGCCAAATGTACATGGGGGAAAAATGAGCCCAGAAGCTGGCTAATATGGGCGTCAATTAGAACAAAGAAAGGAAGCAATAAAAACACTCCAACCCGCTTCAACTGTCTCATTATGAATTCCCCACTAATTCTATCACATCCACATTATGAGTATCTGCACTTAATTTAACAGTTACTTCTCGTGTCAAGTAGTCCGTACTATGCGTTGTGGCAACCACTTCACCAACAGGAATATCAGCAACGTTAAAGTTTCCTAATCCACCAGTGGTCACCTTATCTCCTGCACTAATATCGCTACTACTATTTAATTGACTAATTTTTAGAACTTCATTTTCCTTGTCATAGCCAACAATAATTCCATAAATTGTAGTAGAACCATGTTGAATTTTAACAGAAATCTTATCAGCATTTTCCGTATTTGTCAGAAGGTTGACCATGGTAGAGTTCTCCTCTACTTTTGAGACACTCCCAATCAAGCCACCATTTGCAATTGCTAACATATTCTCAGAAGCCCCTTTTGATTTGCCTGCATCTAAGGTCAACTCCTGCTTCCAAGATACCGGAGATCGCATAATAACATCTGCTGCCAAAGTCTTTGTAGCTTGCAATTTGGACTTCATATCAAGCAATTGGCGCAGTTGTTCATTTTCCATCTTTAAACTTTCCGCCTCATTTGATTTAACTTCTAATTGGTAAATCTGTTTCTTCAAACTTTCATTTTCATTATAAGTGCGTGTCAAATGAGCCAAATCTGATTTGACAGAATCAAACCACTGAAAAGGTTTTTGCACAACCCTATCAACCACTGAGATTCCATCTCCTAATCTTGTCACAATTGTACTTGAATAAGTCGTCGCTAAGAGAGCTGACACAAGCAGAACAGTGACAAAAACAATAATGACATATTTTGATTTTTTAAAACGGTTCATATCCCTACCTTTATATCAAAAACTGTTACAGTAACTTTTTATCAATTCCTGAAAGCTACTAAGATTTTAAGAAAAATAAGCAACAACCAAGTATGATAATAACAAGAATGGTCAGCGTATCCTTTCGAGTCCATTTCAATTGTCGATATTGACTTCTGCCTTTTCCACCCTGATAACCACGCGCTTCCATTGCGATAGCCAAGGAATCCGCACGTTTTAAACTTGTCGCAAAAAGAGGAATCAAAATGGGAATCATAGCCTTCACCTTTTGAACAATACTTCCTTCTCCAAAATCCACTCCACGCGCTTTCTGTGCATTCATAATCCGCGTCGTATCATCCATCAAGGTTGGGACAAAACGCAAACTCATAGACAGCATCAATCCAATTTCATGAACTGGAACTTTCATACTCTTTAAAGGTGCTAATAGAGCTTCGACAGCTGATGCCAAACTTAAGGGCATGGTCGTTAAGGTTAACAAAGTAGAAAAGAAAATAATCAATACAAAGCGACAAAAGATAATTCCAGCTTGTTGCAAAGCATAATCCGTGATTCTCACAAACGAAAACTCAAATAAAACATTCCCATTAGAAATGAAAAACAGTTGAAAAATAGTTGTGAAGGCAATCAAGAAAAACATAGACTTCAAGCCCTGAATAAAAAATGAAAGAGATACTCCTGACAAGGCAATAAAGATCCCTGTCGCTATAAAAAGAATCAGATTCGTCAAGGGATTATTAGCCCAAAAAACGATCAAAATCAGTAGCATCATAGCCAGTAATTTGCTGCGTGGATCCAATCGGTGAACTATCGAATCCCCTGGGATATAACGCCCCAAAATCATACTATCCATTTAGCGACTCCTTGAACTCCTCTATCTTAATCGGTAATCGTTTAAATGACACGCCTCTATCAGCCAATCGTTTACAAAAAGCTGTAATTTTAGGTACTCCCAACTGAACTTCTTCCATAAAAACAACATCTTGAAAGACATCACTAGGTTTACCAAACTTAACTAAACGTCCCTTTTCCATCACATATACCTGGTTCGCATATTCAGCAACATCATCCATCAAATGCGTTACCAAGACAATGGTCATCCCTGACTGGTGGAGTTTTTTGAACAAATTCATCAGCTCTTTTCTTCCCAGGGGATCTAGGCCTGCTGTGGGTTCATCTAAGACTAATATAGCTGGTTCCATGGCAAGTATGCCTGCAATGGCGACACGTCTCATTTGTCCACCTGATAGCTCAAACGGACTACGATCAAAAAGTGATTCATCAATTCCAACCAGAGCCAGTTTCTCACGCGCAATCTGCTCCGCATCTTCTTCAGAAACTCCAAAATTTTGCGGTCCAAAAGCAACATCCTTCAAAACCGTTTCTTCAAAAATCTGATTTTCAGCAAACTGAAATACCAAGCCAACCTGTTTTCTAATTTGACGAATATCTTTATTTTTAGAAGTCGAGGTGATTAAGGTATCAAAAACCCGCACACTCCCTTGGCTTGGCACCAATAAACCATCTAATAGTTGTAAAATAGTTGATTTACCACTACCTGTGTGGCCAATTAAGGCCGTATAAGAACCATCTTCAATCGTCAAAGAAACATCTGACAAAGCTGTTGACGCTAAGGGAGTCCCTTCTTGATACGTAAAACTCACATTTTCTAGAGCAATTCCCATAGCTTATCTTCTAGCTCACTTTCTGTCAAATAATTTTCAGGCAAATCATAGCCATTCTGGCTCAAAGAATGTTTTAATTGATTAGCAAAAGGATCGTCTAATCCAATTTGATCCAAATCATTTCGAGAGAAAAGCTCCCTTGGACTACTAGTTGATTCAATTGACCCTTTTTTCATGATCAACACACGATCACTCATGGCAACTTCTTCCAAATCATGTGTAATGGAAATGACCGTCATATCATAGTCTTTCCGAATTCCTTTTACTGTCTCAATCAGTTCTCTACGTCCCTCAGGATCCAACATACTCGTTGCTTCATCTAAGATTAAAATAGCTGGTCTTAGGGCTACAACACCTGCAATAGCCACACGTTGCTTTTGGCCACCTGATAGACGCGCTGGCTCTCTCTTTTTAAAGTCCAACATGCCAACCAAATCCAGAGCTTCTTCCACTCTCTTTTTCATTTCTTGACGAGAAAGTCCCTGATTTTCCAAACCAAAGGCAACATCATCTTCAACAGTCGCTCCAACAAATTGATTGTCTGGATTTTGAAAAACCATACCGATTTGACGACGTATATTCCAAACATTTTCCTCAGTCAGCCGTTGGCCATCAATTACAATCTCTCCGGATTCTGCTTCCAGTAAGCCATCAATTAAGCGAACCGTCGTTGATTTACCACTACCATTATGCCCTACAATCGAAAGCCATTCTCCACGTTTCACGTGAAACGTAATATCCTTCACATCGTAATATTCCTGACTTTCCTTATAGCGAAAAGAAAGATTTTTTACATCAATTACTGATTTCATTTCGAACCAAATGTCCCTTTAAATACATAGGCACTACCCTTGAAATAATCATAGCCAGAGTAGATAGTGAAAAACAAGGCTACATAAAGTAGAACTTGACCAAGCAAAGTCCAATGTAATAGCAAGAAAATAATGGCAAACATCTGACTAAAAGTTTTAATTTTTCCAGGCATTGCTGCTGCTAAAACTGTTCCACCAGTTTCAACTAATAAAAGTCTTAAACCTGTCACAGCCAACTCACGACAGATAATCACTGCAACAATCCAAGCTGGAGCCATTCCTAACTCAATCAGCATAATAAAAGCCGACATAACTAGTAGCTTATCCGCCATAGGATCTGCAAATTTACCAAAATTACTAACCACATTCCATTTACGAGCTAAATATCCATCTAAATAGTCTGTAATACTGGCAATAGTAAAGATAATAGCTGCTACCATATGACTCTCTATCGAATTTCCTACTGTTAAAATAAAGATAAAAATAGGTATAAAGAGAATTCGACCTATTGTTAAGATATTTGGAATTTGTTCTTTTTTCATTCGTTTTTCCTTAATTTTTAGTAAAGGTTACAGCGATTTTTCCAGTCTGAGCTGTTAATTTCGATAAATCAACAGTCTGATTGTCTACTGTTAAGGCAACACCTTTGACAACACCTAAAGTAATTGTCACAGGATTTTTAGTTGAAACGCTTGTTTCCGCACTTTTATTATCCGATGATAAAGTCACACCACCCTCAAGATCACTTTCTGAAACACTAACCCAACTTCTAGCATCTGACACTGATAATTGCAATTTTGCAGTTTCCTTGCTCGTTTTATAAGCAACTTCTACTCGATTTCCTTCACCTGATACACTTATAGCAGGTTCTATATTTGAAGAACTACTAGATGAGCTACTGCTTGAAGATGGAGTTACAGAACTAGTCGAACTTATTGCTTGGACTACACTATAACTAGACGCAGACGAACGCTCCGGTTGAGTCTGGAGATAATTCCAAACATAATAAGTCACAAAAATGACAATCGATAGTGCAAAAAGTATAAAATAAAATAAAGGTAAAAATGATGCCTTATTTTTCTTACTTGAACGTCTCCTACCTGTCAACTCGTCTTCATCAACATCTACTTCCTCATAAGTAATCATGCTCCCAGAATCATAAGCATCCAAGACAATTCGCTCATCAAGTTCAACTGCCCACGCATACTTTCTCAAAAAAGAACGAGTATAAAATGGACTAGGAAGTTGATCAAAATCATCAGCTTCCATTGCCTCCAACATATCCAACTGAATTTCTGTTTTTTTATGTAATTCTTCTAAAGTCAACCCTTGGTTAGTTCTAGCTAAACGTAAAACCTCACCAATTGTTTTTTTCCTCATACTTGTCATTCCTTCTTTCTAGTGTCGATTATGATAGGTTGCTATGATGGAAATATTGTAAAATCAACTATGTCACCATCATCTATTAAATGGTGTCCAGCATCAAGGACATCCTCTAAAGTAATTTCCTGTAAAATCTTTGGCAAATCAAAGATTGTCTCACCTTGTCCAAAAGCATCATATTGCGTTGCAATAAATTCAAGAGAGTTCATGCTACTGAAAAATTCTCCAAACATCTCTCTTTTTATAATATCTAAATGATCCTCTGTAATATCTAAATCCTTTGTAAAATTACGAATAGCCTTTTTAAACTGATGAGATAAAGCAACTGGCTCTTTTGTATCCATTGTCAACATAACAAAATGAAAGCGACTTGTTACTTCAACTTCAAGAGATAAGGACGCATCAATTTTACCTGATTCATATAACTTTTGAAAACGATCCGAAGTCCAACCAAACATCATTGCAAACAATAATTTTAATAAAATATGATGTCGATAGCAATCATCCTCAGCAACATCTTGTTTACCTCTAACACCAATCGCTAGTTTAGGAGAAGATACTTCCATTCTCATACTGTCTGTTTGCTTTACATCTTTTAAAACAAACTTTTCTCTTGCTACTTCCTGAACATCTAACTCTTCCAGTTCTTTTCTTTCAAAATAGTCCTGTACTTGATCCACATCAAAATTGCCAACTAAAAACAGAGACATGTTTACAGGTTTGTAAAACCTTGTGAAATTTTCTTGCAAATTAGTTAGATTAATTTGGGAAATGGACTCCTCACTTCCAACTATATCAGTTGCTAAAGGTGTACCAGGATACAAATTCGCTAAAGTTGAAAAGAATAAACACGAATCTGGATCATCTTGATACATTTCTCGTTCTTGCTGAATAATATCCTGCTCTCTTAAAATGGAATCTTCAGTAAAATGTGCTGATGTCACCAATTCATCAAGTAAATCTACATTCTCTAAGAGATAATCCGTTGCTGAAAAAAGATAGTTTGTTTTTGTAAAGCTTGTAAAGGCATTGCTATCCGCACCTAGACTCGTAAAAGCTGACATCAAATCGCTAGCATCTTCTCTCTCAAATAATTTATGTTCAAGAAAATGAGCAATTCCTCCAGGATATTCTTTTACATCTCCGTCAACTTCTGTGACAAGCGTATCTACCGAACCAAATTGTACAGTTACACTCCCGTAAACCTCTTTAAATTCCTTTTTAGGCAAAAGAGCAACTGTCAATCCATTTGACAAACGAGTTCGATAAACCATTTCTTTTACAGCTGGATAGTATTTTTCTTCAAAAACAACCTTTGTCATTCTATTCCTTCCATAAAGTAAATCGCCTGTAGTTTCACATTATTAGCTGCTCTACAAATATCATCTTTGTCAACTTGCTCGAGTTTTGCAATCCAACCTTTAAAGTCTGCTGAAGATTTCCCAAGTAAAGAATTTTGATAAGCACGTTCAATCAATGAACCTTGATTATCTTGAGAAAGTAACAAAGATCGACGAATCATTTCCTTGGTCTGCTCTAATTCAAGCTCTGTAAAATATCCTTTTTTTAAATCAAGCAGTTGATTATTCATCATTTTACGAGCCTGGTTCCGATTTTCTCGATCGATACCAGCATACATCCTCAAGAACCCACTAAATAAATCAAGCTGACTTGAAATAGTATAAGCCAATCCAGCATTTTCACGGACATTTGTAAATAGTTTAGAGTGAGCAAATCCACCCAGTAAACCATTCATTACAATCATGGATAAATGTTGCTCATCACCATATTCAACAGGACAATGATAACCTAATTCCAAAATGGATTGTCCCACATTTTTCCGAACCATACCTTCCTGAAGGATATTGGAATAAGGTTGACAATACTGAACCTTCACATCTCCTTTTCGACCTTTAAAGCCAAATGATTCTAATACATTTTGAATTTCAACCTCATTAAAATCACCTAGGAAAAAGAAATCTATTCGATCATTGGCCAAAAATTCTTTGAAACAAGAATAAGAACTTTGTGGAGTTTCAGCTAAAATACGATTTCGTAAATCACTGTATTCCAATTGGAGACGTTCATCATGAAAAAATAATTTATCTAATTCTTTATGTGCAAAATAAAAAGAATCATCCATATCAGCTGCTAAACTTGCTAGCAATTGTTTTTTCTCAATTTCAAATAAGGCCGAATCAAACCCATTATCAACTACGACGGGGGAAAAAAGAGTTTCTTTTACTAGTTCCAAAACCTGAGAAGTTAGCACATTTTTCCTACTTAAAAACTCATCACGAACATAGGTAAATGTCAATTCTACAATATGACTTTGCCCTCTTCTAAAACAATTGGTTGACATATCTGTACCATATAGACTGGCCAAGTGTCTTCTCAAAGCTTGAGAAGTGGGGTACATCTGGTTGGACGTTTCTAGCATACTCGCACTCAACATGCGACCTGTAATCGTATCAAGAGATAATGGAGAGGTAAAACGCACGGTAATTTTGTTCGTTTTAAACTTCTTTGATTGGATAAAATGTGTTGAAATTCCATGCACTAACTCCATGATTTACCTCCTCATATACAGACTTCTATTATATCACGAAAACCTGAAATTTTCTTGTTCCCTGTAACACTTTTGAAATAAAAATCGCTTACATTTCTCCCTGTTTCTCTCACTATTTTTAGGAAAATATGGTATAATACCAAAGATTGAGGTGAATTATGGAATACAAATTATTTGAAGAATTTATTACCCTCCAAGCACTACTCAAAGAACTTGGAATTACACATAGCGGAGGAGCTATCAAATCATTTCTCTCTGAACATTCTGTTTACTTTAATGGGGAATTAGAGAGTCGTCGTGGTAAAAAACTTCGCATTGGTGATAAAATTGACATACCTGACATGAATATTGACATCTTATTGACACAACCTACTTCTGAGGAGCAAGAGGAATATCAAGCTGATAAAGTTGAAAAAGAACGGATCGCTAAACTTGTCAAAGAGATGAATAAGGGATTTAAAAGAGACAAATCGAAACCTACTTCATCACCTAAAAGCAAACAAGCTCCACGATTCCCTGGTAGATAATCATGTGGCTACAACACCTATCTCTCAAAACTTTTCGTAACTACAAAGAGACGAAAATAGACTTTAATCCTAAATTAAATATCTTTTTAGGACGCAATGCTCAAGGAAAAACAAATATACTAGAGGCTATCTATTTTTTAGCCTTAACTCGTAGTCATCGAACTCGAACAGATAAAAATCTCATTCATTTTGATGAGGAACAACTTCATCTTTCAGGTCTAGTTCAGAAAAAAACTGGATCCATTCCCCTAGAAATAGAACTAACACAAAAAGGCCGTGTGACAAAAGTTAATCATTTAAAACAGGCACGCCTTTCAGATTATGTAGGACACATGAATGTTGTCTTATTTGCTCCTGAAGATTTACAACTAATTAAAGGAGCACCTTCAGTTCGACGAAAATTTATTGATATGGAGCTTGGGCAAATTAAGCCAATCTATTTATCAGATTTAACCAATTATAACCATATTCTTAAGCAAAGAAATACCTATTTAAAATCAGCTCAAAAAATAGATGAAACCTTCCTTTCAGTACTAGATGATCAGCTAGTCGATTATGGATGTCGTGTAATGAATCACCGCTTAGATTTTATAAAAAAACTAGAGCATTTTGGTCGTAAGAAACATTTTGAACTTTCTAATCAGATTGAAGAGTTGTCAATATCCTATCAATCTTCTGTAAAGTCAACTGAAAAAGAAGACTTATCAGAATCTTTCAAAATTGCTTTAGAAAAAAGTAGGTCCAGAGATTTATTTAAAAAGAATACTGGTGTTGGGCCTCATCGAGATGACATTTCTTTTTATATAAATGGGATGGATGCTAGTTTCGGAAGTCAAGGCCAACATCGTAGTCTCGTCCTCTCGATAAAATTAGCAGAAATCGAATTAATGGAAAGTATTACTACAGAATCTCCGATATTATTACTTGACGATGTCATGAGTGAACTTGACAACACTAGACAGTTAAAATTATTAGAAACGATTTCTCAGTCAATCCAAACCTTTATAACAACAACAAGCTTAGATCATCTTCAAAATTTGCCAGAAAATCTAAGTATCTTCACTATTCAGGATGGTAAAGTTGCTGTAAATGAAAATTGACAACATTGTAAAAGAACTCCTGTTTTTACTGGAGTTCTTTTCATTGTTTTTTTACATAGAATAATTTGGTGCCTCATTAGTAATTTGTACATCATGAGGATGGCTTTCTTTCAAACCAGCACCAGACATTTCAATAAATTGAGCATTATCGTGTAGCTCTTTAAGGTTCGCTGCACCAAAGTAACCCATACCAGAGCGAATACCACCAATCATTTGAAAGACAATATCAGCTGCCGCTCCTTTATAAGCAACACGACCTTCAATTCCTTCTGGAACAAGTTTGTTTGCTTCATTGACAGAACCTTGGAAGTAACGATCACTTGAACCTTTTTTCATAGCAGCGATTGATCCCATACCACGGTAAGTCTTGAACTTACGTCCTTGGAAGATTTCAGTTTCACCTGGAGCTTCATCAGTTCCAGCAAACATTGATCCAAGCATAACTGCATTTCCACCTGCAGCAAGGGCTTTTACAATATCTCCAGAATACTTGATTCCACCGTCGGCAATGATCGTTTTACCATATTCACGCGCAACAGCTGCAGCATCGTAGATAGCTGTTACTTGCGGAACACCAACACCAGCAATCACACGAGTAGTACAGATAGAACCTGGTCCAATCCCAACCTTGACAACGTCTACACCTGCTTCATAAAGGGCACGTGCACCCTCAGCTGTTGCAATATTTCCAGCAATCAAAGTACGATCTGGGAAGTGAGCACGAATCTCAGCAATTTTACGCAAGACACCTGCAGAATGACCATGTGCAGTATCAATAACAATCGCATCCGCTCCTGCCTCAAAAAGAGCCTCTGCACGTTCAAATGTATCTGAAGTAACACCTACTGCACCTGCAACTAGTAGACGACCAAACTCATCTTTAGCAGCATTTGGAAACTCAATAACTTTTTCAATATCTTTGATAGTAATCAAACCAGAAAGACGGCCTTCTTCATCTACCAACGGAAGTTTTTCAATACGGTGTTCTTGAAGAATGCTTTCAGCCGTTGCAAGATCTGTACCTACAGGAGCAGTAACAAGATTTTCACTGGTCATATGATTTGAGATTGGTTGGTTATAGTCTGAAATAAAACGAAGATCTCGGTTTGTCAAAATACCAACCAATTTACGATTTTCAAGTGTTTCAACAACTGGAACACCACTGATGCGATAACGACCCATAAGCTCATCTGCTTCAGCAATTGTATGTTCAGGCGTCAAGAAGAACGGATCAATAATAACTCCATTTTCAGAACGTTTTACCTTACGAACCTCGTCTGCTTGTTGAGCAATTGACATGTTTTTATGGATAACTCCGAGACCACCTGCACGAGCAATAGCAATGGCCATTTGACTCTCTGTAACTGTGTCCATGGCAGCGGTAATAATTGGGATATTTAAAGTCAAATTATCTGCCAATTTAGTTGTTAAATCAGCATCGTTAGGCAACACATGACTTTCAGCTGGAATAAGCAATACATCATCAAAGGTAAAACCTTTTTTCAAAAATTTAGTGTCCCAATTAGACATTCGAAGTTTCCTCTTTTCTTTCTTTTTGAGCTTGACTCTTTTTATATTGTATCTATCATACCATTCTATAAAAATTTGTCAAATATTACAGGGGTAAATAAAAAACTATCTTTTCTTTGAGATAGAAATGATAGTTTCTTGTAAAATAAACTTAGTTAAAGTAATTGAGTCCCATTGCACCTTTAACCTCAGATAGGGTTTGACCTGCTACTTCACGCGCTCTTTCACTACCTTTTTGAAGCATATTATAAACTTCTCCCATATCCTTAGCAAATTCGATACGGCGCTCACGAATAGGACCAAGTTCACGCTCTAATATTTCAAGTAGATAACGCTTGGTCTTCACATCACCAAGACCACCTCGTTGATAATGTTCTTTCATGTCAGCAATTTCTTGAGCATCTTCTGGACGACCAAAAACATCTAGATAATGGAAAACCATATTTCCTTCAATTTTACCTGGATCCTCAACGCGGATATGATCTGGATCTGTATACATACTCATCACTTTTTTACGCAAAGTATCCGCATCATCAGCTAAATAAATACCATTATTGAGTGATTTAGACATTTTAGCATTTCCATCTAAACCAGGCAAACGCCCTGCTCTCTCATTTTCTGGATAAATACCTTCCGGTTCTACCAAGACATCACAGTTATATGCATTGTTAAAAGAACGAACAATTTCACGAGTCTGCTCAATCATTGGTTTCTGATCTGTCCCAACAGGAACATAGTTGGCCTTAAAGGCTGTGATGTCAGCTGCTTGTGCAATTGGATAAACCAAAAATCCTGTCGGAATGCTTTCTCCAAATTCCTTCTGAGCAATTTCTGTCTTGACAGTTGGATTGCGCTCCAAACGTGCTAATGACACTAAATTCATATAATACATAGACAACTCAGCTAATTCTGGAATTTGGCTTTGAATAAAGATAGTTGATTTACTTGGATCCAATCCAACTGCAAGGTAATCCAAAGCTACATTTCCGATAGACTCTACAATGGTTTGAGGGTCTTTAGCATGATCTGTCAAAGCTTGTTGGTCAGCCAAGAACACAAACATATCATACTTATCCTCTTCCTGTAATAATACTCGATTTTTGAGACTTCCAACATAATGTCCAATATGCAATTTTCCTGTTGGACGGTCTCCTGTTAAAATAATGGGTTTAGTCATTTTGTTCTCCTTCGATATAGTCCCTTCAATTATAGCATTTTTTTAATGAAATAACCGTAATTTATCAAAATAAATCAGCCTTGCTATTTACGGATTTGTGTAAAGTATGCTGTAAATTTAATTTACACAAAATTGATAGATAAAAATTTGAATATTTCCGTATTTTCTAGTAGAATAAATATATTACATATATAGGAGAAAAACATTGCTTACAGTATCTGATGTTTCACTACGTTTTAGTGATCGCAAACTTTTTGATGATGTCAATATCAAATTTACAGAAGGAAATACTTACGGATTGATCGGTGCTAATGGTGCCGGAAAATCAACCTTTTTAAAAATTTTAGCTGGAGATATCGAACCTACTACTGGTCACATCTCTCTTGGTCCAGATGAACGTCTCTCTGTTCTTCGTCAAAATCACTTTGACTATGAAGATGAACGTGCCATTGATGTTGTTATCATGGGAAATGAAAAACTTTATAGCATCATGAAAGAGAAAGATGCCATCTACATGAAGGAAGATTTCTCAGACGAAGATGGAGTGCGTGCTGCCGAACTTGAAGGAGAGTTTGCCGAGCTTGGGGGATGGGAAGCAGAAAGTGAAGCCTCTCAACTCCTTCAAAACCTAAATATCCCAGAAGAATTGCACTATCAAAATATGAGCGAATTGGCCAACGGTGAAAAAGTAAAGGTTCTCCTCGCCAAAGCACTTTTTGGTAAACCAGATGTCCTTCTTTTGGACGAGCCGACCAATGGTTTGGATATCCAATCAATTACATGGCTAGAAGACTTCTTGATTGATTTTGATAACACCGTTATCGTAGTATCACACGACCGTCACTTCTTAAACAAAGTATGTACTCACATGGCCGACCTTGACTTCGGAAAAATCAAACTCTATGTCGGAAACTATGACTTCTGGAAGGAATCTTCTGAACTCGCTGCTAAATTGCTAGCAGACCGTAATGCTAAAGCAGAAGAAAAAATTAAACAATTGCAAGAATTCGTTGCTCGTTTCTCTGCTAATGCTTCTAAATCAAGGCAAGCAACATCACGTAAGAAAATGCTTGATAAGATTGAACTTGAAGAAATTGTACCATCTAGTCGTAAATATCCATTTATCAACTTTAAAGCGGAACGTGAGATTGGTAATGATCTCTTGACAGTAGAAAATCTAACTGTAAAGATTGATGGTGAGACTATTTTAGATAATATCAGCTTTATCTTGCGTCCAGGTGATAAGACAGCGCTTATTGGACAAAATGACATCCAAACGACTGCATTAATTCGTGCAATCATGGGGGACATTGACTATGAAGGAACTGTCAAGTGGGGAGTAACTACTAGCCGTTCTTACTTGCCAAAAGATAACTCGGCAGATTTTGCAGGAGGAGAGTCAATCCTTGACTGGTTGCGTCAATTCGCAAGTAAAGAAGAAGATGACAATACTTTCCTACGTGGCTTCCTCGGCCGTATGCTCTTCTCTGGAGATGAGGTTAACAAACCTGTAAATGTCTTGTCAGGGGGAGAAAAAGTTCGTGTCATGCTTTCAAAACTCATGCTCTTAAAATCAAATGTCCTTGTACTTGATGATCCAACCAATCACTTGGACTTGGAATCTATCTCAAGCTTGAATGATGGATTGAAAAACTTTAAAGAATCAATCATCTTTGCCAGCCATGACCACGAGTTTATTCAAACTCTAGCCAACCATATCATTGTCTTGTCTAAAAATGGCGTCATTGACCGTATCGATGAAACCTATGATGAATTCCTAGAGAATGCAGAAGTACAAGCAAAAGTTAAAGAACTTTGGAAAGACTAAAAAAATTCAAAACTCAGTTGGGTTAACCAGCTGAGTTTTCTAACATTTTATGAGGTAACATGAAATTATTTTTTAAAACATATTGGACCTATTTTGTTTCTTTCATCATTCCCATAATCATTATGATAGGAGTATATCTATCTCAAGGTATCTACTGGAATAGCGATACATCTCCACTATTAGGAGATGGGTTTCATCAATACGTTATTTTTGATATAGCTCTAAGAAATATCCTACACGGAAATGGTAGTTTGTTCTACACCTTTACAAGTGGCCTCGGATTGAATTTCTATGCCCTATCTAGTTATTACTTGGGTAGTTTCCTTTCACCACTAGTTTACTTTTTTGATCTAACTAATATGCCAGATGCTGTCTATCTGACAACTCTCTTAAAATTTGGATTGATTGGACTGTCAACTTACTTTAGTTTAAATAAATTATTTCAATCGATTCCTAATCCTTTAAAACTAGCTTTATCTACTTCCTATGCTCTGATGAGTTTCACTGTCAGTCAATTAGAGATAAAAACCTGGCTAGATGTTTTTATCTTGATTCCTTTAATTATAACTGGTTTACAGATACTCATCACTAAAAAGAAATTCCTATTGTACTTTACAAGTCTGTCAATCTTATTTATCCAAAACTATTATTTTGGCTATATGACAGCATTGTTTCTTATTTTCTGGTATCTCTGTCAAATTTCTTGGGACTTTAAAACCCGAAAATCATCTTTTCTTGATTTCATAATCACCTCTGTTTTAGCTGGTATGGCTAGTTTGATTCTGATTCTTCCTACTCTGTTTGATTTACAGACACATGGGGAAAAATTGACTGAAGTTACAAAGTTTCAAACTGAAAGTAGCTGGTATCTTGATCTTTTTGCTAAGCAATTCATCGGTTCCTTTGATACAACAAAGTATGGGGCCATCCCAATGATTTTTGTTGGACTACTTCCCTTTATTTTGACCATTTTATTTTTTACGCTGAAATCTATTAAGTTTCATGTGAAACTTATCTATGCAATCTTCTTTACATTTCTAATTGCAAGCTTTTATATTGAAGTTCTTGATTTATTTTGGCAAGGCATGCATACTCCAAACATGTTTTTACATCGCTATGCTTGGATTTTCTCTACCTTGTTAATTTACACAGCAGCGGAAGTCTTAAATCGTCTGAAAGAAATTAAAATCTGGAATTTTTTAGTTTCGCTTTTTCTTATAGTAACAGGATTTTTAGCTACCATCTATCTAAAATCGCATTATTCTTTTTTAACAGATTTGAATATTCTGCTTACTCTTGAATTTTTGGTTGTCTATTCGCTTTTACTCCTTGCAGTTATCAAAAAGTTTATCTCTGTAAATCTATTTGCCATTCTAATCTCTTTATTTATAATGGTTGAAATGAGTTTAAATGCTTCATCTCAAATGGACGGAATTGCTAAAGAATGGGGTTTTGCTTCTCGAAGTTCATATAATCGAGATATCCCAGCTATGGAATCTTTCTCAACAGATATTGGAAATCAATTTACTCGTACTGAAAAACTACAAACTCAGACAGGAAATGACAGTATGAAATTCAACTACAATGGAATCTCTCAATTTTCATCTGTTCGAAATCGTTCAGCAAGCTCTACTTTGGATAAACTTGGGTTTAAATCCTCTGGGACTAATCTCAATCTCCGCTATGCAAATAATAGTATTTTGGCTGATAGTTTATTTGGTATCCAGTACAATATCTCAGACAACCCTATTGATAAGTATGGTTTTAAAGATATCTATCAAAAAGATAATCTTGCCCTATATGAAAATCAATTCTCTCTTCCGATTGCATTTGCTAGTCAATTTGTTTACAATGATGTCAAGTTCAATGAACATACTTTAGATAATCAAGCCTCGTTTTTAAATCAACTTGCTAACGTCGATTTTGATTATTTTTCTCCAATCCTTTATGAAAAAACCGAAAATACTGATGATTTGATTAGTGTTACAAGTTCTTCAAATGAGGATGCAGCAATCCAGTATCAAATTGAAGTGCCAGAAAACAGCCAAGTTTATCTTTCTTTCACAAACCTTCACTTTTCTAATGATAAACAAAAGAAGGTTGACATCCTTGTAAATAGTGAAAAAAAGACTTTTACAACTGATAATGCCTTCTCCTTCTTTAATCTAGGATATACAAAAGAGAAAAAAACTTTCAATATCAATGTTAGTTTCCCTGGAAATTCACAAGTATCATTTGAATCTCCTACCTTCTATCGTTTAGATACCCAAACTTTAACTGAGGCTATTCAAAAAATCAAAGAACAACCTGTAACAGTATCAACTTCTAAAAACAAGGTTTTTGCTACATATGATGTCCAACAAGATACATCTATTTTCTTCACCATTCCTTATGACAAAGGTTGGTCTGCCTACCAAGATGGTAAGAAAATAGAAATTAAACAAGCTCAAACTGGATTTATGAAAGTTGACGTTCCCAAGGGGAAAGGAACTATTACACTTTCCTTCATTCCCAATGGTTTTATTACTGGAGCAATCTGTTCCTTTACTTCTCTCTTACTATTTGGAATCTATAATCACAGACAAAAGTCATCTAAGGCATAAAAAATCGACCAGTTGGTCGATTTTTTTAATCTTCTTCCATTTTCTTAGGCTGATAGGCTAGCATACCTAAACCAATAAATAGTACTAGTATCACAGAAAGGAAAATGACTTGATGATGAATATTTCCTGTCATAGAGATTGTTTCTCGTAATCCAGAAACTGAATAACTCATTGGTAACCAAGGATTAATGGCTCTAAAGAAATCATTTGTCAAAGCAAGTGGGTAAGTACCTGCACTTGATGCTAACTGTAATAAAAGCAAAATAAGAGAAAAGAAAGCTCCTATACGGCTATTCCATGTTGTTAAAGCGGTCACCATGGACATGAATACTAAACTTGTTAGGATAATGAGAATAAATGTTCTCATCTCATGATTTGCAGTTAAACCAATAAGATGAACTCCTCCATATACCAAAATTCCTGCCAAAACAGCTATAATACCATTTATTTCTGCTCGAGATTTCAACCAAGCCCAACGACTCTCCGGATGACGTCCTGAAGGCAGCTTCGCAAAGATCATATTTGTTGATATTGCTGCAACAAAAAGAGCAACTGATATCATATAAGGAGCCATTGCAACTCCATTTACAGGAACTTGATCATTGTCTGTTTTGGAAAGACTGAGAGGATTTGATAAAATCTCTGCATTTTTAGATTCCGTAGATGCTGATTTGAGTTGATCACTGGCATTACTCAATCCTTGTCCTAAAGAAGCAACTCCTGTCTGTAAACCTTCCAAGCCAGAAGTTAACTTTGTTCCACCTTCTGCTAGTTTCCCAGCTCCATTTGCCAATTTATTAGCTCCACTTTCTAATTGAGAAGCACCTGAAATTAACTGACTGGATTTGTCAGCTAGTTGGCTAGAGCCTGATTGCAATTTATCAACTCCTGCTATCAATTCTTGACTCTTTTGATTCAATTGGTTAGAGCCAGTTGATAATTTTTCAATACCAGACACTAATTCTGGAGTTTTTTCAACTAATTGACCAACTCCTGCTGTCAAGTTAGAAGATTTTTGTGTCAAGGTAGTTGAGCCTGAAACTAATTGGTCCAAACTACCTGTCAAGGTGGAATTCTTTTCACTTAGTTGACTTGCGCCTTGAGAAACTTTATCAACACCTGCAGTATATGCATTTACACCTGATGTAATAGACTGACTGGCAGGAACTAATTTGCTAGCAACAGCTCCTTGTATCTCTGTTAATCCACTTGACAATTCTGTCAAAGAACTAGAAGCGATAGGTAATACTTGATTAGCTTGATTTTTTAAAGTCGAAAGATTAAAAGACTGATTTTGTAAGTTTTCCAAACTTCCCTGTAAACCTTGAGCTAAAGCTACAATTGACTGAGCCGATTGAATACTATCAGTCGAATTTTGAGATACAGAAGCGCTTATCTCAGCTTGTTGCTCACTTGTCAATGATTGATAAGCTGCTGTCGATTGAATATTGGCTAATGTAGTCGCTTTATCAGACTGAACACTTGCTAACATTTGATTAGAAAGAGATACTATACTTGATAAAACAGAATCTAATTGTTTTGTATCTCCAACATCAATATTTTGAATAGCTTGATTTAACTGATTCAAACCAGAAGATAATTTATTAATTTGATCTTTTTGCTCAGACGAAGTATCTAACTTGCTAGAAAGTTGTTGAATCCCTTCACTTAATTGCTCCACACCCATTCGAAGTGTAGCTGATTGATTAGATAACTGATTAGCACCTGTTGCAAGATTTCCCACTCCATTTGTATAGGCACTAACACCAGATGAAAATTGATTAAGACCAGCATTGAGCTTAGAAACACCGCCAGTATAAGATTCTACACCAGTATATAATTGATTAATTCCCCTCACTAATTCAGGGCTTTTAGAAGATAATTGACCTAACCCACTATCTAATTGACTCACTGCACCAGTATATGTAACTAAACCACTATTAAAATTCCCTAAGCCAAGATGAAGTTGTTCAACACCAGAGACATAAGAGGATAATCCTTTAGTAAACTGCTCCGTTCCATTTGAAAATGTTAAACTTGAAGCTGCTAAAGAGTTTAGGTTAATAGTTAATGTTTGACTTCCTGCCACTAACTGATTCGCTCCATCAGTTAGTTTTTCACTTCCAGAAGCTGCTTGACTCATACCATCCTTTAAATCGACCATTTTGTTGAATAAAGCTTTAGTATAGGTCTCGGTTACATTGGTAGAAACACTCTGCTTTAATTGTGTCATTGCAGAATCACTCATCTTGCTGGCAATAAAGCTATGACCACTTGAAGTCTGATAATCGATTTGCATTTGCTCAGGGTGATCCGTTAAAATAGAAGCTGCTTTTTCAGACAAGTCACTTGGCAAAGTGACTACCATATAATAATCACCGTTTTCTAGACCCTTCTTACCTTCTTCTTCATCTACAAAATGAAAATCCAATGATTTATTTTGCTCTAAATTAGACACCATGTCTTTTCCTATAGACATGCTATTACCATTATAAGAGGCCTCTTTATCATTATTGACAACTGCCACAGGTAAGTCAGACACTTGACCATATGGATCCCACATTGAGGATAAAAATATGATATTGTACAGAGCGGGAATAAGAGAAATTCCTATCATGACAATAATAAAGGTTGGTTTTTTAAAAATTGCTTTCCATTCTTTAAACATAGTTTCTCCTTTTTTAAACATATTGTCTAAAATTTTGATATAATAGATTATACATTAAAAAATCTAAATTACAAGATAAAAAATCCATTTTTAGACATATAGTCTAATTTGTTTACAAGGAGGAAATATGCAAGAAAGTAACAAACGCTTAAAAACAAAGCGAACTATTGAAAATGCTATGGTACAATTACTCATGGAACAGCCATTTGATCAAATTTCTACTGTCAAGCTAGCAGAAAAAGCTGGAATTAGTCGTTCCAGCTTCTATACTCACTATAAGGATAAGTATGATATGATTGAGCACTATCAAAGCAAGCTATTTCATACATTTGAATATATTTTTCAAAAACATGCTCATCACAAAAGAGATGCTATTCTAGAAGTATTTGAATATCTAGAGTCAGAACCACTTCTAGCTGCCCTTCTTTCTGAAAATGGGACTAAAGAAATCCAAAATTTCTTAAGAAATAAACTTCATATCATGCTCAGTACAGATTTACAAAAACGATTTATACAACTGAATCTCAATACCACTGAATTAGAATACAGTAGCATCTATCTAACTCACGCACTTTTTGGTGTTTGCCAAACTTGGATTGCACATGGAAAAAAAGAAAGTCCTCAAGAAATAACAGACTTCCTCATGAAGATGCTTGGTGATACGAATTGATGCAAAAAAGGGAACAACACTGTGTTCCCTTTTATCTATACTCCGCCAGTAGGACTCGAACCTACGACATCATGATTAACAGTCATGCGCTACTACCAACTGAGCTATGGCGGATAAAATAGTCCGTACGGGATTCGAACCCGTGTTACCGCCGTGAAAAGGCGGTGTCTTAACCCCTTGACCAACGGACCTTCTATCTGTAGCAGATATAACCATTATATCAATTTCTTACTAATTGTCAATCACTTTTGAGATTTTTTCTCTAGAATATCTTTTAATTTTCTAATTTTTAATCTTGAAATAGGACAACGATGGTCTTCATAGAAAACAATTTCTAAGTTTTTTCGATCAATTTCTCTGATATTGCCTATATTTACCAAAAATGACTTATGAGGAGAATAAAATCGCTGAGTATGTTTGTCCTTTTCCTGAATATCTGTCATGGTACCGTAAAACTCTTTGGCAAAATTCTTACCAATAATGCGTAATTTATGAGAGACACCTGTCGTTTCAATATACAAAATATCATGGTAAGGAATTTTTAAATCATTTCCCTTGTAATTGTAGTCAAAATAATCTACAACATCTTCATTTTCAAGTAACATACTCTTCGTGTAGAAGATATTTTGCTCAATTCTCTTCTTAAACAACTCATCATTGATATCCTTATCAACAAAATCTAAGGCTGATACCTGGTATTTATAGGTTAGAGTCGCAAACTCTGATCGACTGGTGATAAAGACGATAATAGCGTAAGGATTGTGATGACGAATAAACTGAGCAACTTCAAACCCTTTTTTCTCAATTCCATGAATATCAATATCTAGAAAATAAAGCTGGTTTACTTCATCATTTTCGATATATTCCTTAAACTCACGAACTTTTCCCGTTGTCTTGTATGATATTGGAATATTCGATTCTTTCGAAATTTCATCCAATATTCTCTCTAGTCTCACTTGATGTTCAATAACATCTTCTAAAATTAAAACTTTCATTCAAATTCCCTCTTAAACCTAATAATTTGTCTAAATGTACTGCCTTCCATCTCTGTTTCTAAAATAATATTGTTGTATTTATCTAGTAGTTCTTTCACATTATTTAAGCCTACTCCGCGATTTCTTCCCTTAGTGGAGAATCCTAAGGCAAATAGATCTCCTGAAGGAGTCATCGTCATTTTACATGAATTCTGAATCACAATAACTGTTTCGGTTTCCATCTTAATAACTGCTACTTCCATTTGTTTTTTATAGCTATCAGCTGATCCTTCTACAGCATTGTTCAATAAAACACTCATGATACGAACCAAATCCAATAGTTCAATTGGGAGCTTGGTAATCTTATCTTTTACTTCCAGTGTAAACTCTACACCATTATTTCGAGCATAGACAATTGACTGAGCAACCAAACTTCGTAAAGCTGAATCTTCTATGTTGTTCAAGTCAAAGTAAGTATACTTATCTGAACGCAGTTTGTGATTTGCTTTGACCAAAACTTCATTGTAAACTCTGTCAATTTCCTGTAAATCACCACTATCAATTGCCATCTGCATGCTGACAAGCATCCCGGCATAGTCATGTCGAAAACCACGGATTTCATTATACAGTCCGACAATTTCATCTGTATAATTCTGTAAATGTTTCTGTTCAAATTTCTTCTGCTTCAAAGCAATCTCTTTCTCCATTTTTTCTTTATGCGAATTCATTGCAAAAAAGGTCAAAAGTAAAGAGATAAAGACAATAGATGATAAAATACTTCCAAAACTATTCAAATGTTTAATCGTACTTACCATATCTGAAATGAAAGATACAACATGTAGAAGTAGTAAAGCAAAAAAGACTTTTTTCAAGAAAGGATAGAGATAATCTTTGTCAAAATAGTTTAGTTCCAAATGGAAATAACGAATGATTGTTACGATAACAACATAAGTCAACGCCACTACAACTAAAAAGAATAGACTATGATATTGTAGGGCAGTATCATCTCCTATTATAGAGGATAAAGTTACGGATAGAAAGGTATGAGTGCTATTATATAAAAGGGATAGTAGTAAACTTAAGAATACTCCTCTATACTTCTCATACTTTTTAATAAATCTAAAATATGAATATAATACCAAAGGAAATAAAAATTTTTCAATTCCTAATCCATCTAAGTATATAAAATAAAAGGAAAGTTCAAATACTGATTCTACTAGGAATGTATAACCACCAAAAAAGCATAGTTCTTTTATATTTATTTTATTTTTACATATTAAATAGTAACTTTTACTAATAATAAAAATATGTAATATCACAACTAATACTGCAAGAAAATCCATT
Organism: Streptococcus mitis NCTC 12261; assembly: GCF_000148585.2. Lineage (NCBI taxonomy): Bacteria > Bacillati > Bacillota > Bacilli > Lactobacillales > Streptococcaceae > Streptococcus > Streptococcus mitis. The sequence continues at coordinate 1,865,714 of NZ_CP028414.1, forward strand.
ATTCCACTCCTTTATCTTCTTTTAAAGAAATTAAAGAAAATATTATGTGTTTGCCTTATCTCCCCACCTTGAATATTTTGCAAGTCTTTTTCCTTCAATTCTACAAACTTATCTAAATTAACTGTGTTTTTCATAATAAAATCTCCTAAAATGTTTTTTTCTTGTAAACTAACTTACAAAAACTATTATACAAAATGGAATTTCGTTTTAGATAAAATTCTCTCAACTGTCATTTTTTTCTCCCCAAGTGTACTTTTTTAAGAAAAAAGCCGGGAAAATTCCCAGCTTTGCTACTATATTGATCCCAGCAGGATTCGAACCTGCGACCGTTCGCTTAGAAGGCGAATGCTCTATCCAGCTGAGCTATGAGACCTAATACAGCTATTCTACCAAAAATTCAATTGAAAGTCAATTTTCTATTTATGATAGGGCGAGCCCTGCTGTATTGTAAAAGCTCGATAGATTTGTTCAACAAGGACTAGTCTCATTAACTGATGGGGCAAGGTTAAACGACCAAAACTAACAGAGAGATTGGCTCTCTTTTTTACATCCTGTGCTAGTCCCAGACTCCCTCCAATAATAAATGTAAGAGTAGAAAATCCTTTTATAGAAGCTTCTTCTAATTGTTTACTAAATTCTTCTGAGGAGAAAGTTTTCCCTTCGATAGCCAACACAATCACGAAATCACGGTCACCAACTTTTGATAAAATTCTCTGACCTTCTATTTCTAAAATCTTTTGATTTTCTGATTCACTGGCCTTATCTGGTGTTTTTTCATCTGCCAGCTCTATCATTTCAAGCTTAGCAAATCGAGAAATTCGTTTTGAATACTCTGCAATACCATCTTTTAAATACTTTTCTTTCAGTTTCCCAACTGTTACAACTTTAATTTTCATGACTCTATTCTAACATATTCTCTATTTTTTCACATCTTATTCACAAAATAAAAGGTTAATTTTAGCCGAGAAAACCACAGATTTTTTAAAGTTATCCACAATCTGTGTAAAACTTTTGTGTTTAAGTTATAATTAAGCTAGTCAGTTTATACTTTCAGTAATTCAAAAATATGGAGGCAAATATGAAACATTTAAAAACATTTTACAAAAAAGGGTTTCAATTATTAGTCGTTATCGTCATTAGCTTTTTTAGTGGAGCCTTGGGTAGCTTTTCAATAAACCAACTAACTCAAAAAAGTACTGAAAGTACCTCTAACAACAATAGTACTATTACACAGACTGCCTATAAGAATGAAAATTCAACAACACAGGCTGTTAACAAAGTAAAAGATGCCGTTGTTTCTGTTATTACTTATTCAGCAAACAGACAAAATAGCGTATTTGGTAATGATGATACTGACACAGATTCTCAGCAAATCTCTAGTGAAGGATCTGGGGTTATTTATAAAAAGAATGATAAAGAAGCTTACATCGTCACCAACAATCACGTTATAAATGGTGCCAGCAAAGTAGATATTCGTTTGTCAGATGGAACTAAAGTACCTGGAGAAATCGTCGGAGCTGATACTTTCTCTGATATTGCTGTCGTCAAAATCTCTTCAGAAAAAGTGACAACAGTAGCTGAATTTGGTGATTCTAGCAAGTTAACCGTAGGAGAAACTGCTATTGCCATCGGTAGCCCATTAGGTTCTGAATATGCTAATACTGTCACTCAAGGTATCGTATCTAGTCTTAATCGAAATGTATCTTTAAAATCTGAAGATGGACAAGCCATTTCTACAAAAGCCATCCAAACTGATACTGCTATTAACCCAGGTAACTCTGGTGGCCCACTAATCAATATTCAAGGACAGGTTATCGGAATTACCTCAAGTAAAATTGCCACAAATGGAGGAACATCTGTAGAAGGTCTTGGTTTTGCAATCCCTGCAAATGATGCTATCAATATTATTGAACAGTTGGAAAAGAACGGAAAAGTTACTCGTCCAGCTTTGGGAATTCAAATGGTCAATCTCTCAAATATTAATACAAGTGATATTAGAAGACTGAATATTCCAAGCAATGTAACATCTGGTGTAGTTGTTCGTTCTGTGCAAAGTAATATGCCTGCCAATGGTCACCTTGAAAAATACGATGTTATTACAAAAGTAGATGACAAGGAAATTGCTTCATCAACAGACTTACAAAGTGCTCTTTACAATCATTCTATCGGAGATACCATTAAAATAACTTACTATCGTAACGGTAAAGAAGAAACTACATCTATTAAACTTGACAAGAGTTCAGGTGATTTAGAATCTTAATTGACATCTATGTAAAGAAAGCTTTACATAAGATAAAAGATGTGTTAGTGTAGAATCATGGAAAAATTTGAAATGATTTCTATCACAGATATACAGAAAAATCCCTATCAACCTCGAAAAGAATTTGATGGAGAAAAACTACATGAACTAGCACAGTCTATCAAAGAAAATGGGGTCATTCAACCGATTATTGTTCGTCAATCTCCTGTTATTGGTTATGAAATCCTTGCAGGAGAGAGACGCTATCGGGCTTCACTTTTAGCTGGTCTAAGGTATATCCCAGCTGTTGTTAAACAGCTTTCAGATCAAGAGATGATGGTCCAGTCCATCATTGAAAATTTGCAAAGAGAAAATTTAAATCCAATAGAAGAAGCACGCGCCTATGAATCTCTTGTAGAGAAAGGATTTACCCATGCTGAAATTGCAGATAAAATGGGCAAGTCTCGTCCTTATATCAGCAACTCTATTCGCTTGCTGTCCTTGCCAGAACAGATCCTTTCAGAAGTAGAAAATGGCCAACTATCACAAGCCCATGCGCGTTCGCTAGTTGGGTTGAATAAGGAACAACAAGACTATTTCTTTCAACGAATTATAGAAGAAGACATTTCTGTAAGGAAGTTAGAAGCTCTTCTGACAGAGAAAAAACAAAAGAAACTGCAAAAAAATGATTATTTCATACAAAATGAAGAAGAACAGTTAAAAAAAATACTCGGATTAGATGTAGAAATCAAACTGTCTAAAAAAGATAGTGGAAAAATCATTATTGCTTTCTCAAACCAAGAAGAATACAGTAGAATTATCAACAGCCTGAAATAAGGCTGTTCTTTTATTTTTTTATCTCACAAGGTTATCCACTATTTTTTTCAAAAAAAAGCTTCATAAATCAATAGTTTCTGATTTTATCCCCAAC